>JANMHH010000463.1:0-12180 GCA_031375065.1 Rubrivivax sp. | reverse complement strand
GAATCGACCATCACGCGCATGCGCCGGGGCAAGGACCTGACCTTGATGCACATTCCGGACACCGGCCACAGCCCGCTGCTGGCCGACCGCAACCACAGCTGGTTCATCCGCGAGTGGCTGCTGCGGCCGCAGCTCACGCGTGGCGAGTGGAGTGCGCTGCATGCGCCCATCCGCGACGCCTTGCCAGGTTCACCGATCTCTTTTGCGCCGCTGAGCGTGCTGCGCTGATGAACACCCTTCAAGACCCCCGGCTGCCCGTCGCACCGAAGCGTACGGGCAGCGTGCGCCACGGCACGCTGCGCTACATCCGGCATGGCGTGACCGAACCCAACCTGGCCCATGTGCGCTGCGGCGGCGATCTGGACGTGCCGCTGCACGAGCAAGGGCGCGATCAGGTGGCGCAGGTGGCGCGTGAACTGCACCGCCTGGACCCGCCGATCGGCATCATCATCAGCAGCGACCTGCGGCGCACACGTGAAACGGCGCGCATCATCGCCGCCGAGCTGCCGCGGGTCGAGATCCACATCGTGCCGGCCTTTGCCGAGCGCAGTTTGGGTGACTGGAACCTGCTCAGCATCGAAGAGACCCAGCCCTGGCTCGATGCCGGCCGTGACCCGCCGGGTGGTGAGTCCGACGCCGTCTTCACGCAGCGTGTGGCGCGTGCGCTGCACTCGGTCAAGCCCTTGCTGCCGCTGCGCCCCTTGCTGGTGGGCAGCAAGGGTGTTGCCCGCGTGATGGGCCGGATGGTGGGCCTGCCGCGCCGCCTGGACTTGGGCAATGCCCAAATTGCTGAATTCCGGCTGGCCGACCTGCCGTGCCTGGAAACCACCTGGGGAACCCTTTGATGGCCACCACCGATCGCACACTCGAATGGGGCAGCGTCGCTGCCGGCGCGCTGCTGGTCGGCGCGCTGCTTGCGGCGCTGGCGCTTGAACTGGCGTGGCTGCGGGCCTTGCCGGGCTCATTTGCCGGGCCCGCGCTGGTTGCGGCAGCCGGCGCCGCGCTGCTGTTTCGCAAGCGCCGCCGCAGCCGTGACGATGAGTTGACGGGTCTGGACACCAGCCAGTTCCCCGTGGCGGCGGCGGCGCCCAGCGTGGCCGACCGCCTGCCCATGCTGGCAGCACAGATCGACGCCGAGCACCGCTGCCTGTGGGCCAGCGAAGCGCTGGCGGCCTGGCTGGGGGTGAAAGCCAGTGAACTTGAAGGTCAGGGTTTCGATGACGCCCTGGGTGCCGTCGCGGCGCCCGGTCTGACGGCCGCCATCAACGCTGCGCTGAAGGGCCAGGCGCAGCAGCTGCGTTGCCAACACCACGCGCTGGCCAGCGGGCAGCGCTGGTTGCAGGTCCAGCTGGTCCCGGCGGCAGGCGCTGGCAAGACCTGCCAGTTGATGGCCATCGAGGTCAGCGCGCAGCAGCGTGAGTTGGAAGAAGCGCTGGGCTCGGAAAGGCGGCTGCGCTTGATCATGGACCAGATTCCGGTCACCGTGAGCTACATCGATGCAGGGCTGCGTTACCGCTACGTCAACCGGGCCCAGGAGCAGTGGCTGGGCAAGTTGGCCAGCGACGTGGTGGACCACGAAGTCAAGGCCGTGGCCGGCGACGCCGTGTTTGCCGACATCGAACCCAACCTGCGCCGCGCGCTGGCAGGCGAGTCGGTGCTGCTCGAGCGTGAACGCACCGACCGCCATGGCAACCGGGTTTGGCACTCCGGCCGCCACGTGCCCGACACCAACGCCGAAGGCGAGGTGGTGGGCCTTTACACCGTGTTTTTCGACATCACGCTGCGTGCGCAGGCCGAGCTTCAGCTCAAGCAGCGCGAAAACGAACTGCGCCTGGCCAAGGAAGCCGCCGAAAACGCCAGCCGCGCCAAGAGCGAATTCCTGGCCAACATGAGCCACGAAATCCGCACCCCGATGAATGGGGTTCTGGGCTTGACCGAGCTGTTGCTGGAAACACCGCTGGACCCGCAGCAGCGGCCCTTCGTCGAAACCGTGCGCAGTTCGGGTGAGGCGCTGCTGTCGATCATCAACGACATCCTGGACTTCTCGAAGATCGAAGCCGGCAAGCTGGAGACCGAAAGCCTGGAATTCGATCTTTATCAAGTGGTCGAGGACGTGGTGCAACTGCTGGCGCCCCGAGCGCACGCCAAACATGTCGAGCTGGCCTGCCGCATCGACGAAACCCTGCCAGCCGCCGTGCATGGCGACCCCTACCGGCTGCGCCAGGTGCTGACCAACCTGGTGGGCAATGCGCTGAAGTTCACGCCCGAAGGCGAAGTGGTGGTCGAGGTGGCCGGCGAGTTTGCCGCTGACGGGTCACCGCGGTTGCGGGTCAGCGTTCGCGACAGCGGCATCGGCATCGACGACGAGCAGCGCGAGCGCCTGTTCACACCTTTTGCGCAGGCCGACGGCAGCACCACGCGGCGCTTTGGTGGCACCGGTCTGGGATTGGCCATTTCGCGCAGCCTGGTCGAACTGATGGGCGGCACGATCGGCGTGCACAGCGTGCGGGGCCAGGGCTCGACTTTCTGGTTCGAATTGCCGCTGCAGGCTGCGGTGAGCCTGCCCCCAGTGGCCACGCCGCAGGTCTTGCTGGGTCGTCGCGTGCTGGTGGTGGACGACAACGCCACCAACCGCGACATCGTGCGCCATCACCTGGCCGCAGGTGGCGTTGAGAGCAACGAAGCCGCCAACGGGGTGGAAGCCTTGGAACTGCTGCGCCGCGAGCAGGCCGCGGGCCGCAGCTTCGACGTGGCCGTGATCGACATGAAGATGCCGCAGATGGACGGCATCGCGCTGGCCAAGGCGGTGCGCGCCGACGCCACGCTGGCGGCTTTGCCTCTGGTGCTGCTGACGTCGCTGCACTCTTCGGCCGAGGTGTCCCGTGCGCGAGCCGCCGGCATCCAGGCCTACCTGTCCAAGCCCGTGCGGCGGCAAGAACTCTTTCGCGCGCTGGCGCAGTGCCTGGGCGAGCCCAACGCCGAATCGGTTTTCGAGGCCGGATCAGCCAGGGTCAACGGCGCTGGCAAGGACGCAGCGGGCCGTGATCTGCGCTTCGACGCCCACGTGCTGCTGGCCGAAGACAACGGCGTCAACCAGGTGGTGGCACGCAACATGCTCAAGTCGATGGGCTGCAGCTATGAAATCGTGGCCAACGGCCAACTGGCGCTCAGTGCAGTGAAGCAGGGTCACTACGACCTGGTGCTGATGGATTGCCAGATGCCCGAGATGGACGGCTACGAAGCCACGCGCGCCATCCGCCAATGGGAAGCCGAGCATGGCGGCCAGCGCTTGCCGGTGGTGGCGCTGACCGCCAACGCCTTGGTCGGCGATGCCGAAACCTGCCGCGCCGCGGGCATGGACGATCACCTGGCCAAGCCCTACACCCGCAAACAGTTGGCGCAGACCATTGCGCGCTGGTTGCCAGCCAGCAAGGTGCTGGGCGAGCGGGCACAGGCACGGCCACAGGAGCCGCAGCCCCTGCTGGCACCCGACGACACCCTGCTCGACCAGGCCGCGTTGGACAACATCCGGGCCATCGACGATGGCGATGGCAGCGTGATCCGCGAGGTGATCGAGATCTACCTGCTCGAGTCCCCCGCTCAACTGCAGGCGCTGGACCAGGCCTTGGAGCGCAGCGACGGCGCGGCGGTGGGCCGGGTGGCCCATGCGCTGAAGTCGGCCAGCTTCAACGTGGGCGCGGCCCGCCTGGGCGAGACAGCGCGCGATCTGGAGCGGGTTGGCCTGGCCGGCGACCTGGTCGCAGCCAAGCGGCTGGTCGGCGCCGTCAACGGGCTGTACCAGCGTGTCGAACCCCTGTTGCGCCAGGAAATAGCGCGATCTTTGGAAGGAGCAGCAGTATGAGCAAGCCTGACCTGGTGCTGGTGGTTGACGACGACGCGGGCGGCCGACGCCTGACGCGGGCCACCCTCAAGCGTGCCGGATTCGAGATTGCCGAAGCCGCTGACGGTCAGCAGGCCTTGGCGTCGATTCGCGAGCGCATGCCCGACCTGATCCTGATGGACGTGAGCATGCCGGTGATGGACGGCTTCACCGCCTGCGCCGAACTGCGCCGGCTGCCGGGTGGCAACCGGGTGCCGGTGGTGATGATGACCGGGTTGGAGGACGTCAAGTCGATTGAGACCGCCTTCGAGGTGGGTGCCACCGACTTCATCACCAAGCCGATCAACTGGACCATCCTGGCTCACCGTGTGCGCTACATGCTGCGCGCCAGCCAGGCCATCAACGACCTCAAGCAAAGCCAGCGCCGGCTTTCCAACGCGCAACGTCTGGCCGAGATGGGCGACTGGGAATGGGACCTGCGCTCGGGCAGCATCGTGGCTTCGGACCAGGCTTGGCAGATCTTTGGCCACCAGGCGTCGCCCAGCCCGGTGGGCAGCGACACCTTGTTCGCCAACATTCCCGATGAAGACCGCGAGGCCATTCGCCACGCCTGTGCCAACGTCGCCACCCAGGGTGAAGGCTTCGAGGTTGACCACCGCGTGGTGCGTGACGAGGGCCGTACGCGCCACGTGCACCAGCAGGTGGAGGTGATCGAGCGTTTGCCCGACGGCCGGCCCGCGCGGCTGGCCGGCGCGGTGCACGACATCTCGCGCCGCAAAGACACCGAAGAACAGATCCGGCGTCTGGCCTATTTTGATGCGCTGACCGGGCTGCCCAACCGGCTGGCCTTCGACGAGTACCTGCACAAGTCGATCTCGCGTGCCGAGCGTTACGGTCACAAGCTGGCGGTGATGTTCATCGACCTGGACAACTTCAAGCGCGTCAACGACACCCTGGGTCACCGGGCCGGTGATGAGCTGTTGCGCCTGGCCAGTTCGCGCATGGAAAACGCCCTGCGCGGCCACGACAGTGTTTCGCGCGGTGGCGAGCACACACACAGCGTGGCCCGCCTGGGCGGTGACGAGTTCATCGTGCTGTTGACGGACCTGGAGTCTGCCGATGCGGCTGCAGGGGTGGCGCGCCGGTTGGTGGCCACGCTGGCCGAGCCGCAGACCATCCAGGGGACGGAGGTCTTTGTCGGCGGCAGCGTGGGCGTGTCCATCTACCCGCAGGACGGCGCCGACGTCGACACCTTGCTGAAAAATGCCGACACCGCGATGTACTGGGCCAAGGAAGCCGGGCGCGGCAACTTCCAGTTCTACGACCGGGCCATGGGTGACCAGGCCCGCGACCGCCTGATGCTGGAGTCCAGCCTGCGTCGGGCCATCGATCGCAATGAGTTTGTGCTGCACTATCAGCCGCGTGTGAATGTGCTCGACGGCAGCGTGGTGGGCGCCGAGGCGCTGATCCGCTGGCAGCACCCGGAGCGTGGCCTGCTGCCGCCGGCACAGTTCATTCCGCTGGTCGAAAGCGCGGGGCTGGAACTGCAGGTCGGTGAATGGGTCATCAGCACGGTGTGCCAACAGATCGCCGACTGGATCGCCGATGGCATGGGTGTCATCCAGGTGGCCGTGAACCTGGCCTCCACCCACCTCAGCGAAGCCTCGCTGCCGCGCTTGGTGGAACGCTTGCTGGCCGCACACGCCCTGCCGTTTGGCTGCCTGGAAGTCGAGGTCACGGAGTCCATCCTGCTGGCCGACACCGAGCGAACGGCGGCCATCGCGGGCGAGCTCGACACGATGGGCGTGCGCCTGTCGATCGACGACTTTGGCACCGGCTACTCGTCGCTGACCTACCTCAAGCGTCTGCCCATCCACGCGCTCAAGATCGACCGCTCGTTTGTGCACGATCTGGGCACCGACCCCGACGACGAGGCCATCGTCAGCGCCATCATCGCCTTGGCCCACAGCCTGAAGCTCAAGGTGGTGGCCGAGGGCGTGGAAACACGCGAGCAGTTGGCCTTCTTGCGCTCGCGTGGCTGTGATGAATACCAGGGCTACCTGACCAGCCGCGCCGTCAGCCCCGACGAGTTTGTCGAGGTCTTGCGGCTGGCGGGCTCGGTGCCCGTCGCCAGCTGCCTGGTGGACTGAGCAGCGTGCAGGCCAGCGGGTGACGCCGGCCGCGGACAAGCGCTTCAGTCCGGCTTGATACCGGCCCGCTTGACGATGTCGGCCCAGATCTTTTGCTGCTGGCCGATGTAGGCCGCAAATTCTTCGGGCGGGCCGCCACCGCCCACCGCGCTGTCGCTGGCAAAGCGCTCGGTGACGCTGTTGCTCTTCAGCGCCTTGAGCGACTCTTCCTGCAGCTTCTTGACGATCTCGCGTGGCGTGCCGGCCGGCACCAGGATGCCATACCACTGCGAAGTCTCGAAGTCCTTGAAGCCCATCTCGGCCACGGTGGGCACGTCGGGCAAGCTGGCCACCCGCTGTGGGCTGCCCACGGCCAAGGCCTTCAGCTTGCCGCTTTTGATGTGCGCCAGCAGCGCAGGCAAGCCGGTGTTGGTGGCCTGGGTGCGGCCGGCCAGCAGGTCGGTCAACATGGGCCCGGTGCCACGGTAGGGGATGTGGGTGATGAAGGTGCCGGTCACCAGCTTCAGGTACTCCATGGCCAGGTGGCCGGCGCTGGCGTTGCCGGCGCTGCCGTAGTTCAGCCGGCCTGGGTTCTTCTTGACATGGGCCACAAACTCCTTGAAGTTGTTGGCCGGTACGTCGGGGTGAATGACAAACACGTTGGGCACCTTGGCCAACAGCGTGACCGGCATGAAGTCCTTGTTCGCGTCGAAGGGCTGCTTGGGAAAGATCACGGGGTTGACCGCCAGCGAACCCACGTGGCCCAGGATCAAGGTGTGGCCGTCGGGTTTGGCCTTGGCCACTTCGCCCATCGCGGGCAAGCCGGCGCCTCCGCCCTTGTTGTCGACGAAGACCGTCTGGCCCAGTTGTTTGGTCAGCTCATTGGCCACCGTGCGGGCCACGATCTCGCTGGTGCCGCCGGGCGCAAAGGGCACCACAAAACGGATCGACTGGCTGGGCCAGGCACTCTGTGCGCCGGCCCAGGCTGGCAGCATCAGCAAGGGGGCGGCCAAGGTGGCGCGGCGGGTCAAAGTCATGCGGTGTCTCCCGTGGTTGAGCTGGCTGCAATCAGTTTGGGCAGGTTGGCCATCGCGGCCATGGCTTGTTCGCGCATCTGGCCGATGACGGCCAGCTTCTCGCTGTCTTGCGGGTCGATGCCGGTCATGAGCTTGCCAAAACCGTCCAGTCGGCTTTCGCGCATCCAGTTGCGCAGGGTCTTGTCCTGTGCCCACTGGGCCTGGTTCCACATGCTGACCATCACCGTGCGGGGGTAGTCTTCCAGGCGGTTGGGGAAGGGCACCGAAGCGCACAGACGGTTCTTGGCCTGGTCGCCTTCGTAGTGCGCTTCCACATACGCGATCACGGCCGCGCTGAAGGTGGGCTGCGGGATGCGCACCACCTGCAGCACGATTTTGTTGGGCTGAAAGATGGGCTGCGCCGCGCGCGGCTCCACCGCAGAAGCGGTGCAGTCCACATACAGGGTGTTGGCGGGCATGGCTTCAACACCACCGTCCAGCACCAGGCGTTCGGGCTCGATGGCCTGCACCCGGCCTTTGCGGATGACGTGCTGGAGGCTGCGCAGCAGCTCCACCTCACCTGGCGCCACGGTGGCAAAGTGAAACATGCCGGGCTGGCGCGTGGGGTCGATGCGGGTCAGAAAGCCGCAGGCCTCCAGGCGCCCAAACAGGTCTTCGGTGGATGTGGCTTGCGCGAAGGCCTGCATCTGCTGGGCCTGGTTGCCGATGCTGTCGAAGAAGAACTCGGGTGCGGGCTGTGTGGTCACCCGGTTGACCAACCACGAGTCGCGCGGCACCACCCAGTGGATGCTGTCGGCGCTGGCGCCCGAATTCAGCAGCCACACACAGGCGTCCATGGCTGTCTTGCCGGCGCCCAGCACCACATAGCGCGCAGGACTGGGTGTTGCAGCGGTGGCCAAACCCAGCTGCGGCAGCGCGTTGGGTGGCACCAGCCGCACGCCAGCGGCCACGCTGAACTTGGGCGTGTGGGTGGACGGCACGGGTGGGCTGTAGTAGGTGGCGTCCACCACCTTCTTGCGCACGGTGACTTGGTTGCACTGGCCGGACAGCAGGGATTCAAACTGCCCGTCGCCTTGGTAGTTGCACATCGGGTGGTAGTCGACCCGGCCGCTGGGCAGCAGGTGCTGGTTCATCAGGCGGTCGTAGTAGCCGCAGATCTCCGGGCCGGAGGCCAGTTCCAGCAGGCCGCGGTTGCTGCCGCGGGTGTCTTTGCGGCCGCTGCCCAGCTCCAGCGAATTCACGCCGTAAAAGGCCGAGGGCTGGTGCAGCGTGACGAAGGAATAGGCGTCGTTCCAGTGGCCGCCGGGTTTGCCGTGGCGGTCGACCAGCGTGATGTGGTCATCGGTTTCGGCGATCAGGGTGTCGACAAAAGCCAGGCCGGCGGCGCCGCTGCCGATCACCAGGTAGTCGGTTTCAAGTTGCTTCACGTGGGCCCCTGCGGCGTTGGGTGGCACGGCCGAGGATGCGGCGTGCACCGCCCCATTTTGCCGGTCGCCGTGATGTGCCGCTTCGACCCAAGCCGCCGAGCCCCCGGGTCGTGAGCCGTTTGCAGCGATCTTGATGCGTAAGCGGGTGATGGGCCAGATGTCCTGGCTTGCTCAACCCCGCGAGACTGCCATGAAGATCACCCCATGCCGCGTGGCTGCCAAGCCAGCGCTGAGTTCAATGCCGCTCTCTTCAGGTCCATGGGCAGGGCTGCCTGCGCGCCATGCCTTGGCCTGTCTGAGCCTGCTGGTTCTGACGGCCTGCAGTGGCGGCGGTGACGACCCCGCGCCTGCGCCCGTAGCACCTGTGGTGCCCGCGCCCGTGGTCACCGCCTTGGGCGTGGCGCCTTCGCTGGGCAGCGTGCTCAACGCCGACGTGGCCATCACCTGCGCCGCCAGCGGCGCCAGCCTGGGCACGGGCAGCACCGGCAGCACCGGCTTGGTCACGGTGTCGGCCACCGGCACCTGCACCGGGCCGGTGCTGGTGCGGGTCAGTGGCCGCAGTGACGGCACCAGCACCTATTACGACGAGGCGCTGGCCAGCATGCTGCCCTTCCCCAGCGGCAGCGGCGTGCGTGCCTTGCTGCCCACCTTGAGTGGCGCCACCACGGTGGGCGTCACGCCGTTGACCGAGATGGCCACCCGCCAAGCCCTGGCCACGGCGGGCAGCCTGGCCGCTGTGACCAGCGCCCAGGCCAGCAGCGCCAACACCAACGTGGTGACGCAGGTGCTGGGCAGCGGCGTTACGCTGGACATCCTGCAAGCCCCCACGCCCTGGAACGCCAGCACCACGGCCGGCAGCCTGGGCACCAGTGCGGCCGACCGCTATGCCTTCTATCTGGCCGGCCTGGCCAAGCTGGGCGCCGGCTTGGCCAGCCCGGCGCTGGCGGTGACCGAAGCGCTGGCGGCCGACCTGGCCGACGGCACCCTGAGCGGCACCACCAGCGGCAACTTCACCTACAGCGCCGGCGGGTGGGCCAGCCAATTGACCACCGGGCTGGCGGGCATGTCGGGCTTTGCCAATGCGGGTTTGCAGGGCGCGCTGGGCATCACACCGGTGCCCTTGGCCATCACCGCCATCAGCCCTTCCACAGCGGCCACGGGCGCCACGGTGACCCTCACCGGCACTGGCTTCGACCCCGACCCCTTCCACCTGCAGGTGCAGTTCAGCAATGGCGTGGTGGCTTCGGTGACCGCGGCGTCGACTACGTCGGTCAGCTTTGTGGTGCCCAGCAACGCGGCCAGCGGCACCTTGACGCTGGTCAACAGCGTGCGCAACGCCAACGTCACCAGCACGCAGAGCTTCACCTTCACGCCGCCCAGCTCGGGCGGTGGTGGTGGTGGTGGCGCTGCGGTGTGGGCATCGCGTGCGTCGCCCAACAGCTTCATCCTCAACGGCCTGGGCTACGGCAGCGGCAAGTTTGTCGCGGTGGGCTTCAACCGCGTCATCCTCACGTCCACCGACGGCCTGGTGTGGTCGTCGCGGACCGCGTCCGACACCGCCTTCTACCAAGGCAACGCGGTGGTCTGGGACGGCGCGCAGTTTGTGATGGTGGGCGACAAAAACTTTGGAGTGGCGCAGCCACCGCTGATCGCCACCTCGCCCGACGGCGTGACCTGGACCCGGCGCAACTGGACACCCGACGCCAACCAGCCCGAAACCATGCTGCGTGACGTGGCCGTCGGTGCCGGCAAACTCACCGCGGTGGGTGCCAACGGGGCCATCGTTTCTTCCAGCGACAACGGCGTAACCTGGGTCAGCGAATCCGGTGCCTTCGGCGACTCTTTCTACGCCGTGGCTGCCAATGCAAGCACCCGGGTGGCGGTGTCCACCCGCAGCGGCACGGGCACCATCTTGGTCAACAGCGGCAGCGGCTGGGTCGTGGCCAGCGGCGTCAGCAACTTCGGCCCGCTGGACGTCACCTGGACCGGCACGCAGTTTGTGGCCGTCGGGGCCAGCAGCTACAACTTTGGTGACAGCGCGGTGGTGATGACCTCACCCGACGGCGTGAGCTGGACCCGCCGTGCGCTGAGCACCACCGAAGCGCCAGCCGGCTTCAAGCTGCAAACGGTGTTGGCGGCGGGCGGCACGCTGTTTGCCGCGGGCGACAACGGTCAGACCCAGCACATCGTGGTCTCGTCTACCGACGGTGGTGCCACCTGGACCAAGGACTACCAAGGCACCACCACCGGCCAGGCGGTGCTGAACGGCCTGGCCACGTCGGGCAGCCGCGTGGTGGCGGTGGGCGGGGTCAAAATGCTGACCTTGCCCTGATGGTGCGCGGCTGCGCCGTCGGCAGCATCTTTCCATGGGCCACGGGGCCCGTGCACAGTAGCGCTGCCATATGGCGCAGCTCACTGGCGCAGACCGTCAGCCGATTTGTTCAGCGTTCGTCCAGGTTTGGCCATGAGCAACCCGTCTTCCGTCACCATCCACCGCGCCACCCCCGAGCAAGCCCGGGCGGCGGTGGACCAATTGGCCCACGTGCTGATGGACTGCGTGCAGGGCGGCGCGTCGGTCAGCTTCCTGTGGCCCTTGCCTTTGCACAAGGCGCAGGCCTTCTGGCGCGGTGTGGCCGAATCGGTGGCGCGGGGTGAACGGTTGCTGCTGTTGGCGCGCGACCGTGATGGCGCTGTGGTGGGCACCGTGCAATTGGTGCTGGACATGCCCGACAACCAAGCGCACAGGGCCGATGTCGCCAAGATGTTGGTGCACCGCCGGGCGCGTCGCCAAGGTGTGGCGGCGCAATTGATGGCCGCTGTGGAAGACGCGGCGCGCACTGAACGCAGAAGCGTGCTGGTGCTGGACACCGTGACCGGCGGCGACGCCGAGCGGCTGTATGCGCGCCAGGGTTGGCAGGTGGTGGGCAGCGTGCCCAACTACGCCTTGATGCCCGACGGCGCACTGTGCGCCACGACCTACTTTCACAAGCAGCTGTAGCGAGCCCAGCTCGGCACGGCCAGGGACGGTTGGGTTGGGATGAGGCAGCTTGCGGCGCATGGCGGTCGTTCGCGGAACGGACATTGGCGCGTCGCGGCAGGCGGTACCCTGTGGGGGCTCATGCTGTGTAGGTCGGCTTCGCCGACTGCCCTGTGGTGCTCGCGCGCTGGGCGTGCCGCAGAACTCACTGCACTCACTGCGTTCGTTACGTTCAAACAGGCTGCGGCAAGTCAGTTTTTGATGCGCGCCTGCGGCGCGCCGCCCATCACGCTGCGCTCCTCGCCGACCCAGAATCACCCCCCACCGGGCACCGCCTGCCGCGAGGCACCCGCAGTGGTGTTCGAAAAACCCCCGCCACCATGGGTGGAGCAAAGGGCTGTCCGGGTGTGCCGGGGCGCGCCTGTGCGGCGCCGAGAAGCGCAGGGCGCCCGGGCTGCGCGCGCAGCGCGCTTTGTCAACTGATTTGGGAGGGAGTGTTTGAGTGGCGCGAACGAAGTGAGTGCAACGAGTTGCCCGACCAGCCCGGGTGAACGAGCATCGCAGGGGAGTCGACGCGCAGCGGCGACCGCCGCAGTGGCGCGCCCCGGCACACCCGGACAGCCCTTTGCCGCGCAAACGCAGGCACGCCATTGAACGACCGCAAAGCGCCGCAAGCCGACACGGCGTACCAACCCGGACTGATGCGAATGAACGCAAACGGCTGTCAGCGCTCAATGCTGGCGGCCCTGGGCTGCGCGGGCTCGTGTTG
>JANMHH010000460.1:0-5949 GCA_031375065.1 Rubrivivax sp. | reverse complement strand
GAACTTCACGCCCTTGCGCAGCGTGAAGGTGTAGGTCTTGCCGTCGGGCGTGTGGTACCAGTTGTCGGCCAGCAGCGGCGTCACGGCGCCGTCCATGCTGATCTTGGTCAGGCCTTCGAGCACGTTGTAGTGAACGATCTCACCGATGGCTGCTGCAGCCGCGGTGGTGGGGTCCAGGCTGGTGGGCTCGAGGACCATGCCCAGCACCACACTGTCCTTCTTGGACTGGGCTTGGGCCAAGGGCAAGGCCGCGGCCAAGGGCGCGCCGGCAAGCAGGGTGTTGATCTGGCGACGGGACAGCGTCATGAACGGGCTCCAGCAATAGGTGGACGGGGCAGAGGCTGCATTCTGCGCCAAGCCATGGCGGGCCCGGTTCGGGCTTGGCTCATGCTGGGCTCACGTTGCCGCGCGTGGTTTCATGCCCGGCACGGCGGCCAACAGGCGGCGGGTATACGGATGCTGCGGGTCGGTGAAGAGCTGGTCCGGGCTGCCCTGCTCGACGATGACACCCTGGTGCAGCACGATCACTTCGTCGCACACCAGGTCGACCACCGCCAGGTCGTGGCTGATGAAGAGATAGGTCACGCCAAACTGGTCCTGCAGGTCTTGCAGCAGGTTGAGCACCTGAGCCTGCACGCTGACGTCGAGCGCGCTGACGGGCTCGTCGGCCACGATCAGCTGCGGCCGCGTGATCAGGGCCCGCGCGATGGCGATGCGTTGGCGCTGGCCGCCGCTGAATTCATGCGGGTACTTGCCCAGGTCGCCCGGGCCCAGGCCCACCGCAGCCAGGGTCTCGGCGGCGCGTTCGCATTGCTCTGCCTTGGACGCGCCGTGCAAGACCGCCAGCGGTTCGGCCACGGTTTGAAGCACGGTGCGGCGCGGGTCCAGGCTGCCAAAGGGGTCCTGAAACACCATCTGCAGCTTGCTGCGGGCCTGGCGCAGGGCCGCTGCGTCCAGCTGGTGCAGGTCCACGCCGTCGAGCCGCACACGGCCACTGCTGGGCGCTTCCAGCGCCATCACCAGGCGGGCCAGCGTGCTCTTGCCCGAGCCCGATTCGCCCACCACGCCCAGGCTTTGGCCGGCTTGCAGCGTGAAGCTCACGCCGGCCAAAGCCTGCACTTGAGGCGCCGCCGACAGCAGGCTGTGGCGCGGCAGCGTGTAGCGCTTGGTGAGCTGTTCCACCTGGAGCAAAGGCGCGTTCAGGGTTGAACCCGCTGGCTGCGTGCCTTGCTGTTCGGCCGGCTGCGGCCCGGCACCGTCGCCTGTCACCTTCATGTCAGCGCGACGGTGGCTGTGGCGGGGCCGATGTGCAAGCAGCGCGCCTCGTGCTGTGGCCCCACCGGTACGGGCGGCGGCAAGCCCTGGCGGCAGTCGTCCTGGACCCGCTCGCAGCGCTGCGCAAAGGGGCAGCCCGCGGGCATGTCGGCCAGCGAGGGCACCCGCCCCGGGATGGTGGCCAGCCGGGTGCCGCGCGCCAGGCCCAGGCGCGGGCGGGCCGCAAAGAGGCCGCGTGAATAGGGGTGTGCCAGGCGCTCGAACACCGCGGCGGTGGGGCCACTCTCCACCACCGTGCCGCCGTACATCACCAGCATGCGCTGCACGGTGTGGGCCATCACCCCCAGGTCGTGGCTGATCAGCAGCAGGGCCATGCCACGGTCGCCTTCTTCGCGCACCAGTTCCTGAATCAAGTCGAGCACCTCACGCTGGATGGTGACGTCCAGCGCGGTGGTGGGCTCGTCGGCGATCAGCAGGTCGGGGCCACAGGCCAGCGCGATGGCGATCACCACGCGTTGGCGCTGGCCGCCGGAGAGCTGGTGCGGGTAGGCGTCAAGCCGCTGCGCCGCCTGCGGCAATTGCACGCGCTGCAGCAGGCGCAGTGCCTCGGCGCGTGCGGCGCTGCGCGAGAGACCTTTGTGCAGGCGCAAGGGCTCGGCGATCTGGTGGCCCACTGTGTGCAAGGGGTTCAGCGCCGTCATCGGTTCTTGAAACACCATGCCCATGCGGTGACCGCGCAGCTGGCACAGGCGGGCTTCGCTGAGCTGGGTCAGTTCCTGCCCGCCCAGTCGAATGCTGCCGCTGACCTGGGCGCCGTCGGGCAGCAGGCCCATCAAGGCCAGCGCGGTGATGCTCTTGCCGCATCCCGACTCGCCAATCAAGCCCAGTGTCTGCCCGTGGTCCAGCTCAAAGGAAACGCCGCGCAAGGCTTCCAACGCGCCACGCGACGTTTGCAGGGTGACCCGAAGGTCGTGAACTTCAAGCAGGGCCAAGGGCGATGGGCGGCGGTTTCACAAGGTGAGCGGCACGATAGCGCATCGGGCTCACGCGGAAGGCTTGGAGCTTGGCGTTCAGGCTTGGCTGTTGAGGGTTGTGCGCTGCGGCTTGGGCGATCAGGGCGCGCGCCTGAACACCACGATGCCAGCGGCCAGCATCCACACCGACAGCAGCGTGACAGCGGCGGCCACCGGCACGCGCACCGCCACGCCGAAGACGGGCAAGGACAAGCCAGCCAGCAGCGCAGCGCTGAGCAAACCCAAGCCGGTCAGCCAGCTGGGCAAACCGCCCTGGCGCAGCGCGGCCACGCACAGGGTGCCCAAGGAAAGCGCCATGAACAGGCTGACGCCCAGCACCTCGCCCACGCCGCCGCCGTAAGTGGTGAGGGCCGTGAACAGCAACTCAACCTGTGCCCGGGTGGCCGGGTCGGCCGTGGCGTGGCTGGCAGCCAGCACAGGCATCACGGTCAACCAGCGCAAGATGCCGATTGAACGGGCCAGCGCCGACAGCGCCGCGAAGGCCGCCACCGTGGCACCTGCCGGCGACGACAGCCCGCCGGCCAGCCGCGACGCCAGGCCGATCATCACGGGTGCCACCAGGATGGAGTACAGCAGGTACAGGCCATATCCCGCCATCACGGCACCCGGCGCGGCGGCGATGGCACTCAGCTGTTGAGCCGCCGGGTTGCCCAACGACGCCGGCCAACCGATGGCCGGGGCCATGATGGCCACCGGTGCAAACGACAGCAAGGCGTCGACGATCAGCAGGGTGCCCAGTGTGCGGTTGCGCTGCAGCGGTCCAGCCGTCGTGGCGGTGGATGCCGTGGCGGCGGTGGCGCCAACTGCGGCGCTGCGCAAGGCGCTTGCGGACGGCAGATTCGGTCGAGCAGTCTGGGTGTTCATGTGAAGCTCCGGTTCAGGGTTTCGGTGGTCGACAAAAGGGGTGTGGGCTTCGCGCCGTGGCCCAAATCGGCCAACGCGTTACGCAGGGCTTGTGTGATGGGCGTGCTGGAGAGGTGTGCAACAGCACTTGCCAGTGCCGTGCCGTCCAGCGCATGCGGCACCCGCCACAGATAGCTCATGCGCGCCAGTTCGCGCCACAGCGGGTAGACCAGGCCCACCGCGCGAATCACGCCCCAGGGCATGCCGCCGGTCTTGAACCCAGCCGCCGGGCGCAAGCCCTGGGCTTGGGCGGCGTCTTGCAGCGCGGCCAGGAGCTCGCGGCCGGTGAGTGCGTGGCCGGCGAAGTGCATCGTCTGAAAGCCGCGCTGGGCTGGCGTCTCCGCCACGGCCACAAATGCGCGGGCCAGGTCGGGCAGAAAAGCCCAGGCGTGGATGACGTCCAATGGACCCGGATAGACCAGCTTGCCGCGGGCGATGTCCTTGGCGATCACCAGGTCCAGCCACGAACCCGTGCCGGAGCCAAAGAAGTCACCGGCGCGGATGACCACGCTGTCCAGCCCTTGCAAGGCCCGCGCCTGCAGGGCCTCTTCCATGGCCACACGGATGCGGCCCAAGTTGTTGCTGGGACGCGGCTCCGTGGTGTGTTTCAGCAGCGCCGGCATCTGTTGGCCAAAGTTGTAGACGTTGCCGGGCAGCATGAACCGCGCGCCCAACTGTTGGGCCACGTTCAGGCCCTGGTGCAGCGCGGGCAAGGCCTCGGCTGCCCAGCGTGTGTAGACGGGGTTGACGGCGTGCAGCACCACGCTGGCGCCAGCGGCCTGTGCGGCCAGGGTTGCGCCGTCGTTCAAATCCACCGGCAAGGCTGTGGCGCCCGGTGGCAGCGCTGAAACAGGTGTCCTGCGCATCTGCGCCAGCACGCGCCAGCCGGCTGCTGCAAAAGCCTGCGTGGCGGCTTGGCCGAAGCGACCGTTGGCGCCGAGGATGAGAACGGTCTTCATGGCTTGGACGCTTGTTGGTGGTTGCAATGGGGTCAGTGTCCAGGGCAGCGCGCCATCTGACAATTGCCTGGATCAGTAACCGAGATATACATTTATGCATGGCCAGATCGACCCCAAAACCGACACCGACACCGACACCGACACCGACACCGACACCTTCACCAAAGCCGAAGTCGCAGACCGCGTTCGACTGGACCTTGGTGCGCAGCTTCCTGGCCGTTCTGGACGCCGGCAGCCTGATGGGCGCAGCGCGCAAACTGGGCGCGCAACAGCCCACCCTGAGCCGCCATGTGGCCGAGCTGGAAGCGCAGTTGGGGGCGCCCTTGTTCGAGCGCACGGGCCGCGGCGTGGTGCCAACGGCTGCCGCATTGGCCATCCTGGACGCCGCGCGTCAAATGGAGGTGGGCGCCGACACCTTGGCCCGCAGACTCACCCGCCAGCGCGAAACCACCACCGGCACGGTTCGCATCACCACCAGCGAAGTGGCGGCCAGCTACCTTTTGCCGCCGGTGCTGGTGCAGCTGCAACGGGCCGAACCGGGCATCCAGATCGAACTGGTGGGCTCCAACCAGATCAACAACCTGCTGCGCCGCGAGGCCGACATCGCGGTGCGCATGCTGCGCCCGGTGCAGAGTTCACTGGTGGCGCGCAAGCTGGCCGATGTTCCGATCCGCGCCTGCGCGCACAGCAGCTACCTGCAGCGCGAAGGCACGCCGCGTGTGCCGGCCGACCTGCTGAAGCACCGCCTGATCGGCTACGACCGTGACGACACCATCGAGCGTGGTTTTGCCAGCATGGGCTTTGTGCTGCCGCGTCAGAACTTCGTGCTGCGCACCGACAACCAGCTGGCCTACGGCCGTCTGGTGGCGGCGGGCGCCGGCGTGGGTTTTGTGGCGGCCTACAACCTGCCGCATTGGCCGGGCGTGCAGGCGCTGTTGCCCATGCTGGCCATCCCGCCGCTGCCGTGCTGGCTGGCGGTGCACCGCGAGATCCGCGGCAGCGCGCTGGTGCGGCGGGTGTATGACTTCTTGGCCGAAGCGATACCGCGCCAGTTGAACGTTTGACGCGGGCTCGGTCGCCTTCAGAAGGAAGTTTTGGCGGCGCAGGCCTCGCCCTCTTTGGGGCTCAAGGGCACCGACAGCAGCCAGCCGCGCAGGGTTCGCAGAACCGCCCTGGCGCAGTCGCCGGCCAACAACTGCGCCCGTTCACTGCGTTCGACTTGGCCTTGAACATAGCGGTGGGTGCGGGTCGGCACATCAGCCCCTGCGGTGGGGGCCCATTGCTCGTTCAGCACCAGCGCGTGGGCCAGCATCTGAGCGGCGGTGGCTTTGAGTGGCCGACCTTCGTCGGCCGACCAGAACGCGCGTGCGTCGGCGGCACTGTGCGGTGACGAGACCACCCGCACCACCGACTCCGTGGGCGGCGCGCCCGTCGCTGACGTGCGCTTGATGGCCACGTCGGCAATCAGCACGCCTTCGTCCTGGGAGAGCGTGAAGACGGGGGCGACTTCGACCGCCGCCTGATCGCCGGCCGGCTGTGCGGCATCCCACGCTTTGAGGCTGTGCGCTGGTTGGGCGGCCGCCACGGCTGCTTCCCACAGGGCCGCTGCCGGCCAGCTTCGAAGTGCCGGCAGGTAAGGCTCCAGCACCCGATCGGCCTCTTCCTGCTCGCGTTTTCTGGCCGCGGACTGAACACCCTGGTTGATGGCCGCATGGGCCATGATGGCCACCAAAAGGCCCGCCACCCCGGGTGCGGGGTAAAGCATCTGCCCGCTGCTG
>JANMHH010000456.1:0-2602 GCA_031375065.1 Rubrivivax sp. | reverse complement strand
CTTGTGGAGGCTTTGGATTGAGGGTCAGACCGGGCCGGGCACGCCTTCGGTCAGGACCATGTTGAAGCGGTCGGTGGTGCCGATGCGCAGCGCGCGGGCTGCGCGGTATTCCTCGGTTTCGTAAAATGCCTGCGCCGCCTCGAAGCTGGGGAAACGCAGCAGTGTGATGCGGGTGGGCTGCCAGTCACCTTCCAGCGTGCTCAGCCGGCCACCGCGGGCCAGGTACTCCCCACCGTGCGCGGCCACGGCGGCAGGTGCCGCCGCCATGTAGGCCTTGAAACGCTCGAGGTCACTGATCTGGCTGTCAACCAGGATGTAGGCGCAGGGCACGGTGGCTCCAGAGTCAACAGGAAAAGTCATTCTCAAGCAGCGGCTGGGATTTGATCACACGGTCCAGCGCCAGCAGTTGCTCCAGCAGCGCCTTCATGTGCTTCAGGGGTACGGCATTGGGGCCGTCGCTCATGGCGTTGGCGGGGTCGGGGTGGGTTTCCATGAAAAGCCCAGCCACACCTACGCCCACGGCGGCGCGCGACAGCACGGGAACAAATTCGCGCTGACCGCCACTGCTGGAGCCTTGACCGCCGGGCAACTGCACGCTGTGGGTGGCGTCAAACACCACCGGCGCACCGGTCTCGCGCATGATGGCGAGCGAGCGCATGTCGGACACCAGGTTGTTGTAGCCAAAGCTGGCGCCGCGCTCGCAGGCCATGAACCGGTCTTCGCTCAAACCGGCCTCGCGCGCGGCGGCGCGGGCTTTGTCGATCACGTTCTTCATGTCGTGGGGCGACAGAAACTGCCCCTTCTTGATGTTGACCGGCTTGCCGCTTTGCGCCACGGCGCGGATGAAGTCGGTCTGGCGACACAGGAAAGCGGGCGTTTGCAGCACGTCCACCACGGCAGCGACTTGGGCCACTTCGGATTCGTTGTGAACGTCGGTCAGGATGGGCACGTTCAAGTCGCGCTTGACCTTGGCCAGGATTTCGAGCCCACGCACCATGCCGGGGCCGCGAAACGTGGTGCCACTGCTGCGGTTGGCCTTGTCATAGCTGCTCTTGAAAATGAAGGGGATGCCCAGCGCGGTGGTGATCTCTTTCAGATGCCCGGCCACGTCCATCTGCAGCTGTTCACTTTCAACGACACAGGGGCCGCTGATCAGAAAGAACGGCTGGTCGATGCCGACCTCAAAGCCGCACAGCTTCATGCTCATGCCGCTTCCTTCACGGGTGCGTTGGCACGCCTGGCCCGCTGCTCCAGCGCCGCCTTGACGTAGCTGGTGAACAGCGGGTGGCCACCCCACGGTGTGCTCTTGAACTCGGGGTGGAACTGCACGCCCATGAACCAGGGGTGCTGGTCTTGCGGGAGCTCCACGATTTCAGTGAGCTTTTCGGTTTGCGTCAGCGCGCTGATCACCAGACCGGCCGCTTGCAGCTGATCCAGGTAGTTGACGTTGGCTTCATAACGATGGCGGTGGCGTTCGGTCACCACGGGCCCGTAGATCTGGTGGGCCAGCGTGCCCAGCTTGACATCGGAGCTCTGCGCGCCCAAGCGCATGGTGCCTCCCAGGTCGGAGCTGGCGCTGCGCTTTTGAATGCTGCCGTCGCGGTCTTTCCACTCTTCGATGAGCGCAATCACCGGGTGCGGGCTGGCGGGCTCGAATTCGGTGCTGTTGGCACCGCCCAGGCCGGCCACATGGCGTGCGTACTCGATGGTGGCCACCTGCATCCCTAAGCAGATGCCCAGGTAGGGCACGCGGTGCTCGCGGGCGTATTGCGCGGCGACGATCTTGCCTTCGATGCCGCGTTTGCCAAAACCGCCCGGCACCAAGATCGCGTCGAAGCGCGCCAGTTGCGCCGCCGATTCGGGTGTCAACGACTCGGCGTCGATGTACTCCAGCTCCACCTTGGCGTGGTTGTGGATGCCGGCGTGGCGCAGCGCTTCGTTGAGCGACTTGTAGCTGTCGGACAGGTCGGTGTACTTGCCGCACATGCCGATCTTCACGCTGCTGGCGGGGTGTTCAACTTCGTGTACCAGCGCGTCCCAACGCCGCAGGTCGGTGGCCTTGGTCAGCAATTGCAGCTTCATGCAGATGAGCTCGTCCAGACCCTGCTCGTGCAGCATGCGCGGCACCTTGTAGATGGTGTCGACGTCCCACATGCTGATCACGCCATGCGGTTGCACGTTGGTGAACAGACTGATCTTTTCGCGTTCGTCGTCGGGAATGGGCCGGTCGGCGCGGCACAGCAGCACGTCGGGCTGGATGCCGATCTCGCGCATCTTTTGCACCGTGTGCTGGGTGGGCTTGGTCTTGAGCTCGCCGGCGGCGGCAATCCAGGGCACGTAGGTCAGGTGCACAAAGGCGCTGTTGGTGGGCCCCAATTTCAGGCTCATCTGGCGCACGGCTTCCAGGAACGGCAGGCTCTCGATGTCGCCCACGGTGCCACCAATCTCGACGATGGCCACGTCGACATCGACCGCGCCGCGCTTGATGAACTCCTGGATTTCACCGGTCACATGCGGGATGACCTGCACCGTCTTGCCCAGGTAATCACCACGGCGCTCTTTTTCGAGCACCGTCTTGTAGATCTGCCCGGCAGTGAAGTTG
>JANMHH010000420.1:0-1849 GCA_031375065.1 Rubrivivax sp. | reverse complement strand
CATGGCGCCAGGGGTGGTGACGCCACTCGCGCAGCGCCAGCATCAGCAGCAGTGACGGGTTCATGAACCCGCCGCTTCGATGCCCCGGGGCGTCAGGCGCAGCACGCGGTCGGCCGCTGCGGCGGCCGCCACCGAGTGGGTGACCAAAAGGCAGGCCGAGCCGGCCTCGCGCACCTGATCGCGCAGCACCCGCAAGACCTTGTCGGCGGTGACGGGGTCGAGGTTGCCGGTGGGCTCGTCGGCCAGGATCAAGCCAGGCGCGTGCACCACGGCGCGGGCAATCGCCACCCGTTGCAGCTGTCCGCCCGACAGCTGCGCCGGCAAACGTTGGCCCAGTTCGCCCAGGCCTACATCCGCCAGCACTTGGGCCACGCGCTCGGGGTTCAAACGATTTTGCAATCGCAGTGGCAGGCTCACGTTTTCAGCCACCGTGAGGTGCGGCAGAACGTGAAAGGCCTGGAACACAAAGCCCAGCTGTTCACGGCGCAGGCGGGCGCGCGCGCTGTCGTCCAGCCCCTGGAGGTCTTGGCCCTGGATCAACACCTGTCCGCTGTCGGCTTCGTCCAAGCCCGCGATGCAGTTCAGCAGCGTCGACTTGCCCACACCCGACTCGCCCAGCAAGGCGACAAATTCGCCACGGGCCAGGGTCAGGCTGACATCGTTGAAAACCGGCAGGTCGGCGTAACACTTCTTCAGGGACAACAGTTGCAGCATGTTGGGCCGGGATGATGCCCCATCACCTGGCTTCGGGCGCCAAACCTGCGTGCTATCGTTTCCTGCACTCTTGCAATGAACCGTTCACTGGGCTTTTCAACCATGGCTTACACGATCGATCTGTCGGGCCGCGTGGCCTTTGTCACTGGCGCATCCAGCGGCCTGGGCGCCCAGTTTGCCAAGACCCTGGCAGCAGCCGGTGCAGGCGTGGTGCTGGCGGCGCGCCGTTTGGACCGTTTGAAATCACTGCGCGCCGAGATCGAAAGCGAGGGTGGCGTGGCCCACGTGGTGGCGCTGGACGTGACCAGCCCGGCCAGCATCCAGGCGGCGGTGGCCCACGCCGAGACCGAGATGGGGGGCATCGACATCCTGGTCAACAACTCGGGCGTCAGCAGCACCCAGAAGCTGACCGACGTGCACCCCGAAGACTACGACTACGTGATGGGCACCAACACCCGCGGTGCTTTTTTCATGGCCCAGGAAGTGGCCAAGCGCATGATCGCGCGCAGCAAGGGCGAAGCCCCTGGCACCTACACCGGCGGGCGCATCGTCAACGTGGCTTCGGTGGCCGGCTTGCGGGTGGTGCCGCAGCTGGGTGTTTACTGCATGAGCAAGGCCGCCGTGGTGCAGATGACCAAGGCCATGGCGCTGGAGTGGGGCCGTTTTGGCATCAACGTCAACGCGCTGTGCCCCGGCTACATCGACACCGAAATCAACCACCAGCACTGGCAGACCGACTCGGGCCGCAGGCTGGTGCAGATGCTGCCGCGCAAACGGGTCGGCAAGCCACAGGACCTGGACGCCTTGCTGGTGATGCTGTGTGCCAACGAGAGCCACTTCGTCAACGGTGCCGTGATCTCGGCCGACGACGGATACGGCGTTTGACGGTGGGCGGGACGCTGTTTGAAGTGGCGCTGAAGATGACGGTTCTTGTCGGGCCGACCCCGCCCCAGGTGCCAGCGGCATGAGGTTGCTGTCACCGCTCGAGGCCCGCGTGCTGGGCGTGCTGGTCGAAAAGCAGCACACGGTGCCCGACACCTACCCGATGTCGCTCAACGCCCTGGTGGGCGGCTGCAACCAGAAAACCGCCCGCAACCCGGTCATCGAAGCGCTGGACGCCGACGTGCTGACGGCG
>JANMHH010000383.1:0-7004 GCA_031375065.1 Rubrivivax sp. | reverse complement strand
GGCGGCAAAAAAGACCCGTACGACGTGGTGCTGGTCAAGCGAGACGGCAGCGCAGCGGTTTACCAGAGCTACCGCTGACGCGCGCCCTGGCGCGCATCGCTTGTCGCGCATCGCTTGCCGTACGCCGGCGTGCGAGTACGCCGCAAGAGTTGGCCTTCATTGCCAGCGGCCTGGCAGGGGCGCCACCCATCTCATGAAGGGGCGGGCTCGCCAGTAGCATCCGGCCCGTGCGCTGGACGCATGGCAACCGGAGACCTGACACCATGATCGACAGCAGAACCATGCTCGTCACCGGCGGCGGCATTGGCATCGGGCGCGCGGCGGCCCTGGCGTTTGCGCGGGCGGGCTACCACGTGGTGGTCACCGACATCCTGCAAGCCGAGGGCAGCGATCTGGTGTCGGCCATCCGCTCAGCCGGCGGCACGGCCACGTTCATGGCCATGGATGTGCGGTCGACCGAGCGTGTCGACGAGGTGATCGCTGCGGTGAACGCCGAACGCGGGGCCATCGACGTGCTGGTCCTCAACGCGGGCATCGCGCGCAAGGTGCCGCTGGAGGCGCTGGACGACGCGCGCTGGGACCACACGGTCGACATCGACCTCAAAGGCATGTTCCGCGTGGCCCGTGCGGCGCTTCCGGCCATGCGGCAACGCCGGTCTGGGGCCATCGTGTGCCTGACCTCGCTGATGGGCCTGGCCTGGGGCTGGCGCGAACACGTGCACTACTCGGCCGCCAAGTCGGGCGTCATCGGACTGATGCGTGGCCTGGCCGCCGAGGTTGCAGAAGACGGCGTGCGCGTGAACGCGGTCTCGCCAGGGTATGTGCGGACGGCGCAGCTGTTGTCCGAAGAGCACTCGCTGGGCGCAGCCGGTGCGGAGCAGGCCGGCGCACGGGTGCCGCTGGGGCGGATCGGGGAGCCCGAGGACATCGCCGATGTGATCTTGTTTCTGGCCTCGACGTCGGCGCGCTACATCACCGGCCAGGTCATCGTGGTCGATGGCGGGCTGGCGATCAGCCCGCAATAGCCACGATCCGCCATCCGCGCGCCCTTTTTTGGGGCTGCTCTTGGGGCTGCTCTTTGGCGATTGGCACCTGGATGGTGCCTTGAGTGATGCCGAGCCGTGGCACAGGCCTTGCGTATTTCAGAGCTGAACCCGCGTCCCGCCCCATCCCATCCATCCATCCCCGTCGCTCAAAAGACGGCCCACGCCCACAGGAGTCCTTCATGCAGCGTCGCCACCTTCTTGCCGCCGCCGCGGCGTCGTTTGTCGCCGCGCCCAGCATCGTCAGCGCCCAGGGCAGCGGCTGGCCCAGCCGGGGGCCGATCAGGCTCGTCGCCCAGTTTCCGCCCGGCGGCCTGGTGGACGTGGTCTCCCGCCTGATCGCGCCGCACCTCAGCCAGGCCCTGGGCCAGAGCGTGGTGGTCGAAAACCGCCCGGGCGCTGGCGGGCTGATCGGCACCGACATGGTCTCCAAGCAGGCGGCCGACGGCTACACGCTGCTGGTCAGCCACGCCGCCGTGCACATCTACGCCGCAGCGACCCGGCGCACCTTGCCTTTCGACCCGGTGGCCGACTTCACGCACATGGGCATGCTGTGCGAGGCGCCGATGGTGCTGATCGTCAGGGCCGACTCGCCCTTCAAGACGCTGGAGCAGTACGTTGCCGCAGCGCGCACCCGCCCGGTGCGCTACGGCACGTCGGGCATCGGCTCAGCCAACCACCTGTTCGGCGAACTGTTGAAGATCGAAGGCAAGGCGCCCAACCACGACCATGTGCCCTACCAGGGCAGCGCGCCGGCGATGCAGGACCTGCTGGGCGGCAACATCGAAAGCGTGTTCGATCCGATCACGACCAACGTCGCCACGCTGAAGGCCGGCTCGCTGCGCGCATTGGCCGTTTCAACGCCGCGGCGCCTGACGGCAATGGCGAACATTCCAACTTTTGCCGAGCAGGGCTTTGCCAAGCTGACGGGCTCGCAGTGGCTGGGGCTGTCGGCGCCGAAAGGCTTGCCGGCGCCCATCGTGCAGCGGCTCACGGCCCTGATCCCCGAGGTGCTGCTCAAGCCGGACGTGGCCGCGCGGTTGGAAGATCTGCAAACGCTGCCGCGCACCCCCTCGCCACTGGGCGACGACTTCGTGCGCCTGGTGCGCGGCCAGATCGACGAGTGGCGCACGGTGGCGCGCACGGCCAATGTCGAGGTCATCGGCTGAAGTGAAGGTGGCGCGCTCCTGTGTGCGTTCTTGTGCGCGCCCTGCCAGCTCTCGTACCATCTGGGCCATGAGCACCTCAGCCCCCAACCCGCTGCAGACAGCGGGCGAGATCGTCGACGAGTTCCTGCGCCTCGTGATGATCCCCGACCCAGACGCCGCGCGCCGCTACACCGCGCCCGGCCTGCGCATCCGGTTCACCGGCAACCGCCCGATGAACGACCCCGCCGACACGGCCGCTTTCAACAAGGCGCGCTACCGGTGGGTGAAGAAACGCATCGAACGCACCGAGACCGTGGCGCGCTCCACCCTGGCCAACGGCGCCGAGGGTGAGCCTGGCGACGTGGTCTACAGCCTGGGCACGCTGTACGGCGAATGGCCCGACGGCACGCCGTTCGAGGGCAACCGCTACGTCGACCGCTACGTCGTCAAGGACGGTCTGATCGTGCAGATGGACGTCTGGAACGACAGCGCCGAGTGGCTGCTGATCCGGGCCGGCCTGGCCACGCCCTGACGCCGGCCTGGCGGTCGATCCCGCGTCCCCGCCAGCGTTCCTTTTCGCAGTCCCTTTCGCAGTCCCTTTCGCGCCCCATGCCGCAGCAATACCCAGGCTCGTTGCCCGACCACGGCCGCTTTGGCTACAGCCCCATCACGCGCCGGCCCGCCTATCGCTGGCCCGGGGGCGCGGGGCTGGCGGTCTACCTCGGCTTCAACATCGAGCACTTCGCCTTTGGCGAAGGGCTGGGCGCCGGCATCGGGCCGGGCAGCCCCGATGCGCGCGCGCCCGACGTGTTGAACTACAGCTGGCGCGAGTATGGCAACCGGGTTGGCGCCTGGCGCTGCCTGGACCTGTTCGACCGCCTCGGTCTGCCGGCGGCGGCGCTGATCAACACCGCGCTGTACGACCACTGCCCCGAGCTGGTGCAGGCCTGCGTGGCGCGCGGCGACGAACTGGTCGGCCACGGTCACAGCAATGCCGAGCGCCAGGGCGTGCTCACAGAAGACGCCGAGCGCGAACTGCTGGCCACCTGCCGCGACCGCATGGCGCGCGAAAGCGGGCAGACGCCGGCGGGCTGGCTGTCGCCGTGGATTTCCGAGAGCCGCAGCACGCCCGACCTGCTGGCCGAGACCGGCTACGGCTACACGCTGAACTGGTGCCACGACGACCAGCCCGAGCCGATGCGCACGCGCAGCGGCCAGGCGCTGTGGTCGGTGCCCTATCCGCAGGAACTCAACGACATCCCGATGATCATCGCGCGTCAGATGGACGCTAAAGACTTCGCGCAGATGATCGTCGACCAGCTCGACGAAATGCTCGAGCAGACACGCGTTGCGCAGTCCCCGGCGCTGGTGATGGGCATTGCGCTGCACCCTTACATCGTTGGCCAGCCGTACCGGCTGCGCCACCTGCGGCGTGCGCTTGAACACGTGGCCGCTGCGCGCGACGCCGGCGGCGTATGGATGACAACGCCAGGTGCGATCTGGCGGCACGCCCAGGAACAAGCGGCGTGGTGAGTGCGCAGCCGGTTTTGACGGGCTGCGGGTGACGCTGCAAGTCGGGTTTGTCTGCATCCAACTTTCACCAGTCTGCGTAAGAAGCCGGCACTCGGCCCGACTAAGGTCGGCCAACGCGGATACCCAAGGCCCGCGGAAAAGCCCCCCCATCCACACCAGGAGCTCCCCGTGAACGTCAAACCCAGCCCATCCCTGACCCTTGGCGCGCTGGCCTGCAGCGCACTGTTTGCCAGCCTGCCCGCCGCAGCCCAGGTCGACCCCAGCCAGTTCCTCAACCAGTTTGAATCCACCTTCGGCAAGTACGAGGGTTTCCGCCGCTCGGGTGCCAAGGGCATCTGCGCGGTGGGCGAATTTGTGGGCAGCCCTGAAGGGCGTGCGCTGTCGGCGGCATCGGCCTTCAGCGGCAAGCCGGTGCCGGTGGTGGTGCGCTTTTCGGTGGGCGGTGCCAACCCCAAGGCGCCCGACAACGCGCGCAGCCAGCGCAACCTGGCGTTGCAGTTCAACCTGCCCGGCGGCGAGGTCTGGCAGATGGGCAACATCTCGGCACCGGTCTTTGGTGCGGCCACGCCCGAGCAGTTCCTTGGGCGCCTGCAGTCGCTGCAGAGCGACCCCGCCACCAAGGCCGCCGACCCGGCCAAGGTCAAAGCCTTCGCCGACGCCAACCCCGAGGTGCTGCTGCAAGGCAAGTACTACGCCAGCCAACCCGTGCCGGCCAGCTTTGGCGCGGTCAATTACTGGGGCGTGCACGCCTTTGCCTTTGTCAACGCCAAGGGCGACAAACAATGGGGCAAGTGGGTTTTTGAGCCCGTGGGCGGTACCCAAGGATTGAGCGACGATGAAGCCAAGGCCAAGGGCCCGGCCTTCTTGTTTGACGACCTGCGCCAGCGTGTGGCCGCTGGCAACGTGGCCTTCAACTTCATGCTGCAACTGGCACAGGCCGGCGACAAGCTTGACAGCGCCGTGGTGCCGCTGCCGGACGACCGCCGCAAGGTGTCGCTGGGTCGCTTGAACATCAAGTCCGTATCGGCCGATGGCACGGGCGAATGCCTGACCATCACCTATGTGCCCACGCTGCTGCCCAAGGGCGTGGAAGCAGGCACCGACCCGATGTTGTCGGCGCGCGCTGCACCCTACGCCATTGGCTTGGGGCGTCGCCTGGGTGAGGGTGCCAAGCAGCAGTGACCAAGCCGTCATGCCCGTGCAGTGATGGCCGAACGACAGCGGCCCGGCTGCAGCGCCCCAGCGGCAGAGGCTTGAAGCCGCACGCCGAACCTGCGGGCCAGCCCTGCGGTTGCTGATACGCTGAGGGCGGCGGTGTCCACCAAGGACACCGCCTCCCCAACGGAGCAGCATCATGGCCAGCCAGAAGAACAGCGCCCCTACCGCCCCTTCCGTCAAACCCAAGGAACATCCGGCCGTCGCGGCTGTTCGCGCCAGCGGCGCGGGCAAGGTCAAGGTGGCTTGCAGTGACATCGACGGCATCCTGCGCGGCAAGTACCTGCACAAGGACAAGTTCTTCGGCGCCGCGCAACCCGCACCCGACGGCGGCTTCGGATTTTGCGACGTGGTCTTTGGCTGGGACTCGCAAGACCTTTGTTACGACAACGCGCAGGTCACCGGCTGGCAACACGGTTTCCCCGACGCCCTGGCGCGGCTGGACCTTTCAACCGCCCGCCACGTGCCCTGGGACAACGGCGTGCCTTTCTTCCTGGGCGAGTTTGTCAACGCCGACGGCAGCCCCTATGCGGTGTGCCCGCGCCAGACCCTGAAGCGCGTTTTGAAGCGCGCCGAAAAGCTGGGCCTGCAAGCCATGACGGGCATGGAGTTCGAGTGGTTCAATTTTCTCGAAACCCCGCAAACCTGGGCCGCCAAGAAGGGTGTCGGGCCCGAGCCCATCACCCCCGGCATGTTTGGCTATTCGCTGCTGCGGATGGCCGACCAGCAACCCTTCTTCAACGCGCTGTTTGACGACATGGCCGCGTTTGGTGTGCCCATCGAAGGCCTGCACACCGAAACCGGTCCCGGTGTCTACGAAGTGGCCATCGCGTTCAGCAGCGCGCTGGAACAAGCTGACCGCGCCATCCTGTTCAAGACCGGGGCGCGCGAGATCGGCAAGCGCTTTGGCGTGATGCCCAGCTTCATGGCCAAGTGGAGCCAGCAGTTGCCGGGTTGCAGCGGCCACATCCACCAAAGCCTGAGTGACGGCAAGAACAACCTGTTCTTCGACGCCAAGAGCCCGCGCAAGATGAGCAAGCTGTTCGAGAGTTATCTGGCCGGGCAAGTGGCCTGCCTGATGGACTTTGCGCCGATGTTCTGGCCCACCATCAACAGCTACAAACGCCTGGTCGACGGCTTCTGGGCACCGGTCAAACCGACTTGGGGTTTGGACAACCGCACCGCCAGTTTCCGTGTCATCGCCGGTTCACCGAAAGCCACGCGGCTGGAGACCCGCTGCCCCGGCGCCGATGTGAATCCGTACCTGGCCATGGCCGCCGTCATCGCCGCCGGCCTGCACGGGGTGGAAAAGGGCCTGAAGCTCACCGCACCACCCATCACCGGCACCAACCAGGGCGGCGAAAACGTTCCGCGCGCGCCGCGCTCGCTGATCGAGACCACGCGCAACTTCCACAGGTCCGACATCGCGCGCGACTTTCTGGGCGACACCTTTGTCGACCACTTCGCCGCCACGCGCGAATGGGAACACCGCCAGTGGCAAGACGCGGTCACCGACTGGGAACTGAAGCGTTATTTCGAAATCATCTGAAGCCATCCACTCACGCAGCCGCAGCGGATTCCAATCATGAAGCCCTTCAGTCAACCGCTGCCACTGCTGGTGTTGCTGCTTTGGTGCCTCACCGGTCTGGCGCAAACGGCTGAACCCAACTCGGCGGCCCCGGTGCCGATCGAGAATTTCTTCCGCAACCCCGACGTGCTGGATGCCCAGTTGTCACCGTCGGGCCAGCTGCTGGCGCTGACCACCGCGGTGGGCGCCAAGCGTGTGGCCCTGGTCGTGGTGGACCTGGACACACCCGGCAAGGTCAACCGCGTGGCCCTGTTCAGCGACATCGACGTGGTGCGCTTCAACTGGGTCAACAACAAGCGGCTGGTCTTCAGCGTGGCCGACCTGGAAACCGGCAGTGGCGAAGACCGGTACACCGCGCCGGGCCTGTTCAGCGTGGATGCGCAAGGCCAGGACCTGCGCCGCCTGGTGGCCCTTCGCCCTGGACCGTTGGTCACCGAAGCAGCGCGCTTCAGCCGCGACGCCCTGCCCTAGAACCAC
>JANMHH010000266.1:0-11244 GCA_031375065.1 Rubrivivax sp. | reverse complement strand
AACCAGGCCGGTGCCGTCGTCGGCCGTGGCGTAGTCGGCCAGGTAAACCGGCGACAGGCGGTCGTAACCCGGGTCCACGTGCGCCAGCGGGTGGTGGAAGTTCAGTCCGCCGAGCTTTTCGCCCAGCGCCGTGGCCAGCACGGTACCCGTCAGGCCGTAGCGGGCCAGGCACTTGTCCACCAGGGCCTGAGCCAGCACCAGCAGGCCACGCGGGGTT
This sequence comes from Rubrivivax sp., assembly GCA_031375065.1. Classification (GTDB taxonomy): domain Bacteria; phylum Pseudomonadota; class Gammaproteobacteria; order Burkholderiales; family Burkholderiaceae_C; genus Rubrivivax. The sequence continues at coordinate 11,027 of JANMHH010000266.1, read as the reverse complement.
TCCACCAGCGCATAGACCAGCGCCGGGTTCAGGTTCAGCGCCTGGTTGGCCGGCAGCGTCCAGGGCGTGGTGGTCCAGATGACGGCGAAGGCTGGCTTGTCGAGCTTGTCCAGACCAAACGCAGCTGCCAGCTTTTCGGGTTCGGCGCTGAGGAAGGCGACGTCGACCATCGGACTCTTTTTGTCGGCGTACTCGATCTCGAACTCAGCCAGCGAGCTGCCGCAGTCAAAACACCAGTAGACCGGTTTGCTGCCGCGATAGACGTAGCCGCGCTCCATCAGGCGCTTGAGCACGCGAATTTCGCCGGCTTCGTTGCTCGGGTCCATGGTGCGATAGGGGTGGGCCCAGTCGCCCAACACCCCCAGGCGCTGGAAGTCGGCCATCTGCTGCGCGATCTGCTCGCCGGCGTAGGCGCGGCTGAGGGCTTGCACCTTGTCGCGCGGCAAACCACGGCCATGGGTCTTCTCGATCTGGTTTTCGATGGGCAGGCCGTGGCAGTCCCAGCCCGGCACGTAGTGCGCGTCAAAGCCGGCCAATTGCTTGGACTTCACCACCATGTCCTTCAACACCTTGCCAAAGCCATGGCCGATGTGCAGCGTGCCGTTGGCGTAGGGCGGGCCGTCGTGCAAGACGAACAGCGGCGCGCCGATGCGGGCGTCACGCAAGCGCTTGTAGAGGCCACCGTTTTGTTCGGTGTCGTTCCAGGCCTTGATCCAGCCCGGCTCGCGCTTGGGCAGGTCGCCGCGCATCGGGAAGGGGGTGTCGGGCAGGTTCAGGGTGCTGCGGTAGTCGGGCGTGGTGCTCATGGCGTTTGGGGGCCGTCTGAAAGGTCAGCCGGCCAGGGCAGGGCGTGGGGTGGTGGCGCAGGATGGGCACAGGTGCGGCGCCGACAAGGTGCGCGGTGTTGCACCGCGCTTCAGGCGACCTTCAGGGGGCCGCGCCCATAATTCGGTCGCAACTCGCCTGCCGACGCGTGCTGGCATGCCAACGCTCCGGGGTCAAACAGAACAGGTGGGGATGCCAAGACGACTGCATGCCAGCAATTCTAACGAAGCCTTTGCCTGATGAAACCCGAAGCAGCTGTTCTGTCTTGCATCTTGGGTCTCGGCCTGATGTTTCTGACCGCAACCACCCGCGCCGCAGTGCCTGAAACACCGCTCGAGATGCCAGCTTCGGCCAGCCGATGGGAAGGTGCGGTGGGCCTGATCGCGGGCTACCGGCCCGAATACAGCGGCTCCGCGGTGCGCATCACCAAGCTGTCGCCGGGCATCTTTTTGCGCTATGGCCGCTTCACCATCACCAACGCCAGCGGCTTTGTCACCCGCAACGCCGACGACGTGGTGCGCGGGCTGGGCGTGGACGTGATCCAACACGACCGCCTGCGTGTCAACCTGGCGCTGCGCTTCGACGCTGGGCGCAGCGAAAGCAGCAGTGCCAGCTTCACGGGGTTGGGCGACATCAAACCCACCGTGCGCGCACGCTTGAACCTGGGTTGGCGGTTTGACGGCCCGTGGCGGGTGGGCGCTGCGTGGAGCGCCGACGCCTTCGGCCGCGGGGGTGGCAATTTTGGCGACGTCAGTGGCGGCTGGGAACACCAGCTGTCCCCGAGCACGGTGCTGACGGCCGGGCTGGCGTTGTCTGCCGCAGGCGACCGCTACATGCAGACCTTCTACGGCATCAGTGCCGAGCAGTCAGCGCGTTCTGCGTACGCCGTTTACGAGCCCAAAGCCGGGCTGCGCGACGTGTCTGCCACGACCGGCTTCAGAACCCATTTGGGTGACGACTGGATCGTGTTGGGCGGCGCGGGTGCCAGCCGCCTGCTCGGGCCGGCGGCGCGCAGCCCGCTCACCGCCAACCGCCAGGGCTGGGCCGTCAACCTCGGCCTGGCGCGCAGGTTCTGACAACACCATTTCAGCGGCTTGCCCACCAGAGGCGGGCTTCTGCGGTGTCGCGGGCAATGCCCCGCTTCAAGGCGTCGAGCCCGTCGTATTTCAGTTCGTCGTGCAGCTTGTGCAGCAGATCCACGCGCACGCAGTGCCCATAGGCTGCGTCAGCAGACAAGGCTGAAGGCCAGTGCAGACAGTGGGTCTCCAGCAGCACGCGGCCCGCATCCTCCACCGTCGGCCGCACGCCCAGACTGGCCACGCCGGGCAGCGGCCCGCCTGGCAGGCCGTGGACCTGCACCACAAAGATGCCGCTGACGGCAGGGCGCGGGTGCCCGAAGCGCAGGTTCAAGGTTCGAAAGCCCAGCTCACGCCCCAGCTTGCGGCCGTGCACCACGTGGCCGCTGACCGCATAGGGCCGCCCCAGCAACCGTTCAGCCTGGGCCATGTCGCCCGCAGCCAAGGCGTCACGCACGGCGGTGCTGGAGACCCGCAAGCCATGCACTTCGTAGCTCATCATGCGGGCCACATCAAAGCCCTGTTCGGCTCCGGCGCTGTCGAGCAGGGCGTAGTTACCGGCCCTTTTGGCACCAAAGCTGAAGTCGTCACCCACCAGCACGTAGCGGGCCTTCAGCCCACCCACCAGCACGTTGTGGATGAAGGCCGGCGCGCTCATGCTGGCAAAGCGGTCGTCAAAACGCACCACCACCGCGTGGTCGATGCTGCAGCGCTCCAGCTCGGCCAGCTTGTCGCGCAGCGTGGCCACCCGCGCTGGTGCGGCTTCCGGCTTGCCCGCCTGGCGCGCAAAGTGGTCACGCGGGTGAGGCTCGAAGGTCATCACGCAGGACGGCAGACCGCGGTGGCGGGCCTCGTTGGTCAACAGCGCCAGCATGGCCTGGTGGCCCCGGTGCACGCCGTCAAAATTGCCGATGGTCAATGCACAGGCCGGCACGCCCAGGTCAAACCCACGGTGAATTTGCATGGCGACTGATTATCCGGGCGGCGGCTGCAGCAACCGCCGGTACAGGTCCAGGTAGGCCTGGGCCGCGCGGTCCCAGTCAAATTGGGCGGCGTGCTGGGTGATGGCCAGCGCGCGGCCCGGCTGCTGATGGCGCACCAGTCCCCGCTGCACCACCTGCTTCATGGCCTGGGCGTCAAAGCTGTCGAAATAGTCGGCCGCGTCGCCACCGATTTCGGGCAGGCAGGTGCGCCGGGCCAGGAACACCGGTTTGCCGAAGTGCATGGCCTCGATGGGCGGCAGACCAAAGCCCTCGGTCAAGGACGGGAACAGGAAGCCGCTGCAGTTGGCGTAGGCCCAGGCTTTTTGGGCGTCGCTGATGCCCAGGTGGAATTGCAGGTTGGGTAACTGCACGCCGGCCTTGAGCTTCTTGGCGTCATCACTGGGTGGGCCGCACAGCACAAAGCTCATCTCAGGCCAAGCCCGCGCCAGGTCGATGATGGCCTGCGGGTTCTTGGACGGCGACATGCGGCTCAGATGGAACAGAAAGGGTGGGCTGGCACCTGGCGACCAACCCGGCAACGCTTGCCGAGGGCTCGCGACAAAGCTGCGCGCACCGTTGTAGATAACGCTGATCTCATGCGGCCAATGCAGGTGCTGTTGAACGTCGCTGGCGGTGTGGCGGCTGATCGCCACCAGGTGGTCGGTGCGGTCCAGCAATGCCTGGGTGCGACGCTGATGGCGCCACTTCGAGAACGCGTTGCGTCCGTAGAGGTAGTTCAAGTCGTGCACCGTCACCAGACGTTGCCCGGTGCCCAGCGGGGCCAAGTTCTTGTTCAGCTGGTGCAGGCTGTGCCAAAGCGCGTAGCGGCGCGGCTGCACATGGCGCACGCGCTGCCAACGGTTGACGGCCAGGTAGCCCACGTCGGGACCGTACAGTGCCCCCAGTTTGTCGCGCATGTGAAAGTCGAAAGTCACCCCGTGGCGTTCACGCCAAAGCGGGGCCTGCGCCGCGATGCGCTGGCCGATCTGCAAGGCGAATTCACCCAGCCCGTCGTGCAGCGCGCCGATGTTGCCCAGGCTGATGCCGATGTGGCGTTGTTCCATCGGCGCGCAGTGTACCGAGGGGGTTTGTGTGGCCCCCAGCTGGCAAATGCCGCTGGCACAATCGCCCGCATGAGTCGGCTCCTGCTCGCCCAGGTCACCCTTTGTGCCGTTGACACCAGGGCACCGGTCTTGGCTGCACAGTCACTGCTGCATTCGATGTCGCGCGTCGACTTCGCGCGGGTCTACCTCTTCACCAACGGTTGGTTGCCCGCCGTGGTCTTGCCGGGCATTGACATCGTGCAGATCGACCCCATTCGGTCGGGTGCCGATTACTCCGAGTTTGTGCTGCGCCAGTTGCCCGGCTACATCCGCACCTCACACGTGCTGATCACGCAGTGGGACGGCTTCGTGACCCACCCGCAAGCCTGGACCGATGAGTTTCTGGTGCACGACTACATCGGTGCCGTCTGGCCCGATGAACCCGAAGACCGCAACGTCGGCAACGGCGGGTTTTCCTTGCGTTCACGGCGCTTCATGGCTGCGGGCCTGGACCCGCGCATCACCCAACTGCATCCCGAAGACCAGGTGATGTGCCGCGAGCAACGCGGTTTTCTGGAGCGTGTGCATGGGGTCAGCTTTGCGCCGCCCCAGCTGGCGCGCCGCTTCGCCTATGAAAACGAGTCGCCCTCCGGCATCACCTTCGGCTTTCACGGCCCCTACAACCTGCCGGCCGTGCTGACGGAAACGCAGATGTGCGAATGGCTGGAGCGCCTGCCGCTGGACTTTTACGCCAGCCGTGATGCCCGCCGCCTGGCGCGCGCGCTGCTGATGCGCGGCATGCCCAAGGCGGCCAGCCAGCTGCTGGACCGTCGCAAAGTCGCCGGTCGAACCGATCCCAACACGCGCCTGCTGGGCGCGGCAGCTTCCATCATGGGGCTGTTGACCTGAAGACCTGAACAACCCATGACCCGACACCTGGACCTGGGCTGCGGCCCTGTGCCGCGCAACCCCTACCAGCGCGATGAACTCTTTGGCGTGGACCTGTCGGGCAGTGCCGATGGCGGCCCGATCCGCAAGGCCAACCTGGTGATGCAGGCCATTCCGTTTGCCGACAACAGCTTCGAGTCGGTTTCGGCCTACGACTTTCTGGAGCACGTGCCGCGCGTGATGCCCACTGCCGACGGCCAGAACACCCGATTCCCCTTCATCGAGCTGATGAACGAGGTCTGGCGGGTGCTCAAACCGGGCGGCCTGCTCTACGCCATCACGCCGGTCTACCCCAGCAAGGCTGCGTTTCAGGATCCGACGCACGTCAACATCATGACGGTGGACACGCACACCTATTTCACCCGCCCGCAAAAAATGGCGGCCATGTACGGCTTCACCGGCGACTTCATGGCGCGCCGGGTGCAGTTGACACGGCCCAATCCGCAATTGGCCTTCATACCGCCGCCCGCGGGTTGGTGGGAAAAACTGCGGTTGGCGCATCGCACCTGGCGCGGCGCCTGCGGTCATTTGATCTGGGAGTTTGAAGCGGTGAAACCGACGGCGTCCATCCCGGCCAAAGGCGGTCGCGCAGGCGCATGAACCTGCTGGCCCTGGCCGGCGACATCGACGCCCTGATCGCGCAGATCCGGCTGGTCACGCCACTGACGGCGCTGTGTCAGCGCCACGGCTGGACGTTGACTCTGAAATCGTTTCACGACTGCGCTGGGGACGACGTGCGCCAAGCCCAGGTGCTGGTGGTGCAGCGTGCCTCTACTGCCAGGGTCTGGCGCTTGCAGCAGATGATGCAACGGCAGGGCGGCGCGGTCATCTACGACATCGACGACCTGCTCACCGACGTGGCGCCCCACATCAGTAACCAGGCCGCGGTTCGGCAGCGGGTTCCGATGCTGCTGCGGTGCATGCACACTGCCGATGTGGTCAGCGTGTCGACGGCGCGCCTGGGGTTGGAGTTGGGGCTGGAGTTGGGGCAGGAGTTCGGGTCGCAGTTGGGGCTGCACGCCGCAGTGGAGGTACCCAACTTCGCTTGGGAAGCGGCCAAGCTGAAGCCTCCGACACCGCAACCTGGCCTCCCCGTGACCCTGCTTTTTGCCTCATCGGATCAACTCGCCACACACTTCATGTACCCCGCGCTGCGGGCGCTTGAAGGCGTCAAGATCGTGGTGGTTGGCCCACCGGCGCAGGGTTTTGTGCAGGCCGGCCTGCACGTCGATGCCCAACCCTTGATGCCGCGCGAAGCCTTCGTGGCGTTTGCTCGCAGCCTGCCCAATGTGCTGGCCGTGATCCCGCTGGAGGCCTCCCGCTTCTCTGCCTGCAAGAGCGCGGTGAAGTGGTTCGACTATGCCGCCGCGGGCGTGCCGACCCTGTGCTCGGCGGTCAGCCCGTATGCGGAAGTCATCCTCGATGACGTCACCGGGGGCCTGGTGCCCAACGAGCCTGAGGCCTGGCGCAGCGCTCTTTGCCGTGCGGTGGCCGATGACGCGTGGCGCGCCCGAATCGCGCGGGCCGCACATGCCCAGGTACTGGCTCATCACAGCCTGGCCATCACGCTGCAGGCCTGGGAAGTGGCGGTGTCGCAAGCCCTTGAGCGCAGCGCAAACCGGCCCGCAATGCCGACCGGCGCTTGGCAAGGGCTGCGAGAACGCTGGTGGTCGCAGGCAGACGGTGTCGCGCTGTGGCTGCGGAACCTTAACCGGGCGCGACTTGCAAAGCGGTCCCGTCGCTGAGGGCTTGCTGCTGCTCGGCACTCAACCAGCGCCACTCCCCCTGGGCCAAGCCCTCGGGCAGGGTCAGCGGGCCCAAGCTCACCCGGTGCAATTGCTCGACCCGATTGCCTGCTGCCGCGACCATGCGCTTGACCTGGTGGTAGCGCCCTTCGGAGATCGTGAGTTGAAGCACCGTCGGCGCCAAGGCTTTGCAGGCCAATGCACGCACCGCCGCGGGCGCGTCGTGCAACACCACGCCCTGCAGCAAGGCCGCGATCTGCCGCTCGTCCACCGCATGCCTGGTTTGCGCCACGTAGACCTTGGCCACATGCCGCTTGGGGTGGGTCAGCCGGTGGATCAAGGCGCCGTTGTCGGTGAGCAGCAGCAGCCCCGTGGTGTCCTGGTCCAAACGCCCCACTGGCTGCACGCCGCGTTGGCGCAGTGGCGCGGGCAAGAGGCTCAGCACACTGGGATTGTCGCGTGGTGCACGTGAACATTCAAAGCCCGCCGGTTTGTGCAGCATCAGCACCGCCTGGGCTTGGTACAACCAACGCTGGCCGTTGACCACAAACTCCAGGCCCACTTCCACCACTTCCTGAAGTGGGTCGGTGACGGGGCGCCCCTGCAGCTGAACCTGGCCGGAGGCCACCAAGCCCAAACACTCGCGGCGGCTGCCGAAGCCTTGGGTGAAGAGCAGGTCTGCGATGCGCATGACGCCCAGTGTCGCATTGCGCCGGGGCTTCACGCCGCCTGCGCGATACCAGCGAATGGGCTGCGAGCTGCATGCGCTGGGCCTGCGCAGGGCCCGCGCGCTCCCTGCGGGTAGACCCGAGTTTGCATGCCGCAGATCGGGCGACAACATGCATTGATCGACACCGCATTGGGAGAAGACCTTGGCCTTGCAAATGCTTACGAAACCACTGCCGAAATCGCTCCCGAAAAGCCGCTGGCTGCAGCTGGGCTTGGTCGGCCTTTTGGCAGCCGCCTGCGGTGGTGACGACCCGGTCGACACCGTCGGCGAAAACGCCTGCCTGCAATACAGCGCGGCCGGCGCCGTTTACGACCCCGGCACGCCCGGCATCAACGGCGCCCCCGAGATTCCGACAGGCTTTGCCAGCAAACAAACCGCCTTCTCGCGCAGCTACATGGTGGTGGCCGCCAACCCTTTGGCCACCAAGGCCGGTTGCGAGGTGTTGAAGAAGGGCGGCACCGCCATCGACGCGGCCATTGCCACGCAGATGGTGCTCAACATCGTGGAGCCGCAATCCAGCGGCATCGGTGGCGGCGCCTTCATGCTCAGCTACGACCGCAAGACGGGCACCGTCACCGCGTACGACGGCCGCGAAACTGCACCTGCCGCCGCCACCGAAAACTACCTGCGCTGGATCAGCGCCACGCAGCAGACCGCGCCGTTGCCCAACGCCCGCAGCAGCGGCCGCAGCATCGGCACACCGGGCGTCCTGCACATGCTGGACACGGCGTACCGCGACGGTGGCCGTCTGGCATGGAAAGAACTGTTTGACCCGGCCATCAGAATAGCTACCGAAGGCTTCAGGATCAGCCCGCGCATGTCGGCGTCCATCGCCGGGTCGGCCGCCAGCCTGGTGCGCGACCCGGAGGCTCGGGCCTATTTCCTCAACCCCGACAACAGTGCCAAGGCCACCGGCACGCTGCTGACGAGCCCTGCGCTGGCCACCACGTTCGCCACCATTGCCAATGGCGGCATCGCGGCCTTCTACGGCGGCGCCATTGCGCAGGACATCGTGGCTGAGATCGCCGATACCACGGGCGGCATCACGCCCGGCGTGACGACGTTGGCGGACCTGGCCGCATACCGATCCGTCAAGAGAACCGCCGTCTGCGGCACCTACCGCAGCGTGTGGGTGTGTGGCATGCCGCCCCCCAGCAGCGGCGGCCTGGCGGTGGCGCAGGCGCTCGGCATCCTGGAGAGCTTTGACCTGTCACTGCAGAAGCCCACGGCGCTGGACGACAACGGCGGCAAGCCCACTGCCTTTGGCGTGCACCTGGTGGCCGAAGCAGAACGCCTGGCGTATGCAGACCGCGACAAATACGTCGCCGACACCGACTTCGTGCCGCTGCCCGGCGGCAGCACCGCCGCGATGCTGGACCGCAGCTACCTGCGCGGCCGCGCCAGTCTCATCAACCTGACGCGCAGCATGGGCACGGCGCAGCCCGGCAACCTGGGCCCCACGTCATTCGGCCAGCACGGCCCGTCGGCGGAAAACGGCACGACGCAGATCACGGTGGTGGACGGTTATGGCAACGTGGTGTCGATGACGACCACCGTGGAGTCAGGTTTTGGCGCCTTCCACATGACACGTGGCGGCTTCCTGCTGAACAACCAGCTCACCGACTTCTCGGCTGCACCGACCGACGGCACCGGCGCCTTGATCGCCAACCGCGTGGCTGCCAACAAAAGGCCGCGCAGTTCGATGGCGCCGACACTGATGTTCCGCAGCAACAGCGACGGTTCGCGCGGTGAATTCCGCATGGCCACCGGCTCGCCCGGCGGCGCCACGATCATCCAATACGTCACCAAGACCATCGTCGGCTTTGTCGATTGGGGGCTGGATGCCCAGCAGGCGACGTCGATGGTGGACTTTGGCGCGTCCAATACCGTCAGCACCAACGTCGGCGGCGAACACCCGAACGTGGACATCACGAACGGCGGCAACAACGACGCGCTGATCACCGGCCTGCGCGCACTGGGCCACACCGTCAACAGCGCTGCGCAAAGCAGCGGCATTGGCACCATCGTGCGCCGCAGCAACCCCCAGGGCTACTACTACCTGGAAGGCGGCGCCGACCCGCGTCGCGAAGGGGTGGTACTGGGCGATCTGTACCGGTCGGATTAGACGTTATGGCGTACTAGAGCGCGCCGGGTCGAGTCGGTTGCCCGGCGTTGCGGTTTGGCCAGTCGCGCGCGGCGGGCAGGTGTTGCAGCGGCGGCAGCAGCGGGTCGTCCAGCGCCCGCGCTGCCAGCACGGCGTTGCGGATGGCGCGCGACACCGCTTCGGCGGTCATCGCAGCCAGCGCGGTGAGCTCTCCACAGCCGCTGGCTGCGCCCGTGGCCAGGGCGAAGAAAGCATCGCCGTCGTTGACCGTGATGGGGCTGACGGCGCGTGACAAGCCATGGTGCGCCTGCGCCGCCAGTTGCGTCACTTGTGCTTTGGACAAGAGTGCGTCGGTGGCGACGACGCCGATGGTGGTGGCCATGCCGGCCATCAGGTGTTCAGGGCCGTGGCCGGCCAGCAGCGCGCGCGTGCTGCGCACCAGCTCGCGCCCGTCTTCGCTGCGGGCGCCGGCGATCACACGGCCGTTGGCGTCCAGCACATCGCCGATGGCGTTGACGGCCACCAGCGCACCGACGGTGAAGGCGCCGACGCGCAGCGACGCACCGCCGATCCCGCCCTTCATCGCGCGGTCGATGCCGAACAGCTTGCCGACGGCCGCACCGGCGCCGGCGCCAACATTGCCTTGTGCGAGGGTGTCCGTCGACGCCGCTTCGCAGGCCGCGTAGCCGTCGTCGGCACCGGGCCGGATGCGCGCGTCGCCCACCCACAGGTCGAACAGCACCGCCGCCGGCACGATGGGCACCCGCGCCGGGCCGACGGCCAGGCCATGCCCGCGCTCGTCCAGCCAACGCATCACGCCACTGGCCGCGTCGAGCCCGAACGCGCTGCCGCCGGTCAGCAGCACGGCATGCACGCGGTCGACGGTGTTCTCGCTCTTCAGCAGGTCGGTCTCGCGCGTGCCGGGCGCGCCACCGCGCACGTCGACGCCGCACACGGCGCCTTGCGGGCACAGCACCACGGTGCAGCCGGTGGGCCGGTCGGCCCGGGTGTGATGGCCGACCGCGAGGCCGGCCACGTCGACCAGGCTGCCCGGGTGCAGCACGGCCGTCAGGCGAAGACGCCGGCGGTGTCCTGCATGCGCGCCGACACCTCGCCCAGGTGGTGCAGCGTGTCGCCGAAGCTCATCTCCAGCATCGTCAGCCGCTTGAAGTAGTGGCTGGCCACGTACTCGTCGGTGACGCCGATGCCGCCGTGCAGCTGGATGCACTGCTGGCCGACGAAGCGCATGGAGTTGCCCAATTGCACCCGCGCCTGGCTGATGGCGCGGCGGCGCTGCGCCGCGTCACGACCCAGCGTCAAGGTGGCGAAATAGCTCATCGAGCGGCCCAGCTCCAGCTGCATCTTCACGTCGGCGATGCGGTGGCGCAGCGCCTGGAAGGTGGCGATGGCCACGCCGAACTGCTTGCGCGTGTTCATGTAGTCGGCGGTGATGGCCACCAGCTTGTCCATCAGGCCGACGGCTTCGGCGCAATGGGCGGCGATGCCGATGTCGACGGCGGTCTCCAGCGCGATGAAACCGTCTTCGGTGATGAGGCTGGCGGCGCTGTTCACG
>JANMHH010000262.1:0-16942 GCA_031375065.1 Rubrivivax sp. | reverse complement strand
TGGTCAACCATGTGAGCAGACATTTGTCGGTCTTCACTGCCGGTGAGTCTTCTTCACCCTCGAAGTGCAGCGGCACGCGTTTGCGCAAGCGCGTGGTCTCATCCACGCGCTGGAAGTCGACGTGCATCACCATCGGCTTGTAGGCGTGCATCTGAAAGTCGCGCAGCAGCACTTTCTGCGTCGCGCCGGCCAGTTCCATTTCAAGTATCGACGAGTGGAAGGCTTCTCTCTTCAGCGCGAAGAACAGGGCGTTGTGATCGAGTTCGATCATGGCGGGCGTGCCAGCACCGTAAACGATGCCGGGCACCTTGGCAGCATTGCGCAGGCGGCGGCTCGCTCCGGTCCCCTGCAGCGTACGCTCGTAGGCTGTGAATTTCATGTTGACTCCAAAAGGTAAGGCGCCCGCGACCAGGCGCCTGGGTGTTAGGTCCACGCGGCGCGCGGCCCCGGTGCAAGCAGATCAGAAGTTGTTGTTCTGCTCCGCAAACAGGGAAGTCACCGACTCACCGTCGCTGATGCGGCGAATGGTTTCGGCGAAGAGGAAGGCCACTGACAACTGGCGAATCTTGGTGCAGGCCTTGGCCGCGTCTGACAGCGGAATGGTGTTGGTGATGATCACTTCGTCGATCTGGCTCTTGCTAATGCGCTCGACTGCCGGGCCAGAAAACACCGGGTGGGTGCAATAGGCGTAGACGCTCTTGGCGCCGCGCTCTTTGAGCACCTCGGCGGCTTTGACCAGCGTGCCTGCGGTGTCGATCATGTCGTCCATGATGACGCAGTTGCGGCCTTCGATTTCGCCGATGACGTGCATCACTTCAGACACGTTGGCCGCCGGGCGGCGCTTGTCGATGATGGCCAGGTCACAGCCCAGTTGCTTGGCCAGCGCACGTGCGCGCACCACGCCGCCCACGTCGGGCGAAATCACCACCAGGTTGGGGTAGTTCTTGCTCTTCACGTCGGACAACAACACCGGGCTGGCATAGATGTTGTCCACGGGGATGTCAAAGAAGCCCTGGATCTGGTCGGCGTGCAGGTCCATGGTCAACAGCCGCTCAACGCCCACGGTCTCCAACATGTTGGCCACCACCTTGGCGCTGATGGGCACGCGCATGCTGCGCGGCCGCCTGTCTTGGCGCGCATAGCCGAAGTAGGGAATGACGGCGGTGATGCGCCGCGCACTCGCCCGCTTGATGGCGTCGACCATGAAGGCCAGTTCCATCAGGTTTTCATTCGTCGGCACGCAGGTAGGCTGGACCACGAAGACATCGCAGGCGCGCACGTTTTGGTGGATCTCGACCGAGACTTCGCCGTCAGAGAAGCGGCCCACGTCGGCCTGGCCCAGCTCGACGCCAAGGTGGCTGGCGATCTCCTGCGCCAGCACCGGGTTGGCGTTGCCGGTGAACAGCACGGTGTTGAACAGCACGGTGGACTCTCCGCTGGGCTACTGCAGCGCTGGCTGCGGCCGGTGGTGCTTGGCTAAAAAAGGTTTTGGCAGGGGAGGAAGGACTCGAACCCTCGCATGTCGGAATCAAAATCCGATGCCTTGACCAACTTGGCGACTCCCCTACACAGGAAGCGGTTCATCACCGCCACCCACAACTGTCTTCAGTCTGCGGCCCAACCCACCAGGGGGTGCGCTTGCAAACTGCGGCACATCCGCCCCACCCAACCCGGCGGAAGTTCTTCCGCTGGAAATGTCGCCCTGGGTGGCGCGCCTGTGTCGTCTTTCGAATTCGTTTCAACCCTTGCGAAGACCGCACTGCCTGAGCCTGTCATGCGGCTGTTGCCGTAACGGGCTTCCAGCCAATGAGCGGCTTGCGCCGCTTCAGGGCATCGGTCTTGGGCGGCAGCCTGCAGGTCATTCTGGCCAAAACCTGCATGCCACTCCGCTGGCCAACCGATAAAACCTGTGCCATCGAAAGAGCCCGTGACTATAACAGTTTTGGTGTCGCGGTTGAGCAGCGGGTGCTCGAAGATGTCACGCGTGGCGATGGCCTGGGGTGGCTTGACCACCGCATAGTCTTGTGGGGCCAAGCGCATCGGCGTCAGTCTTTCGCCGATGCCCTGCACCCAGGCTGGATGGCCGCCCAGGAAAAAGGGCACGTCGGCACCCAGCTTCAGGCCCAGCGTCATCAGTTGCTGGCGCGACCAGTTCAGGCCCCACAGGCGGTTCAATCCCAGCAGCGTGGTGGCGGCGTCGGAACTGCCGCCGCCCATGCCAGCGCCCCAAGGCACCTGCTTGTCGATGCTGATGTCGGCACCCAGCGTGCAGCCGCTGGCTTGCTGCAAGGCCCGTGCTGCGCGCAGGCACAGGTCGTCAGCGGGCAGTGCGGCGCCCAGGTCGTGCCGCTTCAGCGCGCCATCGTCGCGCCGCTCCACGTGCAGCTGGTCGGCCCAGTCGATCAGCACGAAGACCGACTCGAGCAGGTGATAGCCGTCCGGGCGGCGCCCCACCACGTGCAGGAACAGGTTGAGCTTGGCCGGAGCCGGCAGGTCGAACAGCGCTCGCAGCGTCATCTCAGCCAGGTGCTTTCATGAAGGTTCTGCACGGTCGAGTCTGACGCGCAGGTTCACCCGCGGTGGGGTGTCGCGCGCAGCACTGATCCAGCCTTCAGCCAAGCGGTCAGTTTGGATGCGCCAACCCAGTTGTTCAAAGCCATCGGCTTGCGGCTGGTGTGCTGCTTGGGGCCAGGGCCTGCCGGCCAACCAATCGGGCAGGGCTGCCAGCGGCAGTGTTTCGCCCAGGGCTTGCTGTGAGAGTTGGTCCAGGCTGTCAAAGCGGGTCTGGCCCTGCGGTGTGCTCAGCGTGGCCAGCTGGTCCTGCCAGGTGGCAGCCACCAGCAAGGTGCCCAGCGGCGACAGCAAGCGCAGTTCACCGGAAGAGGCGCTGCCGCGCAGCTCAAAGGCGGTGCTCAGGCTCTGCGCAGGTCGGTCTTGGAATGCCTGTACCTGCAGACTGAGTCGGCCCGTCGTCCAGGCTCCGCTGTTTGTGACACCCGGCACCGGAGTCGCACAGCCCGTCGCACCGAGCAACAGCGCGCCAACCAGCAACGCGGTGGCCCACAGCCTGCGAATCACAGGTCGACGCGCAGCCGAGCCAGGGTTTCGCGCAAGACGTCGTTGCTGGCGTCGCGGCCTTTGCTTTCGCGCCAGACGCGCCGGGCTTCATCGCGTTGCCCCAGCGACCACAAGACCTCGCCCAGATGGGCGCCGATTTCGGTGTCGGGCCGTGCGCTGTAGGCCTGGCGCAGCAGGCGCACGGCTTCTTCGCCGTTGCCCAGCCGGTACTCGATCCAACCCAGGCTGTCGGTGATGAAGGGGTCGCCCGGGGACAGCTCCAGCGCCCGTTTGACGAGCTGGCGTGCCTCTGGCAGGCGCAGCTTGCGATCGGCCAGGGAATAGCCCAGGGCGTTGTGGGCATGGGCGTTGTCGGGCTTGAGCTCGATCACGCGGCGCAGCAGCCGTTCCATGTCGACCAGGCGGTCCAGTTTTTCGGCCACCATGGCCTGTTCGTAAAGCAGGTCGGCGTCGTCCTGGAAGCGTTGGTCGGCGTCGGCCAGCACCTCGTAGGCTTCTTTCCAGCGCTTGACTTCACGCAACACCGAGGCCTCGGCCATCAACTTGGCGCGGGCGTCGCTGGGCTGACGTTCGGGCGTGCTGCGGATCAACTCACGGGCCTGGCTGATGCGTCCTTGGCGGGCCAGGATGGCAGCGCGGCGGGACTGCACTTCCAGGGCCCGCTGCGGGTCCTCGATCTTGGCCAACCAGCCTTCGGCGCCTTTGAAGTCGCCGCCTTGCTCGGCCGCCTGGGCCAGCATCAGCCAAGCTTGCACCAGGCCCTGGTCCGGGCGCGGTGCGTCCGCATCGTCTTCGCTTTCAGTGGGTGCTGCTGCAACTGCACCCGGCTGCGCAGGCCGCTGCGCCAGTTCGATGTAGCGCAGCAGCGTGGCTTCGCCTTGCTTGCGCAGTTTGAGCTCCAGCTGCAGGGCACCCAGGGTCAGAAAGCCGTCGGCTTCTTCGGGCTGGGCCAGCGTGGCCTGCTCCAGCTGTTTCACCGCGTCGCCGTAGCGCTGGCTGGCCATCAGTTGTCGCGCATAGACCTTGCGCACCGCTGCCTCAGCAGTGGGCTGGGCCAGGTAGGACTGCACCGTGCCTTCGGCCTGTGGGCGCTCGGCCATCAGCTGCATGGCCAGCAGCGCCGGGCCGGTGGCCGAAGGTTCGAGCGCGTGCGCCTGCTGTGCCAGCGCCAAGGCGCGGTCCAGTTCCTTGGCTTCCATCCAGGCTCGGCCCAGGGCAACCCGGGCCGGAATGCGCAGTTCCATGGTGTCCTGGTAGGGCTTCAGAACGTCTTCCATCAGCGTGGCCACCACCCTGGGGTCATTGGCACGTTGCAGGAAGCGCGGCAAGGCCGAGATCAGCCCAGCGCGGTCGGTGGCGGGGGTTTGTTCCAACAAGGAACGAAGCGGCTCGGTGACTTCGCCCGGACGGTTGAGCACCATCAGGATCTGCATCTGCAAGCGCAGCGCATCCAGCGACTCTGGCCTGGCCAAGCGCCAGGCGCGGGCGGCGGCCAGCGCCTGATCCCCAGCGCGGGCTTGCAAGGCGATGTCGACGCTGCGCCGAAACAGGCCGTCGTCGCGGGTGCGGCGGGCGGCGTCCAGCAGCCAGTCGTAGGCGGTGCCGGCGTCGCCTTGGGTCAGCGCCAGCTCGCCAATCAGCAGTTGGTAAAAGAGCCGATCGTCCATGCCCGAGTTGATGGGCACAGGGGGCACTGCCGTGGTGCTGGCCTGCGGCGGCACCGGCGTTTGGGAAAACCCGCTCAAGGGGGTTCCGAGCAGGGCGGCCAGAAGTGGAACCAGCGTGAAACGCCAGCGGCTGCGGTCGGACATGGGGACTCCCTTGAAGCTGCAAATCATTCTCACATAATGGGTCAATGCCTGAACTCCCTGAGGTCGAGGTCACTCGCCGCGGCATTGCCGCCCCACTGCTGGGTGCCACCGTGCGCTCCGCCCGGCTGGGCAAACCGCTGCGTTGGCCATTGGGGCGCGGGGTGGCTGATCTGGCTGGCGCCCAGCTGGGCCTGGCCGACCGGCGGGGCAAGTACATCTGGTTGCCCATGAGCCGCGGTGGCGCGGCCGAGGGCGGCTTGTTGCTGCACCTGGGCATGTCGGGCTCTTTGACCCTGCGCGACCCCGCGCCTGATGCAGGGCCTCATGACCACTTTGACCTGGTCACCGATCGCGGCACGTTGCGCTTGAACGACCCGCGGCGTTTTGGCGCGGTGGTGTGGTCGAGCGCCCTCGACGAAGCACCGGCCAAGGCCTTGCTCGCCCGCCTGGGGCCGGAGCCCTTTGACGAGTCCTTGACGCCGGCCACTTTTCACGCGGCGCTGCAACTGCGACGTGGCCCGATCAAGACGGTTCTGCTGGCCGGAGAAGTGGTGGTGGGTGCCGGCAACATTTACGCCTGCGAGGCGCTGTTCCAAGCCGGCATCCACCCGGCCTTGCGCGCCGACCGCATCAGCAAACCCCGCGCCGCAGCCTTGCTGGCGGCGGTTCGCCAGACCCTGGGCCGGGCGCTGGAATTGGGAGGGTCGACACTGCGCGATTTCAGCGATGTGCACGGCGCCAGCGGCGCCTACCAAACCCAGGCGGGGGTTTACGGCCGCGCGGGCCAGCCCTGTTTGAAGTGCGGCACCAGCGTGCGGCGGCGGGTCCAGGCGCAGCGGTCTACCTTTTTTTGCGCAGTTTGTCAGCGTCGGTAACTGGCGCACAGGGCGTGATTTTGGGCTGACCGGGCCGGCAGAGCCTGCGCTAGCATGTTTGTTGCGGTCAACCGCTCCCATCCCAACATGCACAGTTCCATCGCTGACAGCCTTGACGCGCTTGCCACCTGGCGGGCCGAGCTGGATCGCCATGTCGTTCAACTGGGCAAGTCGCTGGCCGAGCAAGACGTGCTGGACAGCGCTGACAACGCGCTGCTTGCGGCATTGCGCGATCGGTTGTCGTCGGAAAAGCTGGTGCTGGCCTTTGTGGCCGAGTTTTCCCGCGGCAAGTCCGAACTGATCAACGCCATCTTTTTTGCCGACGCCGGTCGGCGCGTGCTGCCCGCCACGCCTGGCCGCACCACCATGTGCCCGGTGGAACTGCGCTTTGAAGCGGACGCGCCGGCGCGCCTGTCGCTGTTGCCTGTGGAGACGCGCCTGCGCGGGTTGTCGCTGGCCGAGCTGCGACCGCGCGACGAGCCCTGGCACCACGTACCCTTGGACCCCAAGAATGCGCAGTCCCTGGTGCAGGCTTTGGGTGCGGTCACCCGCACCCAGCGGGTGACGCAAGAACGGGCCCAAGCCTTGGGTTTTTGGGACGATGAACACCCGGAAGACAACCCGCCGCGTGACGAAGACGGCAACGTGGAAGTGCCGGCCTGGCGCCACGCCATCATCAACTACCCCCATCCCTTGCTCAAGCGCGGGCTGGTGGTCATCGACACACCGGGGCTCAACGCCATTGGCGCGGAGCCCGAGCTGACGCTGGGTTTGTTGCCATCGGCACATGCGGTGGTTTTTGTGCTGGGTGCCGACACCGGCGTGACCCGCTCGGACCTGAGCATCTGGCGTGACCACCTGGGACACGCGTCGCTGGAACGCTTTGTGGTGTTGAACAAGATCGACACCTTGATGGACCCGCTGTTGTCGGCCGCCGAAATTCGGGCCCAGATCGACCGCCAATGTGTCAGCACCGCTGAGACCTTGGGTGTGCCGCTGGCGCGCGTGTTCCCGCTGTCAGCCCGCGACGCGCTGGCGGCGCGGGTCGACCTCGATCCCAAACGGCTGGCTGCCAGCCGCCTGCCGCCTTTGGAAGACGCCTTGGTGGCCGAACTCTTGCCGCGTCGCCAGGAGCTGTTGGTGCAGTCGGCGGTTTCGGTGGTGGAGCAGCTGCGTCAATCGGCCGGCCGACGCCTGGCCGACCGGCGTCGTCAGCAGTCCGAGCAGCTGTTGGAACTGCGCGGCCTGCGTGGCAAGAGCGGCGCCAAAACCCGCCTGATGCTGGACCGGGTGGAAGCCGAGATGGCCGACTTCGAACGCTGCACCGCCAAGCTGGGCGCGTTGCGGGCGGTTCAAGCGCGCATCCTCAATTCGGTGATGGCCTTGTTGTCGGCCGAGTCGCTGCGGTCCGAACTTGCCGCCATGCAGTCGGCCATGAGCGCCAGGCCATTCAACCTGGGTGGCCGCTCCGCCTTTGACACGCTGATGAAGCGTGAACGGGCCACCTTGGGCAAGGCCCGCTCGCAGGCCGAAGAAATGCGGCAGATGCTGGAAGGCAGTTTCCGCCAGCTCAACACCGAGTTTGGTTTTGCCTTTGCGCTCAACCCGATGCCCGATCTGCAGCCCTTTGCCGATGAGTTGGACCAGATCGAGCACAACTACAGCCGCTATCTGGGCCTGGGTCAGGCCTTGCGCATGGCCCAGGCCGGCTTCGCCGAGCAGTTTCGGCGCCTGTTGCTGTCCAAATTGCGCGTGGTGTTCGAAAACGCCGCCGGCGAAGTCGAACTGTGGAGCAAGGCGGCTCAAGCCCAGGTGGACGTGCAACTGCGTGAACGCCGCCGAGGTTTCACACGCCGGCGCGAGTCGCTGCAGCGTGTGCAAGCCGCCGCCGGTGAACTGGAGCAACGTATTTCCGAGGTGCAGTCCCAGGACGAGCACCTGGCCGAAATGCTGTCCCGCCTGAATGCGGTGGCCGACGATGCCGTGGCCAGTGCGCGCCGCCTGGCGCAAGAGCCCACGGTGCAGCGCATTTCGCTGCGGCCTGAACCAGCCCAGCAAGACGCCGCGTGACGGCTGCCGCGCACGCAGGCGCGTCGTCGTGACGCTGCCCAGCCTGGCCGCGCGGGTGGTGCGCTGGCAGCGTCAACACGGCCGCCACGGGTTGCCCTGGCAGGGCACGCGGGACCCCTACCGCGTCTGGTTGTCCGAGGTCATGCTGCAACAGACGCAGGTGAGCACGGTGCTCGACTACTACGGCCGGTTTCTGCAGCGCTTTCCCAGCGTCGTTGAGCTGGCCGCCGCGCCGCTGGACGACGTGCTGGCGTTGTGGAGCGGCTTGGGTTACTACAGCCGCGCCCGCAACCTGCATCGCTGCGCGCAAACGGTGGTGGCCGAACATGCGGGGCAGTTTCCCAACAGCAGCCAAGGTCTGCAGGCCCTGCCTGGAATCGGCCGTTCAACGGCCGCCGCGATTGCTGCCTTTTGTTTTGGCGAGCGCGTGGCCATCCTGGACGGCAACGTCAAGCGTGTGCTCGCCCGTGCGCTGGGCTTCGAAGGCGACCTGGCGGTGGCCCGGGAACTGGATCGGCTGTGGGAACTGGCTCAGGGCCTTTTGCCCCAGCAAGGGGTCGAGGCCTACACCCAGGGCTTGATGGACCTGGGTGCCACGGTCTGCAGCGTTCGTCGGCCCGACTGCGCACGCTGCCCGCTGGCCGCTACCTGCGTGGCCAAGGCCAGCGGCGAGCCGCAGCGCTTTCCGGTCAAGACCCGCAAACTCAAGCGCAGCCACCGTGAAAACGCGGTCTTGATCCTGCGCCACGGTCGGCGCCATGGTCAGCGCATCTTGCTGGTGCAGCGCCCGCCCACGGGGGTGTGGGCGGGTCTGTGGGCGCTGCCCGAGTACCCATCGGTGGCCGAGCTGGACACGCTGTCTGCCCACTGGCCAGGCCAGGGCGAATGGCTGCCCACCGTTCACCATGTGCTGACCCACCTGGACTGGGACCTTCATCCCTTGCGCTGGGACTGGGCGGCGCAACCCGCACCTCCGGCCAGCTTGGTTGACCAGGGCCGCTGGTGCTCTCTTGACGAAGCCTTGGCGCTGGGTTTGCCGGCCCCCGTTCGCAAGCTGCTGCAGCCGCACGGCGGGTGACGCGCTGGGCCTACTCCAAGATGACCTTCTTGTCGCGCAGGTAGCCGTCGACCAGACTCAGGCGGATGACTGGGTCATCCAGCTCCATCAACTTCTGCTTGGCCGCCAGTGGCACCGGCAACAGTTCGCACCAGCGGTTGGCCACCCAACCGGCGTCGTCCAGGCGGTAGGGCTGGGAAAAGGGTTCGGCGTCGCGCTCTTGCAGTTTTTTGATGGTCTCGGCCAAAGCCGTCACGGTGGGCAGCATGGCGGGGCCCGGCATGCGCACCGGATCCTGGGGCATCAGCGTGATGGGCGCTTTCCACAGGCCGTTGGCACTTTGCACCGCAGGTTGCTTCAAACGAAAACGCTGCCCGCCCGTGCACTGCACGCGCAGGATGCCGGTTTGCTCGGCGTCCACGTCGTCGATGCGCGCCAACACGCCGACCTCTTCAAAACAGGGCACGCTGGGGCTGGGCCCGGCTTCGGCACCCTGGCTCAGGCAGATCACGCCAAAGGGTTGCCGGGTGCGCATGCATTCCGACATCAAGTCGAGGTAGCGCGCCTCGAAGACCTTCAGGCCCAACGAAGCCTCGGGAAACAACACCATGCGCAACGGAAACAGCGCCAGCGCAACGTCGGCTGCAGATTGGGTAGAAGCAGTCATTCCTTGGGGCCCAGTTCGCGGTGGCGGACGAGCGTGGCGTACTGGTTTTCGAAGTGCCGCGCCAGCCACTGCACGCTGTAGACCGAGCGGTGCTGGCCGCCCGTGCAACCAATGGCCACGGTCAGGTAGCTGCGCTGGTCGTCCTCGAAGGCCGGCAACCAGCGTTCAAGAAAGGTGCGGATCTGGCCCAGCATCTCAGCCGCATCGGGCTGGGCGTCGAGAAAGGCCGCGACCGGCGCGTCGCGGCCATTGAGCGGCCGCAATTCGCGCACGTAATAGGGGTTTGGCAACACACGCACGTCAAACACGTAATCGGCGTCCAAGGGCACGCCATGCTTGAAGGCAAAACTCTCAAACACCAGTGTCAACGCGGACTCGCGCGCGCCCACCATCTGCCGCACCCAGCTGCGCAGCAGGGCCGGGCGAAGTTGGCTGGTGTCGACGACGGTGGAGATCTCGCGCAGGTCCGACAGCAGCGCCCGTTCCAGTTCAATGGCTTCGATGAGTGCGCGTGCGTTGTCGGTCTCTGAGGGTGCAGTCAGCGGATGCGGCCGGCGCGACTCGGAATAGCGGCGCACCAAGGCGTCGGTGCTGGCGTCCAGGAACAGCGGGTGGATGCGGATGCCTTCGCCGCGAAGCTGGTCGATCAGCGGCACCAAGCCCGGCAATGAGCTGGCCGTGCGCACGTCCACCGCCACCGCCACGCTGCGCGTGAAACGCTCGTATTCCAGGTGGATGAAGTCGCGCAGCAGTTCGGGCGGCAGGTTGTCGACACAAAAATAGCCGGCGTCTTCCAGCGCGTGCAGCGCCACCGACTTGCCCGAACCCGAGATGCCGGTGATCAGGATCACTTCGTCACGTTGGCGGCGCTCCAGTGGCATCCATTCGCTCATCGTGGCCCCTTGGGATGTTGGGAAACCCGCATCTCATGCGAACCCATGGGGATGGCGTTGGTGACGCGCCTCATTTGGCCGCCTTCACCGCCAGGCCCAGCAGGGTTTGCGCATGGGCCATGCCGGAAAGTTTTTCGCCGCCCAGCATGCGCGCCACCTCGGCCACGCGGGCTTCGCTTTCGACCGCCTGAATGTCGGACAAAGTCTGCTTGCCGCGCAGCGACTTGCTGACCACAAAGTGCCCGTCGGCGCAGGCCGCAACCTGCGCCAAGTGGGTGACCGCCAGGACCTGGGCCGAGCGGCCCAGTTGTTTCATCAGGCGGCCGACGCTGTCGGCCACCGTGCCACCCACGCCGGCGTCAATCTCGTCGAAGATCAGCGTGGGGGTGGCAGCGCGCGACGGGTGGGCGGTGGTCACCGCGATGGCCAAGGCCAGCCGCGACAGTTCGCCACCTGACGCCACCTTGGCCAGTGCACGCGGTGTGCTGCCCACGTGACCTGCCACCCGAAACTCCACCACGTCCAGCCCATGGGATTGAGGTTCGTCGGCCACGCTCAGCGCGACTTCGAACTTGCCCCCGCTCATGCCCAGGTGCTGCATGGCTTGGGTGACCGCTTGACTCAGCTTGGGGGCGGCCTTTTTGCGCAGCGCTGACATGTGCTCGGCTTCGCCTTGCCAAGCGGCTCGGGCCTGTTGGGCTTCGCGCTCCATGCCTTCCAGGTCGGCCGCTGCGTCGAGTTGCCGAAGCTCAGCATTCCAACCTTCCAGCAGGGCTGGCAACTCGGCCGGGCTGCGGCGATAGCGCCGTGCCAGCGTCACCCAGGTGCCAATGCGGGTGTCCAACTGGGCCAGCCGCTCGGGGTCGGGGTCACGGTGGTTCAGGTAGCCGGCCAGGCTGTGTGCGGCGTCTTCCAACTGGGCTTGTGCCGTTCGCAGCACCTCGGCCACGTCGCCCAGCGCGGCGTCAAAACGCAGCACTTCGTCCAGTGCAGACAGCGCGCGCGAGCTCAGGCTGACGGCGTTGCTGTCGGCGTCAGACACCGCGTCCAGCGCAGCGCGGGCGCCCTCCAGCAGCGCCTGGCCGTGGGCCAGGCGTTGGTGTTCGGCGTTGAGCTGATCCCATTCACCCGGCGCTGGATTGAGCTTGTCCAGTTCGCCGATCTGCCAGGCCAGCCGTTCGCGCTCACGCTCCAGCGTGTCACGTTGGGTGCGGGCTTGGTCCAGGCGGGCCAGCACCTGGCGCCATGTCTGCCAGGCGGACAGCAACACCGAGGTGTCGGCGCCGGCCTGGGCGTCCAGCAAGGCCCGCACGGCAGCGGGCCGGGTCAGGCTTTGCCAGGCGTGCTGGCCGTGGATGTCGACCAGGTGCTCGGCCGCTTCGCGCAGCTGACCCACCGTGGCCGGGCTGCCGTTGATCCAGGCCCGGCTCTTGCCTTGGGCGTCGACACTGCGGCGCAGCAGCAGCGTGTCGTCGGCGTCGAAACCGGTTTCTTCCAGCCACGGTTTCAGAGCCGCCGGCACGTCAAATTCCGCGCTGACCTCGGCCCGGCTGGCGCCTTCGCGCACCAAGGCCGCATCAGCCCGGTTGCCCAAGGCCAGTTGCAAGGCATCGATCAGGATCGACTTGCCAGCGCCGGTTTCGCCGGTGAGGACAGAAAATCCGGCGCAGAAATCAATCTCGAGTTGGGCCACGATGACCACGTCGCGCAAAGACAGACGGCGCAGCATGGCTCAGCCCTGCTCACAGGCAGCGAGAGGCAGCCAACTTGGGGGCAACATCAGGCGACCCCGTCGTACCAGCGCAGCTTGCGCCGCAGCGTGGCGTAGTAGCTCCAGCCGCGCGGGTGCAGGAACTGCACCTTGAAGGCCGAGCGGCGCACATGCACCTGGTCGCCAATCATCAGGCTGGCCAGGTTGTGCATGTCGAAGTTGGCCGACACGTCCTTGCCAGCCACGATGCTGATGCGCACCTCGCCCGAGTCGGGCAGCACGATGGGCCGGTTTGACAACGTGTGGCTGGCAATCGGCACCACCACCCAGCCGCCGATGGCCGGGTGCAGGATGGGCCCGCCGGCCGACAGCGCATAGGCCGTGCTGCCGGTGGGCGTGGCCACGATCAGGCCGTCGGCGCGCAGGTTGGCTACAAAGTCGTCGCCCACGTCGACGCGCAGTTCCACCATGCTGGCGGTGGCGCCGCGGCTGACCACCACGTCGTTCAGGCTCAGGCCTTCGTAGATGCGCCTGCCGTCACGCCAGACTTCGCCTTCCAGCATCGAGCGGCTTTCTTCTTCGTAGTCGCCCTTGAGCATGGGTGCCAGCGCTTCCTGATACTGGCCGATCGCGATGTCGGTGATGAAGCCCAGCCGCCCCTGGTTGATGCCCACCAGCGGCATCTTCCAGCGCGCCAGTTCGCGGGCAATGCCCAGCATGGTGCCGTCACCGCCCACCACCACGGCCAGGTCGCAGCGCTGGCCCATCTGGGCCGGGCTGAGCGCATCAAAGTCGGTCACGCCCATCGCGTGCGCGGTTTCGCGCTCGAACGAGACCTCCAGGCCCTGGCCGACCAGGAAATGGGCGATCTCTTCCAGCACCGGGCGAAGCCCCAGCGCCTGGTACTTGCCAACGATCACCGCATGTCTGAACCCTGCACCCATGCAAATGATTACACCATAGAGGGTTGATTCAACGCGCCCCGTGCGGCTACCCACGCACCGCGTGCAACGCGCTCCCTACAATGGGCATCCATGCTTGACGACCGTGCCCGCACGCTGCTGAAGACCCTGGTCGAGCGCTACATCGCCGACGGCACACCCGTGGGTTCGCGCACCTTGTCGCGCACCTCGGGCTTGGACCTGTCACCAGCCACCATTCGCAACGTGATGGCCGACCTGGAAGAACTGGGCCTGATCGCCAGCCCGCACACCAGCGCCGGCCGCATCCCCACCGCACGCGGCTACCGCCTGTTTGTCGACACCATGCTCACCGCGCGGCCCTTCCGGCTGGAAGACCTGGGCCATGCCGGCGCCGACGTGGCCGCCGCAGGCCACGCGCTGCACCCCGACCAGCCCCAGCGTGTCATCGCCCAGGCCGCCGGCCTGCTGTCCAGCCTGAGCAGTTTTGTCGGCGTCATCACCGCGCCGCGCAAGGCCAGCGTGTTTCACCACATCGAGTTCTTGCGCCTGGGCGAAAAGCGGGTGCTGGTGATCCTGGTGGCGCCCGACGGCGACGTGCAAAACCGCGTCATCTTCACCGCCCGCGACTACCAGCAAAGCGAACTGGTGGAGGCCACCAACTACCTGAACGCCCACTACGCCGGGCTGACCATCGAAGAAGTACGCGAACGCCTGAAGCGCGAAATCGACGTGCTGCGCGGCGAAATCGCCGCGCTGATGCAAGCCGCCGTGCAGGCCGGCAGCGAAGTGCTGGCCGAGAGCACCGACAACGTGGTGGTGGCGGGCGAACGCAACCTGCTGACGGTGCAGGACTTTGGCAACGACATGTCAGGCCTGCGCCGCTTGTTCGACGTGTTCGAGCAAAAAACCGAACTGATGCGCCTGCTGGACGTGAGCAGCCGAGCCGAGGGCGTGCGCATCTACATCGGCGGCGAAAGCCACGTGGTGCCGTTTGAAGAACTCAGTGTCGTTACCGCGCCCTATGAGGTGGACGGCCGCATCGTGGGCACGCTGGGCGTGATCGGCCCCACCCGCATGGCCTACGACCGCATGATCCAGATCGTCGACATCACGTCGCGCCTGGTGGGCAACGCGCTGTCAGGCAAGAGCTGACGGCGGCGTCGCTGGCGCCGCACCCGAGCCCTAGAATCCGCGCCTCCCCCGGGGGCCGTTAGCTCAGTTGGTCAGAGCAGAGGACTCATAATCCTTTGGTCGTTGGTTCAAGTCCAACACGGCCTACCAGTTTTACTGGTGTTTTTGCGATAGCGAACACTAACAAAATTGATCGACTTTCGGGCTGGTGCCAGTCTGGTGCCAGTTTCAGGGCGATTGCGCGGCGCGAAGACGTGGGCGCATGACGCGCTATCGCTTGCGATCAGGCTTTACCTCGGCGAGCCGTTGTTGTGTCCTGTCCAGCTCGGCAGCGAGCACCTCTTCGTCGGGCAGGGCCGTCCTGTACGCCGCCGCCAGCACCTTGTTCGGCAGGCCCTCCAGCGCGTAGTGTGCCAGTGCTGTGCCCTTGCTCGCGCACAGGATCAGACCGACCGGCGGGTTCTCGCCTGGCAGCGTCCAGTGCTCTCGGGCGTAGTTCAGGTAGACGTGCATCTGTCCGGCATCGGCATGCGTGAAGCTGCCGATCTTCAGGTCGATGACCACCAGGCAGCGCAGGCGTCGGTTGAAGAGCAACAGATCAATGCGGAACCACTGATCATCGATGCGAAGACGGCGCTGCCGCCCTATGAAGGCGAAGTCGCCTCCGAGCTCCAGCAGGAAGGTCTCCAGGCGCTCGATCAGCGCCGCCTCAAGCTGGCTCTCGGAGTACTCGTCTTTGAGTTCAAGGAACTCCAGGACATACGGGTCCTTGATGGCCTCCTCGGGCGCAACAACGTCCTGTGGCTTGGCGACCGATCCTTTGGTCAACATGGACGCCTTGTTGCGCGACAAGGCCACACGCTCATAGAACTGGCTGTTGATCTGACGATCGAGCTGACGAACACTCCATCCGCCTCGCAGTGCCTCGGTTTCGTAGAACTTTCGTGCAACGTCGTTCCCCACCGACAGCAGGCGGACGTAGGCTGACCAGGGCAGGGGAAACCGGCCTGCGATCGCAGCCAGTGAAGGTGCCGCGTCAAGGGCGGTCTCCGAAATTGCAGGCGCCGCCTGCAATTTCTGCTCTGCCGGCGCTGTGATGGCAGACATTGCAGACACCGTCTGCAATATGTCGGGCCATGCCAGATAGAACGCACGCATCTGGAACAGGTTGCGCCAGCCGAAGCCCCTGCCGAACTGCGCGGTCAGGTCGACGGCCAGACGCTTGACCAGCACGTCACCGTAGTTCGCGCGTCGCTTGCCCTGTTGCTCGGCCTCGACGATGCGTCGGCCGATCTCCCAGTAGGTGGATGTCATCAGCGTGTTCACGCTGCGTGCCGCGGCATACCGGGCACCCTGAACCAGCGCAACGATGCCCTCGTGAACGCCAGCGTATGACGCTGCGGGTATCGGCGGTGCCGCTGTTGATGAAACGGGTTTGCGCGTGGTCATGGCATCCGACTCTTGATCAAAGCTTGACCGCGCGGCGAAGAGCCACTGGCCAAGGCACGCAGTGCAGGCTGCATCCAGCCTGGCTTGGATCGAATCGCTGCGCAAGGGAAGCGGTTTCCGAGGACAAGGTCATACCACCGGCCCGGTGCCTTCAGGGAGCAGGATCTCAGCAGGCGTCAACAGCCAAACAGCCGACCGACTACAAAACGCCACCACTTTAGACCTTACTAGCTACGCTTCGACATCAAGACGTACATGTTGCGCTGGCCAAATGGTGCCATTCCACGGAGGTACCACTTGAACGACGATCTCTTCATCAAGCGCATTCCGAAAGTCATCAAGGAACTGATCGCCCGCGAAGCGCAGCAAAACCACCGCTCGGTCAACCAGGAGGCGCTGGCGCTGCTGGAAGAAGCCTTGCTCAACCGGGTCGAGGCTCAGCACGGCAGGGCGCGCAATGCCTTGGCCATGCTGACCAGCTACGCCGCCCATGGCTCGTTGCCGGGATCCCTTCCCCACGCCAGTTCATCCCCACGCCAGGGCTCTGAGGGTCTGGCATCGCACAGCGACTGAAGACAGCGCCGGCCCGACAGCGTCGAGCCTTGTCTGTTGGTTTTGTTTGTCAGCCCCGCGCCGCCGCCCCAGCAGCCCACCACCGACCCCACACCCAGGAATCCATCATGAAATCAGCGTTTCACTCCATTTGCCTCGCGGCCCTGTCGCTGGGTTTGTTCAGCACTTCGGCGCATGCGGACTTGGTCAGCACGGACGTTGTTGTGTTCAGTGCTGCAGTCCAACTGGCTGCCAACAGCGCCAGCCCAACCGCAGCGCAGGTTCAACCCAACACGGCGCGACCGTTGGCCTTGCAGGCCTTGGCAGCCGACAACTCTGGGTCTGGTTTTGGCACAGGTTCTCTCAGTTCAGCGACGCCCAGCACCATCAACCTGTGGACCTTCATCACCAGCATCCGTGCGCAGCAGCAAGGTGACCGCTTCTCGTTGCTGGAAACGCATGTCTCTTTGTTGCAGCTGGCCGAGTCGCCGGCCGCCCCGGTGCCTTTGCCGGGTGCGTTGTGGCTCATGGTGGTGGGTTTGATGGGGCTGGCGGGCGTTCGCGCCACGGCGTCCCGCCCCACCTCAAGCCCTGGTCTTCAGCCCGCCATGGCAGCGGTCTAACTGTCACAGAGCCTCGCTAGGCTGCGAAGGTCAGATCGGTCAAAACCAGACCGGCCCCAACCAGACCGGCCCACACCAGATCGGCCTGAACCAGACCGTCCC
>JANMHH010000230.1:0-2153 GCA_031375065.1 Rubrivivax sp. | reverse complement strand
TGGTCAACGCGCCAGCCGACGGCGACACCCGTCCTTTTGATGCCCAGGAGACTGACCCATGCGAGCACCGGAGCCTGGCCCTGCTGCGCCACTGCGGCTTGACGCTGCAGGCCCAACCGCACCAGGTGGTGCGCACGACGCCGGCGGACTTTCATCGCCTGTTTCCGGCCACGGGCGGCGCGCTGTACGGGGCGGCGACCCACGGTTGGATGTCGGCCTTTCAGAAGAGCGCCTCGACCAGCGCCCTGCCGGGGCTGTACCTGGCGGGTGGCAGCGTGCACCCGGGGCCGGGCGTGCCGATGGCGGCCATGTCGGGGCGCTTGGCGGCCGCGACGCTGATGGCGCACCTCGATTCGACCAGCCGCTCGCACCGGGTGCTTATCGCTGGTGGTACGTCGACGCCCTCAGCGACGATGGCCAGCACGGCCTGAGCATCATTGCCTTTGTCGGCAGCGTCTTCTCGCCCTACTACGCCTGGTCGCGTCGCTTTGGCGCCGCAGATCCCGACAACTTCTGCGCGCTCAACGTCGGGCTGTATGGCGCTGCGGGCAAGCGCTGGACCATGACCGAACGGGGTCGCTCGCGGGTGCAGCGCAGTGCGCACGAGTTTGTGATCGGGCCCAGCCGCGTGAGCTGGGACGGGCAGGCCTTGCTCATCGACATCGACGAAAGGGGCGTGCCCTTTCCACATCGTGTGCGCGGCCGGGTGCGTGTGCTGCCGCAGGCCCTGTGCCAGTTTGTCGCGGGGTTGGATGCACGCGGCTTGCACCGCTGGGGACCCATCGCGCCGTGCGCCCGTGTGGAAGTCGAGTTGCAGTCGCCGCGCGCCAGCTGGTCCGGTCATGCCTACATGGACTCCAACGAAGGTGACGAGCCGGTGGACCGTGGCTTTCGCGAATGGGACTGGTCGCGCGCCACACTGGCCGATGGCAGCACCGCCGTGATCTACGACCTGCGGCCGGTCGTGGGTGCCGAGCGCGTGATCGCGCAGCGCTTTGCGCCCGACGGCAGCGCCAGCCCCTTTGTGCCGCCGCCGCGCCAGCCCCTGCCACGCTCGAAGTGGCTGTTGCCGCGCAGCATGCGCAGCGACAGCGGGCCACCGGCCCAGGTGCTGCAGACGCTGGAGGACACGCCTTTCTATGTTCGTTCGGTGCTCAGCTCTTCACTGCTGGGGGAGCGGGTGACGTCGGTGCACGAGACGCTGGACCTGCCACGACTGGTCTCCTGGCCGGTGCAGATGATGCTGCCCTGGCGCATGCCCAGACGCGGCTGAGCCCACATCAAACCGGCTCTTCCACCACTTTGCGGTCAGCTGCAAAGGAAGTTGCGGTCGGATGAGGCAGCTTGCGGCGCATGGCAGTGGTTCGGCGTTCGCGCGTTTGGGCGTCGCAGCAGGCGGTGCCCTGTGGGGGCTCATGCTGTGTCGGTCGGCTGCGCCGACTGCCCTGTGGTGCTCGCGCGATGGGCGTGCCGCAGAACTCGCTGCACTCACTTCGTTCGTTACGCTCAAACAGGCTGCGGCAAGTCAGTTTTTGATGCGCGCCTGCGGCGCGCCGCCCATCGCGCTGTGCTCCTCGGCGACCCAGAATGAGCCCCCACAGGGCACCGCCTGCCGCGAGGCACCCGCGGTGGTGTTCGAAACACCCCCCGCCACCACGGGTGGAGCAAAGGGCTGTCCGGGTGTGCCGGGGCGAGCCTGTGCGGCGCCGAGAAGCGCAGGGCGCCCGGGCTGCGCGCGCAGCGCGCTTCGTCAACTGACTTGGGAGGGAGTGTTTGAGTGGCACGAACGAAGTGAGTGCAACGAGTTGCCCGACCAGCCCGGGTGAACGAGCATCGCAGGGCAGTCGACGCGCAGCGGCGACCGCAGCAGTGGCGCGTCCCGGCACACCCGGACAGCCCTTTGCCGCGCAAACGCAGACATGCCGACGAACGACCGCAAAGCGCCGCAAGCCGAAGTGCCCTACCAACCCGGCTGGATGCGAACGAACGCAAGCCGGTATCAGAACACCGCGTGGTCGCCCAGCTCGGCGCTGGCACCGCTTTGCAACAGGCGGGCGTAGTGGTCCACCAAGGTCTGCGTGCCGGTCGACGGGGTCGCGTCGGCGTCGTAGCGGCCGCTGACGGGGTCCAGCACCAGCATCGATTCGGTGGCG
>JANMHH010000192.1:0-3162 GCA_031375065.1 Rubrivivax sp. | reverse complement strand
ATGGGCAAGACGGCCACCATCCTGGGCGCCATGCTGCTGTTGGTGGCGCTGGTCGATGCGCTGAGCTACCTGTGGCGGCGCGGGCTGACCCGCTGAGCATCACCGCGTTCAGCCCAGCGCGAATTCACTGCATCCAAGTGCGCCGCGGCCCCGTACAAACCCTGGCGGGGCTTTGGGCTCTGTAAGCTTGCGCGGTTTCAATCGACCGCTTGCTGCGACCTCCCATGAACCTGCAACTGAACGTCAGCCAAGCCTGGGCCCTGCTGGGTGTGGCCATCGTCTTCGAGGTGGCGGGAACCACCTGCATGCGGCTCAGCGAAAGTTTTACGCGGCTCACACCCTCGGTCCTGATTTTCGTCTTCTACGCGCTGTCTTTTGCCCTCAACACCGTCATCATGCGCACTTTGGGCTTGAGCGTGGTCTACGCCGTCTGGTCGGGCGTGGGAACCGTGTTGACCGCGCTGATCGGCTACCTGTACTTCAAAGAGCCGGCCACGGCGCTGAAAATGGTCAGCGCAGGGCTGATCGTCATGGGCGTGATGGGCCTGCACACCGCCTCCAGAACCACCGGCTGATGCCCATTCTTGCTTTGTCTTCCACGCCCTCCAGCGACAACCTGCTGTCCATCCAGCGCTACCAAAAGCGCGCTGCGGGCTACGACGCGTCG
The DNA here is from genome assembly GCA_031375065.1 of Rubrivivax sp. Classification (GTDB taxonomy): domain Bacteria; phylum Pseudomonadota; class Gammaproteobacteria; order Burkholderiales; family Burkholderiaceae_C; genus Rubrivivax. The sequence continues at coordinate 2,495 of JANMHH010000192.1, read as the reverse complement.
GCCCAGCGCACGATGCCTCTGCGCCTGCGCACCATCGCCTTGTTGCGCCTGCAGCCGGGCCAGGTGGTGCTGGACGTGGGCTCGGGCACCGGCCTGAGTTTTGAGCCCCTGTTGCGGGCCGTGGGGCCGCAGGGCCGCGTGTTGGCGTTCGAGCAAAGCCCCGAAATGCACGCGCAGGCGGTGGCCCGGGCGGGCCACCACGCGTGGAGCAACCTCTGGCAAAACAACGCCGCGGCCGAGACGGTGCAACTGCCCCTGGCGCCGGACGCCGTCCTGTTCAACTACGTTCACGACATCACCCGCACACCACGGGCGGTGGGCAACATCCTGCGTCAAGCCAAGCCCGGCGCGCGCATCGCGATGGCCGGCATGAAATTCTTTCCGTGGTGGACGGGGCCGCTGAACCTGGTGGCCTGGCTGAAAAACCGCCCCTACAACGCCAAGGCCGCCGACCTGTGGCGCCCTTGGCGGCTGGTGGCCGCCCATTGCCAGTCGTTTGAATGGACCCCCACCCAAGCCGGCATGGGCTACATCGCGCACGGCGTGCTCAAAGGAAAAGCACCATGAGCCTGCTGGCGCATCAACCAGGGTCCAGCACGCCCCAGCTGGCACTGCGCTATGCCCAGATCCGCGAGCGCAGCGTGGCCCTGGCTGTGCCGCTCAGCGAAGCCGACTGCCAGGTGCAGTCGATGCCCGAGACCAGCCCCGTCAAGTGGCACCTGGCCCACACCACCTGGTTTTTCGAGACCTTCTTGCTGCAGCCGCTGGAGCCCGACTTCAAGCCCTTCAATCCGGCGTTTCGCGTACTCTTCAACAGCTACTACAACGGGGTTGGCGAGCAACACCCGCGCACGCAGCGCGGGCTGATCACGCGCCCCGGTCTGGCCGAGGTGCTGGCCTACCGCCGAGCCGTCGACGAACGCATGGCGGCGTTGCTGGCCCAGCCACATCTCGCCGACTGGGCCGCTACCGTGGAACTGGGGCTGCAACACGAACAACAGCACCAAGAACTGATCCTGACCGACGTGTTGCACCTGCTGTCCAACAACCCCCAGGCGCCCATGTACCAGCCCGGCTGGCCCTTGGCGGCGGTGGCCCCGGTGGCGCTGCAATGGGTGGCGCAGGCGGGGGGCCTGGTCAAGATCGGCCATGCCGCTGACGACGGCGACTCCTTTGCATTCGACAACGAAAGCCCGCAACACCCGCATTGGCTGCAGCCCTATGCGCTGGCCAACCGCCTGGTGACCCACGGTGAATGGCTGGCTTTTGTCGAAGATGGTGCCTACCGGGAGCCGCGCTGGTGGGCCGCCGCCGGCTGGGACTGGCTGCGCCAACAGCAGATCCAGGCGCCGCTGTACTGGCGCCAAGGCGGCGCCAACCCGAGCGACTGGCACAGTTTCACGCTGCACGGCCTGGTGCCGCTGGACGCCTGCACACCCATCACCCACATCAGCTGGTTCGAGGCCGACGCCTTTGCGCGCTGGTGGTCGGCCCAGCATCCGCAGCTGCCCGCGGCCCGCTTGCCGACCGAGTTCGAATGGGAGCACGCCGCGCAGACGCTGGGGCCCAGCGCCGTCACGTCGGGCAACTTCGTCGAAACCGAAGCGCTGCACCCGATGCCCGTGTCGTCGGCCCAAGGCGGGCTGCTGCAGATGCTGGGCGATGTCTGGGAATGGACCGCCAGCAGTTACCTGCCCTACCCCGGCTTCAAGCCCTGGAGCGGCACGGTGGGTGAGTACAACGCCAAGTTCATGGTCAACCAGATGGTCCTGCGCGGTGGCTCCTGCGCCACGCCGCGCTCGCACATCCGCACCAGCTACCGCAACTTCTTTCCCACCGACGCACGCTGGCAGTTCAACGGACTGCGCCTGGCACGCGACTTGTCATGACACGGCAGGCTGAGACAAACCCTGAGCCCGCAATGACCGTGGCCGGCCGCACGTACGCGTTGTACATCAGCGCCGCAACGCCCTTGTCTTGAAAACCGTGCAGCCCAACCTGCCCCGCATCGGCCTGCTGTTCAGCTACGACTGGGACACGCTGGGCTTTGGCCGCCTGTCGCAGCACTTCAGCTGGGACGAAGACGGCTTTGACCTGTTCTCCTTTCCCAGCAACGCGCGCCTGGTGGGCTTTGACCTGGAGCGCTTTGCGCAAGCCCAGGTGCGGCGGGCGCGCCAGCGCGGTTGGGCCGGCGTGGTGTCGCACCACGAACAATTCGGCGCCCTGGCAGCCGCCTTGGTGGCTGAAAAACTGGGGCTGCCCGGCACACCGGTGAACGCCATCCTGGCCTGCCAGCACAAGCTGTATGCACGCCAGGTGCTGGAGCAGGTCTGCCCCGAGGCCAACATCGCCTATGCCGACCTCGACGCCGAATACGGCGGCGACATTCCGGCCGGTCTGCACTACCCGGCCTACGTCAAACCGGTGAAGGCCGCGTTTTCCGTGCTGGCGCGGCGCGTCAACAACCGCGAAGAGCTGGTCGCCCACACCCGGTT
>JANMHH010000171.1:0-14163 GCA_031375065.1 Rubrivivax sp. | reverse complement strand
GGGCACACGGTACCAAGGTATACCGCCAAAGCACTTGCAGGTATACCTTGGTGTCCTGTTCTTGATGGGGGTGCGGTGGCGCAATAGCACCCATGCCAAGCGCCGCTGGGCAGCACCCACAGGAGACCCGCACCATGATCCGCAACGCCAAAGCCTTTGCCCCCCTCGTGGCCTCGGTGGCCGCCGCCGTGGCCGCCGCTGCGATCTCGGTGGCGCTGCTGGGAAGTGCGCCTGCCCAGGCGCAAAGCACCGACCAGGTCAAGGCCGACTTTGCCCGCGCCGTCTACCTGAGCTCGGCCACCCAGGTCCACAACGATCGCCCTCAGCCCATGCTGCGCGCCGTGGTGGTGTTGCGCATCAAGCTGGGCGACAACGACCAGTGGCAAGCCGAGGTCTTTCGCGACAACCCGGAGCAGCCCGAGATGACCCGCGCGGCACTGGAATCGGTGGCCCGCTTGCCGGCCCCGGTGGGCTTGAGCCCCAAGGCCCGCCAGCTCTTGCGCAGCGACGGCCTGGTCGAGGCCTGGCTGTTTGAAAACGACGGCCGCTTTGCCCTGAAGACGCTGGCCAAACCGCAGCGCTCGGCCTGATACCCGCACCATCCCCCCAATGCAGCAAGGCCGCAAGGCGTAGCATCTGGTCCATCACCGTTTCACCGAAAGCCCATCATGAAACTCTGCAGCAAGTTCACACCCCTGGTTCTGAACGTGGCTCTCATGGCCCTGTCCACCGCACTGTCGGTGGGCGCCGTTCACGCGCAAGAAAAAGTCTTGCGTGAAGGTCAAGTCACCCAGCAGGCGTTGATCGACGCCCTGTCCCCCGCAGCCAGGGCGCCCGACGGTGCAGCCTCAGCCGCCGATGACGGCGTTCGCACCCGCAGCTGGAAGCCCGGTGTGCGCCCGGTCGCAGCGGCTGCTGCGGGCACGGCCGCCGCTGCCGCCCAGCCGGCCCGCGCTTCCATCCTGGTCACCTTCGTCACCAACTCGGCCGATCTGACGGGCGGCGCCAAAAAAGCGCTGGACGTCTTGGCCAGCGCCATGAAGTCGGAAAAACTGGCGGCGGTGCGCTTCACCATCGAAGGCCATGCCGACCCGCGAGGCAGCGAAGACCTGAACCTGCGGCTCAGCCAGGCCCGCGCCGAAAGTGTGCGGGGCTACCTGATGAGCTCGCACGGCCTGGCGGCTGAACGGGTCAACGCGGTGGGCAAGGGCTCCAGCGCGCTGATGAAGCCCAGCGAGCCAGCCGCTCCCGAGAACCGCCGCGTGACCATCGTCGCCCAGCCCAGCTGAGTTGGCAGGGCCGCGCTGGCCGCGGCCCCTTTTTGACAGCCTTGCCCGCCCGGCCTTCCGACATCAGGCGCAAATCAGGGCGCTGAAGCCGCTGCCCGCTGGCGCGCCAGCTCCACGAACCAGTCGACGCAGTTGGCATTGGCCATCGCGTCGCGGTTCAGCACCTGGGCTGCGTTTGCACCCATCAGCAGCTTTTTGACGGGCAGCTCCATCTTCTTGCCCGACAGCGTGCGCGGGATGGCCGGCACCTGGAAGATGTCGCTCGGCACATGGCGCGGCGACAACGCCACCTTGATGGCCTGGCGCAAGCGCTGCTGCAGCGCGGCGTCCAGTGTCAGCCCGTCGCGCAACACCACGAACAGCGGCATCCAGCTCTCGCGGCCCAGGTATTCCAGGTCCACCACCAGGCTGTCCAGCACCTCGGGTTGCGCTTCCACCGCGCGGTACAGCTCCGACGTGCCCATGCGCACACCGTGGCGGTTGATGGTGGCGTCGCTGCGGCCGTAGATGACGGCGCCACCGGTGGGCGTGATGCGGATCCAGTCGCCATGGCGCCAGACGCCGGGGTACATGTCGAAGTAGCTGTCGATGTAGCGGCGGTTGTCGGCGTCGTTCCAGAAGCACAGCGGCATCGATGGCATCGGCTGCGTGCACACCAGTTCGCCCACTTCATCGGTCAGTTCGCGGCCGTCTTCGCTGAACGCGGCCACCGCCGCGCCCAGGCAGCGCGCTTGCATCTCGCCACGTTGCACGGGCAAGGTGCGAACGCCGGCCACAAACGCGCCGGCAAAGTCGGTGCCGCCGCTGATCGGGTTGAGCCAGATGTCCTGGCCTTGCACCTTGGGGCATTGGTCCCAGATCCACTGGTAGCACTCGTCCGACAAAGGGCTGCCGGTGCTGCCGATGGCATGCAGTTTGGACAGATCGCCGTGCGCCTGGGGCACCACGCCAGCCTTCAGGCAACTGGCAAAGAAGGCCGCGCCAGCACCAAACCAGGTCACGCCGGCCTTGGCCGCAAAGCGCCACAGCGTGCCCCAGTCGGGCGCCTTGGCCGGCCCACCGGGGTTGCCGTCGTAGATGCAGATCGTGGTGCCGCCCAGCAGGCCGCTGACCTGGCCGTTCCACATGATCCAGCCGGTGCTGCTGAACCAGTGAAAGCGCTCGCCCGTGCCCACGCTGGGCGCGATGTCGTTGTGCAGTGCCCCGCCTTTCAGGGCCTCGATCAGCACGCCGCCGTGCCCGTGCACGATGGGCTTGGGCAGGCCGGTGGTGCCGCTGCTGTAGACCACCCACAGTGGGTGGTCAAACGGCAGCCAGCGGGGTTGCCAGTCGCCGGGGTTGCCCAGGGTCCAGTCGGCAAAGTCGTGCGTGTGCAGGCCCTCCTGCGCGAAGTCGGCGGCCCGGGCCTGGGCATCCACATCGGCCAGCAGAACCAGGTGCTGCACGCTGGGCAACTGCGCCAGCACCTCGCGCAGCACGCTGCGGCGGTCGTGTGTCACGCCGCCCCAAACCTGGCCGTCCACGGCCACCAGCACTTTGGGTGCAATCTGGCGAAAACGGTCCAGCACCGCCACTGGGCCCATGTCGGGGCTGCAGACGCTCCAGATCGCACCCACGCTGGCGCAGGCCAGGAAGGCGACGATGGTCTGCGGGATGTTGGGCAGGTAGGCGCAGACGCGGTCGCCCGGCTGAACGCCAGCCGCTTCCAGCTGGGCCGCAAAGGCGCCGACCTGGCGTTTCAGTTCCGGCCAGCTGATCTGAAGCGGGTCGGCCATGCGTTCGTTCTGGAACACGATGGCCGGGTGCCCTGCCGCATGGGCGGCATCGGCATGGCGCAGCGCCTGGCGCGCGTAGTTGAGCTGTGCGCCAGGGAACCAGCGTGCGCCGGGCATGGCCGCGTTTTCCAACACCGCGCGGTGTGCTGTGGGCGACTCGATGTCGAAGAAGTCCCAGACACTTTGCCAAAAGGCATCCAGGTCGGTGACGCTCCAGTGCCAGAGTGCGTCGTAACTGTCGAAGCGCAAGCCGCGTTCGCGGGCCAGCCATTCGGTGTAGACGCTGATCCGCGCGGGGCGGACCTGGCCGTGGTTCAGACGTGTGCTCATCCCCGCACGGTACGCGGCGCTGCAGCGCACGCCAATCCGGGTTCAGCCGGTGGCGGGGCCGGGTTGCGGGCTCGTCAGCGCGCCAGCGTTTCGTTGCCGCCGGGGTTCGCACACAATGCGGGCCCGTCTTCGCTTCCTGAGGCCGCCATGCCCCACATGCTGTTCATCGTTGAACCCCTCGGCCAGCGCGAAGAGCGCGGTCTGGAAGGTGGCAAAGTGGCCTACCAGCAGATGCTCGACTACACCGAAGCGTTGCGCGTGGCCGGTGTGTTGATGACCAGCAGTTCGCTGGCCACAGCGGCGACAAGACTGCAGCGTGCGCCCGGCGCGGCTGCGCGCGTGGTGGACGGACCGTTCGCTGAAGCCAAGGAACTGGTCGGCGGATTTTTCCTGCTCAACGTCGACAGCCGGGACGAGGCCCTGGCGTGGGCCGCACGCTGCCCGGCCGCCGCCTGGGCCACGGTCGAAGTGCGCGAAACCGGGCCTTGTTATACGTAGGCAGCTGCAGGTCGCCCCAAAAAAGTTGTCGGGGCTTGTCGAATCGGGCTGGCAGCGTTCGTCGTAGAGCTGAAAGGAGGCGATAGACCATGCGCTTCATGATCATCATCCAGGCCACCGCCGACAGCGAAGCGGGTGTGATGCCCTCGCCGTCGCTGCTGGCGGCCATGAGCGACTTTCACCAGGAGCTGGCGCGCGCCGGGGTGCTGCTGGACGGCGCCGGCCTGAAGGCCAGCAGCCACGGTTGGCGCGTGGAAATCGACGCCGGCGGCCAGCGCCGCGTGGTCGACGGGCCGTTTGTCCATGCCCAAACCCAAGCCCAAGCCCAAGGCCTGATCGCCGGCTACACCTTGATCCAGGTGCGCTCGCGCGCCGAAGCCGTCGAGTGGTCACGCCGCTATCCCAACCCGACGCTGCACGGCAGCGCCTGCCACATTGAAGTTCGCCAGCTGTTCGAGGCCGACGACTTTGCCAACCCCTGACCGCTGAGGACCCCCATGCACCAGCAGATCTTTGTCAACCTGCCGATCGTCGACATGGCCCGGTCCAGGGCTTTCTTCACCGCCCTGGGCTACACCTTCAACCCCGATTTCAGCAATGAAAAAGGCGCCGCCCTGGTGCTGGGCGAAAACCTGACCGCGATGCTGTTGGTGCGCGACTTCTTCGCCACCTTCATCGACCGCCCCGTCACCGACCCCCAGGTGAGCACCGGGGTCTTGGTGTGCCTGAGCTGCGAAAGCCGGGCCCAGATCGACAGCCTGGTGGCCCGGGCCGTTGCCGCAGGTGCAACCACGCCGCGCCCCGCGCAGGACCACGGTTTCATGTACCAGCACAGTTTCGAAGACCTGGACGGCCACATCTGGGAGCTGGTCCACATGAGCGGCGCGCCGTCTCAGGGCTAGCTGCCATGCCCCAAGCCCTGCGCCGCGCCGCGCGTGCCGCGTAACGAGCCGTGCAGCACGCCCCGCCTTCCACCCAGGCCACGCACGATGCGATCGCCACCGTCTGGCGGCTCGAATCGGCCAAAGTCATTGGCGCCGTGGCCCGCCTCACCCGCGATGTGGGCATGGCCGAAGAATGGGCCAGCGACGCCCTGGTGGCCGCGCTCGAACACTGGCCGCGCGACGGCGTGCCGCAGAACCCGGGCGCCTGGCTCACCACCACCGCCAAGCGCCGCGCGCTGGACGGTCTGCGCCACCGTGCGATGGCCGCGTCCGAGCACGAGGCGCTGGCGCGTGACGACGAAGCGCGTGAGGCGCAGTTCGTGCCCAGCGTGGTCGACACCTTGATCGCCACCCAGGCCGACCCGGTGGGCGACGACCTGCTGCGCCTGGTCTTCAGCGCCTGCCACCCAGTGTTGTCGCAAGACGCGCAAGTCGCGCTGACGCTCAAACTGGTGGCCGGCCTGCGCACCGATGAAATTGCCCGCGCCTTCTTGGTCAGCGAAACCACCATGGCCCAGCGCATCGTGCGCGCCAAGCGCAGCTTGAGTGAAGCGCGCGTGCCCTTCGATCTTCCCGAGCGCCAGCTCCTGGGCCAGCGGCTGGCGGGCGTGCTGGAAGTGGTCTACCTGGTGTTCAACGAAGGTTATGCCGCCAGCAGCGGTGAAGACTGGATGCACCCCGCGCTGTGCGACGAAGCCTTGCGCCTGGGCCGCATGCTGGCGGCGTTGGCGCCTGCCGAAGCCGAGGTTCACGGCCTGCAGGCGCTGATGGAGATTCAGGCCTCGCGAGTGGCCGCGCGGGTCGACGCACAGGGCCGCGCGGTGCTGCTGATGGACCAGGACCGGCGCCGCTGGGACCGCCTGTTGATCCGGCGCGGTTTGGCCGCTCTGGCGCAAGCGCAAGCGCTGTGTCGGGCCGCCGCGCAGCCGCTCGGGCCTTACGCGCTGCAAGCCTGCATTGCCGCTTGCCATGCGCGCGCCTTGCAGCCCGATCAGACCGACTGGTTGAGCATCTGCGAACACTACGACGCCCTGTGGCTGCAGCAGCCGTCGCCCGTGGTGGCGCTGAACCGTGCGGTGGCCATTGGCCAGGCCCACGGCCCGGCGGCGGCGCTGCCCTTGGTGCAGGCCCTGCTTGCGCTACCGGCGCTGGCGCAGTATCACCTGCTGCCCAGCGTGTTGGCTGACTTGTTGGCCCGCTTGGGCCGCTTTGATGAGGCGCGTGTGCAGTGGTTGCGCGCCGCTGATTTGACCCGCAACGCGCGCGAGCGCGAGCTGCTGCTCGCCCGCGCGCACCCCACCGCGCCTGAAGGAGGCCCGTCATGAGCGTTTATGTCGATGGTTTTGTGGTTCCGGTACCGAAGAAAAAGGTGGCCGAATACCGGCGCATGGCGCGCAAGTTTGGCGCCTTGTGGATTCAACATGGCGCGCTCGAGCTGCATGAATGTGTGGGCGACGACGTCAAGCCTGGCAAGCTCACGTCGTTCCCGCAGGCCGTCAAGCTCAAGGCCGATGAGGTGGTGGTCTTTTCGTGGATCGTCTTCAAGTCGCGCCGCCACCGCGACGCGGTCAACAAGAAGGTGATGGCCGACCCGCTGATGGCGCAGGTCGACTCCAAGTCCATGCCCTTTGACGGCAAGCGCATGTTCTGGGGCGGCTTCAAGGAAATCGTGAGCCTCTGACAGCGCAAGCCGCCTGCATGGGGCACCTCGCACACTCAGCCAAGGAATGACCATGACCCGAACCCAAACCGCTAAAGCTGCGCCGGCCAAACCCACCGTGCGCAGCAAGCCCCCCGCGCGCAGCAAGCCCATTCCCGCCAAACGCCTGGTGATCCTGGTGGCCACCCGCAAGGGCGCCTGGATCTTCCATGGCGACGCCAAGCGCAAGAGCTGGACGGCCGACGGGCCGCACTTCCTGGGCCACACCATCAGCCATGTGGTCCTGGACCCACGCGACGGCCGCACGCTGCTGGCCGCCGCCAAGACAGGCCACTTGGGCCCGACCATCTTCCGCTCCACCAACCTGGGCCGCAGCTGGAAGGAAGCGCAGCAACCGCCCGCCTTTGCCAAGCCCTCGAACGCGCTGCCGGCGCGGTCGGTGGACCACACCTTCTGGCTGACGCCGGGGCACGCCAGCGAGCAGGGCACCTGGTACGCAGGCACCTCGCCGCAGGGGTTGTTCCGCTCGGAAGATGGCGGCGTGAGCTGGGCGCCGTTGCCGTCGGTGAACGACGACGCGCAGTTCCGCGGCTGGATGGGCACGGTGCAGGACGGCACACCCGACGGCCCCAAGCTGCACTCGATCATCGTCGACCCGCGTGATCCTAAGCATTTGTACTTCGGCATGTCGGGCGGCGGTGTGCACGAGTCGCGCGACGCCGGTCGCAGCTGGAGCACGCTGATCCTGGGCATGGAGGTGGTGGAAGGTTTCACGCCCACCGATGTCTCCTTCCATGATCCGCACTGCGTGCGCCTGTGCCCAAGCCTTCCAGATCGGCTCTATCAGCAGAACCACTGCGGTATCTACCGCATCGATCGAACCATGGGCGCCAACGCAAGCAAGCCCAACGACCCTTCCACCCAAAACACCTGGCAGCGCATCGGCCGCAAGATGCCCAAGCGGGTGGGCGACGTCGGATTCCCGATGGTCGTTCACCCGCGCGACGCCGACACAGCCTGGGTCTTTCCGATGAACGGCGACACCGTCTGGCCACGCACCAGCCCCGAGGGCCGACCCGCCGCCTACGTCACCCGAAACGGCGGCCGCACCTGGCAGCGCCAAGACGAGGGGCTGCCGCAGAGCCAAGCGTGGTGGACCTTGAAACGCCAGGCCATGACGGCGGACGCGCAGGACGTTCCAGCGCTGTACCTGGGCACCACCAGCGGCGAACTCTGGATCGGTCGGGATGAAGGCCAGCGCTGGTCCAACATCGCGCGCCATCTGCCCGAAATCTATGCGGTGGAAGTGGCCGAACTCGCATGACACCACCCGTTGAACACGCCGCGCCGGGTTCAGCCCCGTGAAGGTTCTGATCCCCGGCGCGCTGCGCTCCTACACGCGCGAATCGCATGTGGACGCGCAGGGCCGCACGCTCGACGAACTGTTTGACGACCTGGACCGCCGCTACCCCGGCCTGCGCTTTCGGGTGGTGGACGAACAAGGCCTGCTGCGGGCCAACATGCGCATCTTTGTCAACGGCGTTGGCGTGCGCGACCTGGGGCACGCGCTGGCGTCAGAAGACTTCGTTGCGGTGGTGCTGGCGCTCAGTGGGGGCTGAGAGGCCCGGTGTCAGGCCTTGCGCGACCCCGGGTCGACAAACCGCCAGGTGTCGCGCATGAAGGGGTGGCGCCAGTAGCCTTCGGTCCAGGGCTGCACCAGGTCCAGCAGCACGTTGTGCAGATGCACCTTGAACGGCATGTAGGCCACCAGCAGGTCCTTGGCTTGGCGGATCACGGCTTCGCGTTCGGGGCCGTCGGGCAATGCACGTTGGCGTTCGAACAGGCGGTCAAAGGCGGCCAGCTGGAAACGCGGGTCGTTGGATTCGCTGGCGTTGGGGCCGTAGGCGATGGACAGGAAAAAGCCACCGTCGGGTGAGGCCGCCGACCACGAGTAGCCCCACATCATCAAGGTGCCAGCGCGGCTTTTTTTCAGCAGCTCGGGCCAGGTCGACACGTCGAATTCCATCTTCAGACCCACGGCGTCCATGCAGCGGCGCCAGATCTCATTGCTGCGGCGGTCTTGCTGGCTGCTCATGGTCGACATGCTCAGCACCAACGGCTTGCCGTCGGGTTGTTCGCGCCAGCCGTCGCCGTTGCTGTCGACGTAACCGTACAGGTCGAGCAGGGCCTTGGCCTTGGCCGGGCTGAACTCGCTCATTTCGCTTTTGTAGGTCGGGTCGTAGCCGCTGGTGAACGGGGCCACCGTGCTTTGCGCGCGAACGCCAAAGCCGCCAAAAACGTGGTTGACGTAGGCGTCGCCATCAAAAGCCAGGCCGATGGCGCGCCGCAGCGCCACCTTGTCAGGCGTGTAGCCGCCCACCAAGGTGTTCTCCATGAAGAAGAAGTTCATGCCCATGTCGGGCTGCAATTGGCTTTGCAGGCGAATGCCGCGTTTGGCCAGGTAGGGCGCCAGTTTGCCGCCCGGCGCCGCCAAGGGGCGGTAGTTGCCGGGCACTTGCAGCCAGTGGTAGGTGCCGTTCAAGAACGACAACCAGCGTGGCTGGCCTTCTTCCACCACGTCGATCACCACGTGGTCGGCCAGCGGCAGGGTCTTGCCGGCCAGGTGTGACGCGGCCCGCTGGGCCACCGGGTCGGCCGCCGGCTGGCCGCGGTAGACCGTGCGCCGGTAGTGGGGCGAGCGCTCCAGTTCGATGCGCGATGCGCGCCGCCAACTCTTCAGACGAAAGGCGCCGGTGCCCACCGGGTGCGCGCCAATGTCGTCGCCGTACATCTCCACCACCTCGCGCGCCACCGCACCCAGGTTTTGCGGTGCGGCCAGCATGTAGATGAAGCGTGGGTCGGCCACGCCCAGCGTGATGCGCAAGGTGTAGCGGTCGAGCGCACGCACGCCTTCGACTTCGGTGTTGTAGTCAAAGGGTTTGCGCGTTTTCAGGGCCTGTTGGCGCAGCTCGCTCAGGCCCGGCAGCTTGAGCGACTCAAACAGATACAGGTCGCTGGAATTCCAGCGCGGGTCGTAGTAGCGCTTGAGTGCGTAGACGTAATCCTGCGCCACCAGCTCACGCGGTTGGCCTTTGAAGGCCGGGTCGTCGGCAAAGAAGATGCCGCTTTGGATGCGCACCGTGAACACACGCCCGTCGGTGCTGACTTCGGGCATGGCGGCGGCCGTCACCGTTTGCAGTTGAACGGGGCGGGCCAGGTAGTCAAAACCCAGCGGCGCTTCCAGGATTTGTGCGATGACGATGCTGCTGTTCTGGTCGCTGTTCGTCTGCGGCGGGTCAAAGGTGACTTCGGGTGTTGCAAAGGCCAGGTGCAGGGTCTTGCGCGGGGTGCTCGCGGATGCGCTGGCAGACGCGTTGGCGGACGTGCTGGCAGACGTGCTGGCGGTCGCCGTGCCAGTGGCAGCGGCAGACAACGCTGGCAACGCCGCCAGCGCGCCCGCCACGAAGGGCCTGCGCTTCATGCCTGCTTGCGTAAGCCCGGGTCCACGTCGACCATGTGCCACCACTCGCTCCAGAACAGCGGGCGTCGGTAGCCCACCACCATCGGGCGCAACATGTCGGCCACGTAGCGGTGGCAGTGCAGCTTGTACGGCGCGTAGGCGATGGCCAGCTTCTTGGCCTGCTCAAACACCGCCAGGCGCTCGGGGCCGTCGGGCATGACGGTCAGCTTGTCGTGCAGCTCGTCAAAGGCCTTGAGCTTGAAGCGCGACAGGTTCTGGTTGCCGGCCTGGGGGCCGAAGTAGCGCGTCAGCATGCCCTGGCCGTCGCCACCGCTGGCACTGGAGCCCACGCCCCACATCTGCAGCTTGCCGGCCCGTGCGGCCTTCAGGTTCTCGGGCCACTTGGCGGGCTTGAAGACCAGCTGGATGCCAATCGCGTCCAGGTTCTTCTTCCACAACTCGGTCAGCTGGCGGCTGGTTTGGTCGGGTTGGGTGGCGTATTCGATGACCAGCGCCTTGCCGTCGGGCTGTTCACGCCAGCCGTCGTTGTTGCGGTCCACGTAACCATGCAGGTCCAGCAGGGCCTTGGCCTTGGCCGGGTTGTATTCGCTGGCTTCGCTCTTGAAGCGCGGGTCGTAGCCGGTGGTATGCGGCAGCACCGGGCTTTGCGCTGGCACGGCCATGCCGCGGCGGGCCAGGCGGATTTCGCGCTCCACGTCGACGGCCAGGCAGATGGCGCGGCGCAGCGCCACCTTGTGCGGCTCCAGCCCGCCCACCACCGGGTCGTCCATGTTGAAGTAGGACAAGGCGATGTCGGCCTGCAGCGTGACGGCGCCCTGGATGCCCTGCTTGGCCAGGTTGGGCGCCACCTTGCGGCCGGGCATGGCCACGTTGATGAAGTCGGGCGGCACGCGCTCGATGAAGTCTTGCTGGCCGTTCAGAAAGCTCAGCCAGCGTGGCTGGGCTTCTTCAATGATGCTGATCTCCACCCGGTCCAGCAGCGGCAGTTTTTTGCCGCGCAGCTTGGCCGCGATGGCTTGACCTTCCACGTCGTCGGGCGCGGGGTCGGCTTCCCACACGCGGTGGCGGTAGCTCGGGTTGCGCTCCAGCACGATCAGCGACGAACGGCGCCACTGGCCCAGCTTGAAAGGGCCCGTGCCCACCGGATGTTCGGCGATCTTGTCGCCGTAGGTTTGCGTCACTTCGCGCGCCACGGCGCCAAAGAGGTCGCTGATGGCCATGTTTTCGATGAAGCGCGGGCGCGGCTCTTCCAAGCGCAGCTGGAAGGTGTAGCGGTCGATCAACTGCATGCCCTCGATGGGCGCGTCGTAGTCAAAAGGCTTCTTGCTGTCCAGCGCCTGCTTGCGCAGCGCCGCCAGGCCGGGCACCTTCCAGTTTTCAACGCTGGCCCACAGCGGGCTTTTGACGGCCGGGTCGGCAAAACGCTTGAACGAAAACAGGTAGTCGGCGGCCACCAACTCCCGCTTCTGTCCTTTGAAGGCCGGGTCGTCGGCAAAGAAGATGCCGGGCTTGACCTTGAAGGTCCAGCTGCGAAATTCGTCGGCCGTCTGCGGCATGCCGTCGGCCGTGACCGGCACGATCTTGGCGGGCCGGGCCAGGTGGTCAAAGACGTACAGCGCCTCGAAGATGTGGCAGGTGACGGTGCGCGAGTAGGTGTCGTTGATGCCGGCCGGGTCAAAGCCGGTTTCGGCGATCTGGAAGGCATAGCGCAGCACGCGCTCGCCCGTGGCGTCGGGTGCAGCCGGGTTGACGCTGGGCGGGCTGCTGGCCTGCGCTGGCGCAGCCATCAGGCCGGTCAGGCCCGGTGCGGCAATGGCCGCGCCCAAGGCCAAGGTTTGACGTCGTTTCATGAAACTTCCTCTGCGCTGGATCGGCGCGCTTTTCTGGCATCCCTTGGGCGCCCTTTGGGCGCTTCTTGGGGCGGCGGTGCGCGGCTACTTTTTGGGCAGCCGCGTGGTGTCGATGTCCACGTATTTGTAGAACTCGCGCACAAAGATGTTGCGGTTGTAGCCCACCACCCAGGGGTGGGCCAGGTCGGTGAAGATGCGGTGTACGTGCACCTTGTAGGGCATGTAGGCCACCATCAACTTGGTGGCCTCTTCCATCAGCGCCCGGCGCTCGGGACCGTCGGGCAGTTGGCGTTGCTGTTCATACAGCGTGTTGAAGGCCGGCAGGTTGAAGCGGGCGTGGTTGGCCTGGCCCTTGTTGGGGCCGTAGCCCAGCGCCAAAAAGGTGTCGCCATCGGGCGCGCCGGCGCTCCAGCCCACGCCCCACATCATCAGCTTGCCGGCGCGGCTGCTCTTCAGGTTTTCCGGCCACTTGGCGGTTTTGAACACCATCTTGATGCCGATGGCGTCCATGTTCTTCTTCCACTGCTCGTTGAGCTGGCGGCTGGTCTGGTCGGGGCTGGTGGCGTACTCCAGCACCAGCGGCTGGCCGTTGGGCTGCTCGCGCCAACCGTCGCCGTCTTTGTCGACCCAGCCGTGCAGGTCCAGCAACGCGATCGCGCGTGATCGGCTGAAGTCGCCCATCTCGGTCTTGAGCTGGGGGTTGTAACCCCAGGTGCCGGGGGCGATGACCCCTTGGGCCGGGATGGCTTGGCTGCGCCGCACCAGGCGGATTTCGCGCTCCACGTCCACGCCTAAGCTGATGGCGCGGCGCAAGGCCACCTTCTCGGGTGTGTAGCCGCCCACGACCGGGTTCTCCATGCCGAAGTAGCTCACCGACACGTCGGCACGGGGGTAGCGCACCGCCACGATGCCGCGTTTTTCCAGGTGCGGCGCGATCTTGCCGTTGGGCACAACGCCGGGCGCATATTCGGCCGGCAACTGGTCCATCACGTCTTGTTCGGTGGCGTTGAAGCTGAGCCAGCGCGGCTGCGCTTCTTCGATGATGGAGATGTGCACCTCGTCCACCAGCGGCAGGCGCTTGCCCTTGAGCTGCGCTGTGCTGGCGGCCAGACGGGCGTCACCTGCAGGTGGTGTTTCATCGAACAGCACTTCGCGGTAGTTGGGGTTTTTGGCCAGCACGATGCGCGAGCTGCGCTTCCAGGCCTTCAGCACAAAGGGGCCGGTGCCCACCGGGTGCTCGCCGATCTTGTCGCCGTAGAACTCCACCACCTCGCGAGCCAAGGCGCCGGTGAACGAGCCGTCGGTGAAGTTGTACAGAAACCGCGGCGTGGCTTCACCCAGTTTGATCTGGAAGGTGTAGCGGTCGAGCGTGCGCAGGCCTTCGACGGGGGTGTCGTAGTCAAAGGGCTTCTTTTCTTCGGTGAGCTTTTTGCGCAGCTCGCTCAGGCCCAGGATCTTGGCGTTTTCCAAGATGTAGAGGTTGGCGCTTTTCCAGCGCGGGTCGTAGTGGCGCTTCAGGCTGTAGACGTAGTCTTCGGCGGTCAGTTCGCGCTTCTGACCTTTGAAAGCTGCGTCGTCGGCAAAGTAGATGCCAGGCTTGATGCGAAAGGTGAAGGTCTTGAAGTCGGCCGAGATCTCGGGCATAGCCGCCGCGGTGTTGGGCCGCATGCGCGCGGGCTTGGCCAGGAATTCGACTTCCAGCGGCGCTTCGATCATGCCGGCAACCACGGTGCGCGAATACAGGTCGCTGATCTGGGCCGGGTCGAACGAGGTTTCGGCGATCAGAAAGGCGTAACGCAGCACCTTCAGGGGCTGCGCGGGGGCGGTCTGCGCCGTTGCGCTGCCCAGCAGCAGGATGCCTGCGGCCAAGGCGGCCGACGTGGTCCGTGCCGCCCATGCAAACAACGTCCGGCGATGGATGTAAGCCATGCTCGGCGGGCAGGTCGCGGTTGTGGTGCTCTTGGCGGTGGCGGGGTTGTCGTTCATGGTCAATGGCCAATCGTTGTTCAGGGTGCGGCGGCGGGCGTGGTCACGTCCACATGGCGCCAGAAATCGCGCATGAAGGGGTGCGGCACGTAGCCTTGCACATGTGGCTGCATCAACCAGGTCAGCACATCATGCCCACTGGCTTTGTAGGGCATGTAAGCCACGCCCAGGTTCAGGCCCTGGCGGATGAGCGCGTCGCGCTCGGACCCGTCGGGCAGTGCGCGTTGCTGTTCATGCAGCGTGTTGAAGGCGGGCAGGTTGAAACGCGAGGCGTTGCTTTGGCCCTTGTTGGGACCGTACATCAGGTCCATGAAGTAGCTGCCGTCGGGGATGGCGGCGCTCCAGCCGGT
>JANMHH010000153.1:0-3186 GCA_031375065.1 Rubrivivax sp. | reverse complement strand
CAGGGCTGGTCAACAACGCCGGTGGGCAGTTTCCAGCGCCGCTGCTGGCCATCAGCAAAAAGGGCTTTGACGCGGTGGTGGCCAACAACCTGACCGGCGGCTTCTTGATGATGCGCGAGCTCTTCAACCAGTGCATGCAAGAGCACGGCGGCGCAGTCGTCAACATGACCGCCGACTTTCGCAACGGCATGCCCGGCATGGGCCACAGCGGCGCGGCGCGCGCCGGCATGAGCAACCTGACCATGACGGCGGCCTTCGAGTGGGCGCATGCCGGGGTGCGGGTCAACGCGGTGTCGCCAGGCTGGATCGCCAGCAGTGGCATGGACACCTATGGCGGCGCCATGCGGGCCTTCATCCCCAAGCTGAAGAACCACGTGCCCCTGCGCCGCATGGGTGTGGAGGCCGAAGTCAGCGGCGCCATCGTGTTCTTGCTGTCACCCGCGGCCAGTTTCATCACCGGTGTCACGCTGCAGATTGACGGCGCGGCGTCGCTGGGCAGCGAGATCTTTCCCTTGGGCACGGAATCGCGCTCGGTGCCTTTTGACGGTTTTCACCGCGCCGTGACGCCCGAGGCGCTGAAGTAATGCCCCAGCTGTCATCGCTGCTCGACCCCCGCTCACCCGGCTTTGCGACCAATGTGGCGCGCATGCAGGCTCGTCTGGACGAAGTGCAGGTTCTGCAGGCCAAGGTGGTGCTGGAAAGTGCCAGCAAACGCGACAAGTTTGACAAGCGCGGGCAACTGCTTCCTCGTGAACGTGTGGCACGCCTGCTGGACCGCGGCAGTGAGTTTCTGGAGCTCAGCCCGCTGGCCGGGCTGGGCATGCACGACGACGACGGCAAAAAGAGCGTGATGGGCGGCGGCAGCATCGTCGGCATTGGCGTGGTGGCGGGCAAGCGGGTGCTCATCAGCGCCAGCGACAGCGCGGTCAAGGGCGGCACCGTGGCGCCCATGGGGCTGAAAAAAGCGCTGCGTGCGCAAGAGCTGGCGGCGCAAAACAAGTTGCCGCTGATCGCCTTGGTTGAAAGTGGTGGCGCCAACCTGATGTACCAGGCGGAGATTTTTGTCGACGGCGGTCGCACCTTTGCCAACCAGGCGCGGCTGTCGGCGGCCGGCATCCCGCAGATCGCCGTGGTGCACGGTTCGTCCACTGCCGGTGGCGCCTACCTGCCGGGCCTGAGCGACTACGTGGTGCTGGTCAAAGGCCGCAGCAGCATCTTTCTGGCCGGCCCGCCGCTGGTCAAGGCGGCCATCGGCGAAGACGCCACCGATGAAGAACTGGGCGGCGCGCAGATGCACGCTTCCACCACCGGGCTGGGTGAGTACCTGACCGAAAACGACGCCCACGCCATCGCGCTGACCCGTGAGTTGCTGGACAAACTGCCGTGGGACACCGTGCCTGCGGCCCGTGCCGTTGCCGAATCACGGTTCGCTACCGAGGAGCTGATGGGCGTGGTGCCCGCCGACGACCGCGAACCCTATGACGTGCGCGAGGTCATTGCACGCCTGGTCGACGGTTCCGACTTCCTCGAATTCAAAGCCGCTTTTGCCGCCGACACGGTCTGCGGCCACGCTCGCCTGCACGGCCACGCGGTGGGCATCATCGGCAACAACGGCCCGATCCAACCGGCGGGCAGCACCAAGGCTGCGCAGTTCATCCAGCTGTGCGACCAAAGCGGAACGCCACTGGTTTTTTTGCAGAACACCACCGGCTACATGGTGGGCAAGGCGGCCGAGCAGGGTGGCGCCATCAAGCACGGCTCCAAGATGATCCAGGCGGTGGCCAATGCCCGGGTGCCCAAGTTCACCATCGTGCTGGGCGGCAGCTTTGGCGCCGGCAACTACGGCATGTGCGGGCGCGGCTTTGACCCGCGTTTCATCTTCAGCTGGCCCAGCGCGCGCACCGCGGTGATGGGCGGCGCGCAGGCGGCCAAGGTGATGGACATCCTGAACCGCGCCAAGATCGAACGTTTGGGCCTGCCCGCCAACGACGAAGCGCTGGCCGCCATGAGCGACGCGCTGCGCAACCGGCTGGACGCCGAAAGCCACGTGCTGTTTGGCACCGCCCGCCTGTGGGACGACGGCGTGATCGACCCGCGCGACACGCGCCGCGTGCTGGGCCTGTGCCTGGCGCTGGCCCATGAGGCCGACCAACGAACCCTGCGCCCCAACACCTTTGGCGTTGCCCGTTTTTGAAAGAGACCCCCGATGAAATTCACACTTGAACACCGCCAGCTCGAAGACACCGTCGTCAGGTTCTGCGACAAGGCAATCAACCCCTTTGTGGCCGAGTGGGAGGCCAAAGGCCAGTTCCCCGCGCACGAGGTCTTCAAGAAGCTGGGCAACCTGGGCCTGCTGGGCCTGAAGTACCCCGAGGAATACGGTGGTTCGGGTCTGGACTTCTCCTACAGCATGGTCATGGCCGAGGCCCTGGGCCAGTGCAACTGCGGTGGTGTGCCGATGGCCATCGGTGTGCACACCGACATGGCCACGCCCGCCTTGGCGCGTTTTGGCAGCGACGAATTGCGCAAGGAATTTTTGGTGCCCACCATCGCCGGTGACGTGGTGTCTTGCCTGGGCGTCAGCGAGCCCGGCGGCGGCAGCGACGTGGCGTCGATCAAGACCACCGCCAAGGGCGATGGTGATGACTACGTCATCAACGGCACCAAGATGTGGATCACCAACGGCATGCAGGCCGACTGGTGCTGCCTGCTGGCCAACACCTCTGAAGGCCCCGCGCACAAGAACAAGAGCCTGATCGTGGTGCCGATGAACACGCCCGGCATCACCCGCCAGAAGATCCACAAGATCGGCATGCACAGCTCCGACACCGCGCAGCTGTTTTTCGACAACGTGCGCGTGCCCAAACGCAACGTCATCGGCCAGGAGGGCATGGGCTTCATGTTCCAGATGCTGCAGTTTCAGGAAGAGCGCCTGTGGGGTGCCGCTGGCAGCCTGCGCAGCCTGGACCGGTTGATCGACCAGACCATCGTCTACACCCGCGAACGCAAGGCTTTTGGGCAAAGCATCCTGGACAACCAGGTGGTGCATTACCGCCTGGCCGAACTGCGCACCGAAGTCGAAGCGCTGCGCGCGCTGACCTACCGCGCGGTGGAGATGTACATCGGCGGCAAAGATGTCACCAAGCTGGCCAGCATGGCCAAGCTCAAGTGCGGCCGCCTGAGCCG
>JANMHH010000152.1:0-28160 GCA_031375065.1 Rubrivivax sp. | reverse complement strand
AGGGCTGCGCTGGAAGCGCAGCGCAGCCAGGTGCTGCGCATGAAGGGCGTGCGTGACGATGGGCTGGTGCTGGTGCGCGAGGTCGAGAGCGCCCAGCGCACCTTCGATGCGGTGGTGGCCCGCTTCAACCAGTCCTCGCTGGAAAGCCAGACCACGTTGAGCAACGTCAGCCCGCTGACCATCGCCGAGCCGCCGCTGGAGCCCTCGTCGCCCAGGGTGGTTTTGAACACCGTTGTCGCGGTGCTGTTGGGCGCCTTGCTGGCCGTGGGCGGCATGCTGGCGCTGGAGCTGATGAACCGACGCGTGCGTTCTGCGCAGGACGTGTCCACCACTCTGGGCCTGCCCTTGCTGGGCGCGCTGGCACCGCCGCCCAAACGCGGGCTGGGCCAAACCCAGGGCTCCACGTTGCTGGAACGCAAGTTGGTGGGGCTGCCCAACGCGACGTCCAGATCGGCCGTTTCCACACGCGGTGAACCAGCCGACACGCAGGCCGCCGAGACCATTGAAACCCTGGATGCGCCGCCAACGGGCCTGCCGGCGCTGGACCGCTCGATCGGCGAACTCATCGCCGAGTCTTGCCAGCTCAAACCCGAGCAGGTTGAAAAAATCCTGGCGCAGCAGCGCCAAAGCGGCGGGCGTTTTGGTGAGACCGCCATCGAACTGGGGCTGGCCACCACTGACGACGTGCTGGTCGCGCTGGCGCAGCAGTATCACTACCCGTACGCACACCAAGGGCAGCGCAAGCTCAACCCGGAGTTGGTGTCACTCAACGAGCCCTTCTCGGCACTGGCCGAGTCGTTCCGCGCGGTGCGCAGCCAGGTCATGAAGCGGGTTTTCAACGACCGCAGCGGGCCGCGCAAGGCCCTGGCCGTGATCAGCCCCCATGCCGGTGACGGCAAGACGTTTTTTGCCGCCAACCTGGCCATCAGCCTGGCCCAGCTGGGTGGGCGCACGCTGTTGGTCGACGCCGACCTGCGCGGTCCGCGTCAGCACGAGGTGTTCAACCTCAACAACGCGGCCGGCCTGGCCGGCATCTTGTCGGGGCGCGCGGCCGGCAGCCACGTGGTGCAGCCGGTGCCGGGCGTGCCGGGCCTGTTTGTCCTGCCGGTGGGCAACACGCCACCCAACCCTTTGGAACTGGTCGAGCGGCCGGCCTTTGGCCTGCTGTTGCAAGCGCTGACGCTGAAGTTCGACTACGTGGTAGTCGACACACCGGCCGCGCAATTGGGTGCCGACGCCGCCGTCATAGCCGACCGCTGCGGCGCGTCGCTGATGCTGGCGCGCCAGGGGGTTTCCAGCATCGCCGCGATGGAAGACCTGGCGCGGCAGGTGACCGACCCATCGCCCCACTTGGCCGGGGTGGTGATGAACCACTACCGCACATGACCGCGCCCGGCCCGTTTCCAGCGCGCCTGTCAGCGCGCACCGCGCTCAGGCAGGCCCGGTGAGCCAGCCGTCGCAGCCCCAGGCAGGGCCATCGGCTGCGCTGCTGCCGGCCGGCCTGGACCCGGTGGTCTGTGCCCTCTTGCTGCTGGGCTTTGCTGCGCTTTACGCACCCAGCTACGCCACTTTGGCGCGCCAGGTCTGGCCCACCGACGAACAAGGCCACGGCCCCATCATCCTGGCGCTGGGCCTTTGGTTGCTGTTTGGCATGCGGCACGCCGTGGCCGCACTGCCACCGCGAGGCGAGCCCTGGCTGGGCGGCCTGTTCCTGCTGGCCGGCGTGCTGATGTACGTGCTGGGTCGCACCCAGGCCATGCTGGTGCTGGAGATGCTGTCGCAACACCTCGTGGTGGTCGGCCTGATCCTGCTTTTTCTGGGCCGGCGCGCTTTGCGCCTGATGTGGTTCCCCCTGTTTTTTCTGCTCTTCATGGTGCCGCTGCCGGGCTCGGTGGTGTCGATGTTGACCGCGCCGCTGAAGACCGCTGTTTCGGCGGTGGCCGCCCAACTGCTGCACGGCCTGGGCTACCCGGTGGCGCGGGCCGGCGTGATGCTCAGCGTGGGCCAGTACCAGCTCTTGGTGGCCGACGCCTGCGCCGGCCTGAACTCGATGTTCACACTGGAGGCACTGGGCCTGCTGTACATGAACCTGATGCGCTACACATCGGTGGCGCGCAACGTGCTCCTGGCCATCCTGATCATTCCCATCTCGTTCGCCGCCAACATCGTGCGGGTGATGATCCTGGTGCTGGTCACGTATCACTTTGGCGACGCGGCGGGCCAAGGCTTCGTGCACGGCTTTGCCGGCATGGTGTTGTTCATCGTGGGTCTGGCCATGATCCTGGCCACCGACAAGCTGCTGCGCGTCGCTTTCAAGCCCCAGGGCGCGGGCACCGCTTCATGAGCGCGCCGGCCCCCATCCGAAAGCAGCTTTTGCAGCCGAAGCAGCTGTCGCCCCTGGTGCGCCAGATGCGCCGGCTGCAACGCATCGCGCCCAGGGTGATGCCGTGACGTCCGCGCGCTGGCGCGCCGTGGTGGCCGCAGCCCTGATGCTGGTGGGCGCGGCCGTCACCTATTGGGGCAAGCCCACCGCCTACCTGGCCGACCAGATCGGCAAGCCGGACCTGGAAGCCCTGTTCCCCAAAGCCTTTGGTCCCTGGCGGGTTGACGCCAACCAGGCCGTGGTGTTGCCCTCACCGGATGTCCAAGCGCAGCTCAGCGCCATCTACAACCAGGTGCTGACCCGAACCTACGTCAACCCGAGCGGTCAACGCATCATGCTGTCGGTGGCCTATGGTGGCGATCAGTACGACGGCACCAGCGCGCACCGGCCCGAGGTCTGCTACCCGGCGCAGGGCTTTGACATCACCTTCAACCAGAAGAACGTGCAGCGCATCGTGCAGGGCCAATTGGGCGTGCGCAACCTGGTGGCCAAACTGGGCGGCCGCAACGAACCCATCACCTACTGGGTGGTGGTGGGCAACGAGATCGCCACCACCGGCATCGAACAAAAACTGGCGCAAATGCGCTATGGCGTGCGTGGCGTCATTGCCGACGGCATGTTGGTGCGGGTCTCCAGCATCAACAGCGACCGCGATCAGGCGCTCGGCCTGCAGGCCCGTTTCATCGCCGACCTGGCCGTGGCCATTCCCGAACCCGGGCGCAGCCGCGTGTTCGGCAACCCGCTGCCCTGACGCCTGACAGCCGCAGGGCGCCCGCCATTTCCAGTCCAGCATGAACACCACCCACTTCAGCACGCGGCCGCGCCCACTGGCGCAGGCGGGTTGGGTCATGCTCTTCCTGTTCCTGGCCCTGGTTCTGGGCTTGGCTTCGGCGTTGCTGCCGGCGTGGTTTCTGGTTGCGGCCCTGCTGGTGCCTGCCGTTGCGGTGCTGGTGCTGGTGCGACCCGAGCTGGGGCTGCTGGCCATGATTGCGTTCGCCTGCGGCTTGGTTCACCCCGCCATTCAGCCACGCATTCCCTTGTTTGGTGGTGCGCTCTCGACGGCCGATGCCACGTTGGCCATGCTGGTGCTGTACGCCCTGGGGACCTGGGCCTCACAGGGCCAACTTCCGAAGGCTGCACCGGTTCAGGGAGCCCGTTGGATGGCCATCGCGCTGAGCCTGTTTGGGGTCTGTCTGCTCATCGCCGTGCCGCTGTCGTTGTTTTACCGGGACCTCAATCCGACTTTTGTATTGGCCGAATCGCGCCACTTCCTTTACCTGCTGACGCTGCCCGTGGCGGTGATCATCCTGCGCCAGCCCGAGAGGCAAAGGCGCTTTGTCATCGGCATCGTGGTCCTGGGTTGCCTGTTTTCCGTGGGGCAGGTGCTGCAAGGCGTGTTCAACATCGAAGTCTTCGGTGTCGCCTCGCGCCTGGTCGTCCTTGAAACGCTGGGTCGCGAAGAGCACGGCACCACGCGCACCCTGACGCTGGGCATCGGTGTGGTCATCTGGGCCTTGCTGCTGATCGTCGGCGCCAACCTCTTGGGCCTCGTCCGCAAGCCGATGTTCTTTGCCGTGGCCGGTCTGTTGCTGCTGGGCATCACGCTGACTTTTGGTCGCACGACCTACGCCGTCGCCGCGGTCGGCCTTCTGATGGTGGTGTGGTGGCTGAACCTGAAGAAGCTGCCTCAACTCGTGGGCTTGTTCGTTCTGTTCGTCGCGCTGGGCTCCGCGACCGTGGGCCTGCTCAGGCCCCAGTCATTGGAAGCGGCCTACTACCGCCTGACCTCCATTGGCACAGAGGTGGCGTCCGGCTACTCGGCGCAGGGGCGCCTTTGGGAGTTCGACGCGATGCTGCCGCGCATTGAAGAGCAGCCCCTGACAGGCATCGGTCTGGGCGCCGACTACATATCCAGAAAGGGCATTTCATCGACTTCGGCGCTGGACCGCTATGTGCACAACACCTACCTGTTCATCGCGGGCAAGCTGGGCCTCCCAGCGCTGACCTTTTGGCTGGCTGCAGTTGCCGCCATCTTTGTCATGGGCCGACGCCTGGCCAAAGCCGGCCATTCACCGGGGGTCAGGGTGATTGGCGCTGCCGGCGCCGCCATGATGGGCTGCTATGTGCTGGCCGCGGTGACGGAGCCCCACTTCCATTCCGACTACAGCCTGGTCGTGATCGCCAGCGTGGGCGCCTTGGTGTACTTGAGCGCCAGGCGGGCTTTGCCGAGCCCCGCTGCGGACGCCATCGCATGAGCGTCTCGGTCGCAGTCGTCGAGCCCGTGGGTGGCCATGGCGGCATGAATTTCTATGACTTTTCGCTCTGCAAGGGCATCGTCAAGGCAGGCGCCAAGGCCACTTTGTTCACCTGCGACAAGACGGTCATCACCCCAGACCCCGGCTTCCCGGTCAGGCTGATCTATCGCGGAATCTACGGTCAGGACGCAGCATGGTTGCGCGGCCTGCGCTTCGTCTGGGGCAGCCTGAAGGCCTTGCCCGGTGCGCGCTTGGGCGGTCACCGCCTGGCCCACTTCCACTTTTTTCACGTCGGGCCGCTGGAGCTGTTCAACGTGCTGCTGGCCCGTTTGCTGGGCATGCGCGTGGTGATCACGGCTCACGACATCGAAGCCTTCAAGGAAGGCATCTCGGTGCCCTTGTTTGTGCGCTGGGTCTACCGGGCAGCACAGCGCGTCATCGCCCACAGCCAGGTGGCCAAACGCGAACTGATGCAGGACCTGGGCATCCCGGAACAGAAGATCGATGTGATTGCCCACGGCAACTACGTGGCCAGCATCGCGCCAGGCGTCACCCGCGACATGGCCCGCGCGTACTTCGGCATCGCGCCCGACCGGCGGGTGTTGCTCTTCTTTGGCCAGATCAAGGACGTCAAGGGCCTTGGCGTCTTGCTCGAGGGCTTTGCCATCGCACTGAAAAGCGATCCCAGCCTGCATCTGTTGATTGCCGGCCGGGTCTGGAAGACCGACTTTTCCAGCTACCAGGCGCTCATCGACCGACTGGGCCTGGCCCCGTCTTGCAGCTTGCACATCCGTTACGTCCCCGACGAAGAGGTTCCCTACTTCTACCGTTGCGCCGATCTGGTGGTGCTGCCCTACCTGCGCATCTACCAAAGCGGCGTGGTCTTGCTGGCCATGAGCCACGCCAGCGCGGTGCTGGTCTCCAACATCGAAGGCCTGCTCGAAGCGGTGGACGACGAGCAGACCGGCTTTGTCTTCACCGGCCGCGACCCGGCCCATCTGGCCAAACGCATTGGCGACATCTTTGCCAATCCCGATCACAGGCATGCGATTGCGCAGGCGGGCCTGCGCCGGGTTACAGCGCACAACGACTGGTCCCGGCTGGGCGAGCAGACCCTGGCCTGCTATCAGCGGGCCATGAAAGAGGGGAGCTGAACTTGTTCTTGTGCAACCTGCAGGGCTGGGCCAAGGGCCAATGGCGGCTGGCGTCAAGCTGGGCCATGGCTGTCGATCGGTGGGTCGCATGAAACGGACGCTCAGAATCCTGGGCACACGCGGCGTGCCTGCCGCGCACGGCGGCTTCGAGACCTTTGCCGAAAAGCTGGCTCTTCACCTGGTCGCCCAGGGCTGGCGGGTGGTGGTCTACTGCCAGGACGATGGCGCGGGAGCGGTGGTCGAAGACCGCTGGCAGGGCGTGGAACGCGTGCGCATTCCGGTCGCCGCAGCGGGGCCCAAAGGCACCATCGTCTTTGACTGGTTGGCCACCGCCCACGCCGCGCGCCACCAAGACCTGTGCCTGACGCTGGGCTACAACACGGCCATCTTTTGCGCGCTGTTGCGCATCAAGGGCGTGCCCAACCTGATCAACATGGACGGCATCGAGTGGTCACGGGCCAAGTGGGGGCCACTGGCCAAAACCTGGTTCTGGCTGAATGAACGGGCGGGCTGCTGGCTGGGCAACCACCTGGTGGCCGATCATCCGCAGATCCAGGCCCATCTGCAAACCCGGGTGGACGCGAGCAAGATCACGACCATTGCCTACGGTGGCCAGGTGGTCAGCGCCGCCCCCACCGATGCGGTGACGGCCCTGGGTCTGGTGCCGGGCCGCTATCTGACGGTGATCGCGCGAGCCGAACCCGAAAACTCGCTGCTCGAAGTGGTGCAAGGTTTTTCCAGCAAGCCACGCGGCCATCAACTGGTGGTGCTGGGCCACTACGACCCGGCCAACGCCTACCACCAGGCGGTGAAGACGGCCGCCAGCAGCGAGGTGAAATTCGTCGGCGCGATCTACGATCAAACGGTGGTTCAGGCGCTGCGCTTTCACAGCGCGGCCTATGTGCACGGCCACCAGGTGGGCGGCACCAACCCGTCGCTCGTCGAGGCCCTGGGCGCCGGCAACCCCGTGGTGGCGCACGACAACCGTTTCAACCGCTGGGTGGCCGGCGAAGGCGCCTGTTACTTCAACAGCGCGGCGTCGCTGTCCGGGTGCATGGACCAGCTGCTGTCATCCCCGGCTGAACTGGCGCGATTGCGCGCCCACGGCCAACGCCGGTTTGAAGCCATGTTCACCTGGGGCAACATCCTGGGCCAGTACGAAGCACTGCTGTTGCGCCACCTGCCAGGCGCCGTCAGCCTCAGCCCTCAGCAACAGGTTTGAACGCATGAACCCCTTTCCAGCCCAACGTGTCTCGATCGTCATCCCGGTCTATGCGGGTGAAAGAACACTGCCCGCCTTGGTGACGGAAATCGAGGCTCTGACGCGGCCACAAATCACCCCGCAAGGCACCAGCTTCACGGTCTGCGAGCTGCTGTTGGTGCACGACTGCGGTCAAAACGAGTCCGACAAGACGCTGGAAGCCTTGAGCGCGCAGTACCCCTTTGTCCAGGTGGTGTGGCTGTCCAAGAACTACGGCCAGCACGCCGCCACGCTGGCCGGCATGGCCAGCGCCACCGGTGACTGGGTGGTGACGATGGACGAAGACCGGCAGCAGAATCCGGCCGACATCGCCACCATGCTCGACCACGCGCTGGGCCTTTCTTTGCAACTGGTCTACGCCCAGCCCGTCAACCGGCCCACACACGGCTGGTTGCGCAACCTGCTCAGCGGTGGCGCCAAGGCCATCAGCACGCGCGTGCTGGGCAACGACTCGATCGGGCGCTTCAACAGCTTTCGTCTGGTCGAAGGCGAAATCGCCCGGACCTTGGCGGCCTACTGCGGCAACGGCGTCTATCTGGACGTGGGCCTGTTCTGGATTGCCGGGCGCGTGGGTCACAGTCCGGTGGTGCTGCGAAGCGACGCCGAGCGGCCTTCGGGCTATTCGTACCTGACCTTGATGGGACACTTCTGGCGCCTGGTGCTGACCACCGGCACCCGACCGTTGAGGCTGATCACCATCATGGGGTTTTCTTCGATGGTGCTGGCGGTTCTGGTTGCGGCTTACGCCTTGTACGCCAAGTTTTATGGTCAGGTGCCCGTGCAAGGCTGGACCTCTTTGCTGATCGTGGTGGCCTTCTTCTCGGGCAGCATCCTGGCTTCGCTGGGCGTCATTGCCGAGTACCTGGCCGTGACCATGGGCATCGTGATGGGCAAGCCCCTGTATGTGGTCAGCAGCAAGCCCACGCGGCCTGCGTTGCGCCGATGACCGTCGCCTGGGTGCTGGGAAGCGCAGGCCTGCTCGGTGCAGCCCTGTGCAGGGCGCTGCGCGCCGATGGCACCGAACTCTTTTTTCCGGATCAGCGTCTTTCCTGGGGCCAACCGGAAAGACTGGAGCAGCAGATCGCCGCCGCCGTGGCCGCCTTCGGGCTCAAGGCGCAGGCCGCGCAGGGCTGGGAGATTCACTGGGCGGCCGGTGTCGGCACCATGGGCAGCCCGGCCGAAGCGCTGGCGCCGGAGACACAGGCGCTGCGCCTGTTGCTGGATGGCCTGCAACGCCATGCTGGCTTGATGGGCGCCCCGGGCGCGATTTCTTTCGCCAGTTCAGCCGGGGCCATTTACGCCGGCTGCACCGACGACGTGATCACCGAGCAGTCCTCACCGGCGCCGACCACGCCTTACGCCACTGAAAAGTTGCGCCAGGAAAAACTGTTGCATGACTTTGTTGCTGCCCAGGTCTCGATATCGGTCCTGGTGGCGCGCATTTCCACGCTGTATGGCGCCGGCCAGGCCACCAGCAAAAAACAAGGCCTGCTGGGGCACATGGCGCGAAGCATCATCCGCAACCGGCCGATCCAGATCTATGTGCCGTTTGACACCATGCGCGACTACATTGACGCCGACGACGCCGCAGTGGCCATTATGGGGATGCTGCGCAGCCGCGGCTCGGCCACCGCGTTGCGCACCCGGATCATCGCGTCCGAGAACCCGACCACCATCGCCGAGATTTTTTCGATCTTCAAGCGCCTGGCCCGCCGCACACCGCTGGTGGTTCGCAGCGCCAACCGGCTGTCCCAGCTCTACAGCCAGCGAGTGCAGTTTCGAAGCCTGCAGCGCGCGGAGTTTGTGCGCCCCGCTGGCAAGCAACTGGCGGTGGGCATTTCGCAATTGATGCGAGCCGAGCAGATGGCCTTCATCCAGAGTCCCGACCGGTCCGGTCAGGGTCACTGAAAGCCAGCACCAACACCTTGGGGAACCTGCAGCATGAATGAAGCCGAGTTCGACAAGTTTGCCGATGAGTACTACCAGTCTCTGGTGGCGGGCATTGCCATTTCAGGCGAAAGCCCGGAGTACTTCTCCGAGTACAAGATCGCTGACATCGCGCGCGAGTGCAAGTCCCAGGCGCTGGCCACCGACCACAGCGTCCAGGTGCTGGACTTTGGCGCCGGCATTGGCAATTCGGTGCCTTATGTGCGCCGGCACCTCCCCAACGCGCAGCTGACCTGCCTGGACCTCTCACAACGCAGCCTGGAGGTGGCTGAAAAACGTTTCCCAAGGCAGGCCGAGTACGTCCGCTTCGACGGCGCCAACATTCCCTTTGCCGACCACCGGTTCGACATCGCCTACGCCATGTGCGTGTTCCACCACATCAACCACGCCGACCATGTGGCGCTGCTGCGCGAGATCAAGCGGGTCATCAAACCCGGCGGCAGCCTGTTCATCTTTGAGCACAACCCCTTCAACCCGTTGACGGTGCGGGTGGTCAACACCTGCCCCTTTGACGAAAACGCGCACCTGATCCGCGGTGCTGAAATGAAACGGCGCACGCTGAGCGCCGGCTTTGCCAGCGTCAAGACGCGCTATCGCGTGTTTTTCCCGCACTTTCTGCGCGGCTTGCGGCCCGTCGAGGGTGCCTTGGCCTGGTTGCCCCTGGGCGGCCAGTACTACGTGCGTGCCATCAAGTGATCCAGGCACACCTGCCCCAGCTGGGGCGCTTCTTGAGCGTGGGCGTGCTCAACATGGTGGTGGGCCTGCTGGTCATCTACGCCTGCAAGTACTTCTTCCAGGCCGGTGACGTGATGGCCAACGCCATTGGCTACGCCGCCGGGCTGACCACCAGCTTCACACTCAATAGCCGCTGGACCTTTGACTACCGCGGGCCGCAACTGCCGGCGCTGGTCAAGTTCCTGCTGGTCGCCGCGCTGGCCTACGCGATGAACCTGCTGACGGTGATGGCGCTGATCCACCTGGCCGGTGTCAACGGCTACCTGGCCCAGGCCCTGGGCATTCCGCCCTACACCTTGACCACCTACCTGGCCAGCAAGTTCATCGTCTTTCGCTTGCCGCCCGAGGCCAACAAAAAGTCGACATGAACACCAGCCTGCAAAGACCCTCGTGGGGCCCGTGGCAGTTCGGCGTCTTTGCGCTGACCCAGGTCGCCGTCATGCTGCTGGCCATCAGCCATCAAAGCCTGTGGATCGACGAATTCTGGACCGCACACTTTGCGGCCCTGCCTTCGTTCAAGGCATTCATCGATCTGCTGCTGGTTCCCAGCGGTTCGCAGACGCCGCTGCACTTTGTCCACTTCTACCTCTGGGAGCAGGTCGTACCGGCGGGCGAGTTTTTGTTCAGGCTGGCCAACCTGCCCTTTTTTGTCGCTGGTCAATTGGCGGTCTTCTGGGCCTTGCGGGACTACCCCAGAACCTTTGCTTATCTGTTTCTGGCCCTGAACGCCATTCACCCAATGGTGTGGCAGTACGCCGACGAAGCCCGCCCCTACATCATGATGGTCGCGGGGTCGCAGATGATCCTGGCCTATCTGCTGAACCTGCACGCCCGAGTCGCCAGCGGGCTGCCCGCTGAGCCCCTCTTCCTGTTGCTCTTTGTCGTGGGCAGCATCTTGCTCTTTGGCGCCAGCATGCTGGGAATCTTCTGGGTCTTCGTGGCCAGTGTGTATGTGCTGGTGCACCACCTGCGGCAGTCGAAACTGCGCGAGTTGACGCAGGGGTTCCAGCCCTGGTTGATCGGCTTTCTGGCGGCCGCCTTGGCGGTGTTGACGGCCTACTACCTGAACAGCCTGATCAAGGGTGCGGGTGCTTCGCGGCTGGACTCGTCGACACCGGCCACGGTCTTGTTTGCGGCCTACGAAATGCTGGGTCTGGCGGGCCTGGGCCCCAGCCGCCTGGAACTGCGAGAGTCGGGCATGGCTGCCCTGGGTGGCCATCTGCCGGCTCTGCTGGCAGCGAGCCTGGTCCTGACCTTCATTCTGATCGTCGGCCTGAAGGCCGCCCACGCGCGGCTGGGCACCCGCCGCCTGCTGTGGATCAGCGCGCTGGGGCTGTTTCCGGTGCTGTTCGTGCTGTTCAGCGGCTTTGTCATGCACTGGCGGGTTCTGGGTCGTCACCTGATGGCAGCGCTGCCGCTGTTGAATCTGGTCATGGCGCTGGGCATGGCCAGGCTTGTCGAACGGCCGGGTGGCAGACCGTGGCGCCGCTGGGTGGCGGTCTCGGGGCTGCTGTTGCTGCTGGGCTCTTCTCTGTCGCTGCGCTTTGGCGAGCACCACCGCAAGGACGACTACCGCAGCGCCGCCAGCATCGCGCAACAAGCGCTGGCGCAAGGCAAGCGGGTCTGGTGGGCGGCTGATGCGATTGGCGCTGACTACTACAAACTGCCCGGTCAATTCGACGTGATCGGTGAACTGACCGGTGTGCACCAGCCGCTGCTGTGTAGTGATCAGGTGGGTGTGCATTCCTTGGCCAACGCCCCGGACAGCTGCCTGCGGCAGCTGTCCAAGCCCGATCTGGTCATCCTGTCCAAACCCGATGGCTACGACATCGGTGGCAGCATCGCCGCCTACCTGAAGGCCAACGGTTTTGTGGTGACCCAGCGCCTGCCGGCCTTTGCCATCTGGCAAGCGCCTGCGTCGCAGCAACCCCGCCCATGAAAAACGCTGCCGTCGCTCACCACATTCCTTCTCTCGACGGCTTGCGTTGTGTGGCCATCGTGCCGGTGTTCCTGTCCCACACCTTGATGACAGTTCGCATACCCAACTTCATCCCTGGGAACTTTGGGGTGACGCTCTTTTTCTTCTTGTCTGGCTACCTCATCACCACGCTGCTGCGCATGGAGATCGAGCGCACCGGAAGCGTCAACTTCAAGCTCTTTTACCTGCGCCGGGCGCTGCGCATCCTGCCGACGTCCTATCTGGTGCTGGCCTTGGCCGCAGCCTACGGCCTGGCGGTTGGCGCGACGGACGCCTGGTGGCTGTTGGGGCAGTTCCTGCACCTGACGAACTTTCAGGTCATTGCTGGCGGCTGGGAAGCGCCCATCGCGCCGCACACCAGCATCTACTGGTCGCTGGCGGTCGAGGAGCATTTTTACCTGGCGTTTCCCGTGCTCTTCGTTGCACTCGCCAAGCTGAGGTCCAAGTTCCACCGTGCAGCCCTGGTGCTGGGCCTGTGCGCGCTGGTCTTTCTGTGGCGTTGTTGGCTCATCTGGGGCGCGGGCGTTTCTTTTGACCGAACCTACGTGGGCACCGACACCCGCATCGACTCCATTCTTTTTGGCTGCGCCTTGGCGATGTGGGGCAACCCGGCACTGGATGGCACGCGGTTCTCCGAATCCAGCTGGAAGCGAGTCTTTCTGCCGCTGTCGGTGCTGGGCATCCTGCTCAGCTACGCCGTACCCGACCGCGCCTTTCGTGAAACGGTGGCCTACACAGCGCAGGGCCTGTGTCTGTTCTCGGTGTTCATCGTCGCGGTTCGCTACCCCGATTGGGGGCCGATGCGCCTTCTCAACTGGCGCTGGGTCAGCTGGCTGGGCACCTTGAGCTTTGCGATCTACCTGATCCATCCTTCGATGCTGGCGATAACCCAGTGGGCGGTGGGCAGTTCCTTGTGGCTGCTGTTGCCCACCGCCGTGATCGTCACCGTGGCCGTCGCCGCCGCCATGGTGAGGTGGGTCGAATTGCCCGTGCTTCGCTTGCGCAAGCGCCTGCGGGTGTTTGCGCCGCCTGAACCTGCGCCAGCGCCAGCGGCAGTGGGCTGAGCAAGCCCGGCCCGACCCGACTCAGTTGCGCTGGCCTGGGCGGTTGCGTTCCATGGCCTGCTTGAGCAGCAGCAGCGTGGGGTTGTCGGCCTTGCGGTGCTGCGGCAGGTGGCCGGCTCGCTGAGCTTGCGGCACGTGCTGCGGCACCTCCGGGTCCCAGCCCTGGTAGCAGCGCCAGCAGTGGTAGGCCCAGCCCCAGCCCTCGGCCTCAAACAGCGCTACAGCGTCGGCCAGATAACGCGGGCAGCTGCCCGGCGGGGCCCACCTGACACAGGAAAACTCGCCGACGAACATCGGTACCCGGTGGGTCCGGGCAAACTGACGCGCCTCGTGCATTTCAAGCTGCAAGCGGGACTTGTCGCGCCCGCTGCTGGGGTAGTCCAGGGTTTCCGGGTAACCGGGCAGGCCCTGGCTGGTGAACTCGTGGGGCGCATACAGATGGAAGCTGTAGACCACCCCCGGCACCGCCAGCGCGCGAGTCTGCCAGAACGAGCCGGGAAGCCCCCAGGCCGTGGGCTCGAACATCAAAGGCGTGTCGGGGTCCGCGCGTCGAAGCTCCAGCGCAATCTGGGTCGCCAGCTCGTGCCAAAGGGCCAACCCACGGGTGCGTGTCTCCTGGGGCACCACGGGTTCATTGATCAGGTCATAAGCCTGCAGCGCGGCAAACCCCTTGAGTCGCCGCGCAATCCGTGCCCACTGTTGGACGATGTCGGCCTTGAGGCTGTCGCTGCCCCAGTAGTCGGACTCGTTGCCCCAGGGTGTTGCCAGCAAAACGACCACCACCCGAAAGCCCAGGCGCTCACCGCGAACGAGCACACGTTCGACGTAGCGGATGTCCTGTTCAGGCTCGTCATAACGTGTGCAGCCCTGGCATTTGCGCAGCTGTATCGACACCCGCACCACATTGGCTCCGGTGGCGGCCAGGTCCTGAAAGTCGGCTTCGCTGTAGATCTCGCGGCCGTTGTCTGGCAACTCGGCCAGCGCAAAGCCGCGCAACGCGCCGTCGCGGAACCGTTGCATGCGCTGCTCCAGCATGGCCGATGGCGCCTCGCCGACCGGCGTCTTGGTTTGCGCTGTGGTTGGCGCTGTGGCCTGGGCTGTGGCTCGCGCTGTGGATTGCGCTGTTGCCTGTGCCGTCGAAGGCGCCGTCGACTGCGCCAGCGCGGCGGCTGCCATCAGCAACAGCCAGGATCCCAGCACGTGACGCCACGGTCGGCGCATGTTCAGCTCACGGCGACGAACCCGACACGGGTCGCAGGCGCTGGGCGGCCGCGCTGACAGCCGCCATGAAGCGGCTTTCAAACACCGCCATCGAATGCTCGCTGAGCATGCGCTGATAGTGAGCATCGAGCAGGTCAAGCTCACTGGCTCGCGCTGCTTGAACCCATCCAGCAGCGAGGGCCGCCGCCTCGCCACTGGGGAAGAGCCAATGCGGCGGCAAGATGTCGGCCATGCCGTCAACGGCCGATGCCACCACCGGACGCCGGGAAAACATCGCTTCCAGCATCACCAACGGCACCCCTTCGTAGCGCGATGGGATCACCAACAGGTCCATCGCTGCATAGACCACCGCCAAGTCGTCGCTCCAGCCCGCGAACACGACGGCCTGATCCAGTTCTTGCGCGTGCACCAGGGCTTTCAAGGCGGGGAGGTCGGGCCCGTCCCCCACCACCAAGAGCTTGAAGCCGGGGATTTGCTGCCTGACCAAGGCCAGGGCCTGCACGGCGAGGTCCTGGCGCTTCTGCCAGAACTGAACACGGCCGATCAATGCAGCAACCCCATCACCGGGCACCAGCTGGAGCGCCAGCCGCGCCGTCAACTTGTCAACCTGGCGCAAGCCCGAGGGGTCCATCGCCGCCGGTACCACCGTCACCGGTTGGGTCAGACCCTTGTCCCTCAGATAGCCCTCCATGCGCGGGCTGACGGTGATGTACTCGTCGGGCAGCCGGTAGTAAAACCGATTGACCGGTTCACGCAGCGCGGCCTTCAAACGCGACGCCGAAAAAAAACGCTCCGGGTGGGTCATCGGGATGTAGCTGATGGTCGGCAGCCCGGCCTTGCTGGCAGCCAGCAGTCCTGCGCTGCCAAAGGCAATCGCACCTTGCGCCAGCACCACGATGTCGGGTCCGTAGGCCGCCATCACTGCCGCGATGCGCCGGATGGCGCGCCATGAAAACAGCGTCCGCAAGAACTGGAAACTGCGCGACGCGTAGTCCTGTGGCAAGGCGCTGAAGCGTGGGCACTGTGCGGCCAGTTCGGCAATCGGTTTGGCCAGGCGCGCGTTGCCCTTGAAGTAGATGAAGCCCACTTCGGTATTCGGCTGCGCGACCAGGTGGCGCACCGCAGCCAAGGTCTGCAGTTCATGGCCCCCGAAGTCGGGCGCATCGTCGTAGAAGAGAACTTTCAAAGGGGGTGCCGTGAAGTCAGACGTGCAGCCGCCGTCAGGTGCGTGGCGAACGCATGCGGTCAGGGATGGGCAGCATCAGGATACCCAGGCGCGACTTGGCGAAATAGACGCGCAGCAGGTTGCAGGCCGCCGTGGCGATGGCGTTGGCGGCAGCGGCGCCGACCATGCCCCACCCGGGAATCAGCGCAAAGGACAGCGCCACCCCGAGCAGCGCACCGGCCACCGCGATGCGCCCCTCGATGCGGTGCAGACCGCTCATGTTCAGGAGATAGCCCACCGGGCCCGTCGCGGCGTTCACAAACTGGCCGATCGACAAGATGATGAGCACCTGCGCGCCGGCTTCGAACTGCGGGCCAAAAATCGACAGGATCTGCTCGGGAAAGGCGATCAGGATCAGCAGCAGCGGCACGCTGGCCACCGTGGTCAACAGCGTCGAGCGCAGCGCCAGCCGAGCCAGACCGGGCCGGTCGTTGGCGGCGTGCAGCGCGGCAAACCGGGGCGCCGCCACCGCGCTGTTGGCCAGCAGCAAAAAGCGCGTCAGCAGTGCGGTGCGCGCTGCAGCGGTGTAGATGCCGACCTCGGCGGTGCTCACGAACAGGCCCAGGATCAACACGTCCGAGAACGTCATGATCACATCGGCCATGGCCGCGCCGTACATCGGCATCGCGGTGGCCAGCAAGCGACGCCAGCCAATGGCAGGCGTGGTCGTGGGTTGGATGGGCGGCAGGCTGCGGCGCCACCAAAAGTAGGCCAAAGCACAGACCAGGATGTTGGCCGCCAAGTAGATGGCCGCAGCGCCATCGGCATGGCTCAGGTAACGGGCTCCCACCAGCAGCAGCAACAAGCTGACCAGGGGCAAGGCCGCGCCCTGGATGAAGGAAGACAGCGCTTGGCGATGGCCGGCCTTCAACAACTCACCGTAAAGATGGAGCAGCGCGAAGGGCACCAGGCCCAGGCTCATCAGGCGCAGCGGCTGGGCGATGGCCGGGTCGCCATAGACCACGGCGGCCAGCCCATCGGCGGCCAGGAAGGTGGCTGCTGCGACAACGCCACAGCCCAACGCTGCCGTCGACATGCCCAGGCGATGCACCTCCGCCAAACGGATGCCGTCCTGGGCCGAATGGCTGGTGGCGCCAAACTTCAGGATCGTCGCGTCCATGCCCAGCCGACCGACCACGCTGGCAATCAGGACGAAGGTCAGCGCCAGGTGGTAGACACCCAGGCCATCGGCACCCAACTGGCGCGCCAAGGCGACGTTGAACGCAAAGCCCAAACCGGCGCCCGCCACGCGCACCAGCAGCACCGTGCCGCTGCGCAGGATCAGTTCGCCCCAGTGCGAGGACCGAGCCCGAACGAGCCACTGTTGCAGCCGCAGCACGGCTGGCCAGCTATCAAACATGCCGGGTGTCCATCAGGCCTTGCGACCGAGCACAGCGAAGTCTGGAGTTTGCGCCATCAAGCCACGCGGTGACCGAACAGCGCTGTCCCCGTCGTCAATGGGGCACCAAGGTTGCAGCGCGAGCAACGGGCCCAGTCAGACCCGCTGCACTGCCAACTACCGCAAGCTGTCCAGACGGAACCCCGGCTTCGCCTCACTTCAAGGCACGACGCTCACCGACAGGTCGTCGATCAGCACCCGGGCCTGGCCGTTGTTACACGGGTTGGGCACGCCCGTGATGGGGTCCACACCGCAGTTTCCGGGGGGTTGCACACCGGTCGGTCCGACCGCCAGTGTCATCTCCAGGAAGATGGCCGAAGTGTTGGCTGGAAGGGCCGGGCCGGTCAGCGTGATGCGCGTCCAGGTGTTGGCATTGATCAGGCTGTCAAACCTGTTGTTGACCACCGGATTCAGGATGTTGCCCACGGCGTCCAGGTAGCGCAGTGAGTAGTTGATGTTTCCGGTGACGCTGGCGCTGCCTTTGGCGTAGAACGACACGCTGGTGGTCTTGCCCACATACAAACCCAGGATGGAAGTCTTGCCACCGTCGTCGACGGCGTTTTGCACCAGACCCGAACCGCCGTTGCCAGGGTCGGGGATGGCCAGCGACGCCGAACGGCTGCCCGTGCGGGCGTCGGTGGACCAGGTGGCCTGCGAGCTGTTGACACCGCGCCAGCCTTGCGCAAATTGCCCAGGCAGCGTGGCGGCGGTTTCAAAACCACCGTTGGCCATCAATTCAACGGCCGGTGGTGCGGCCACCGTCAGCGCGATGGAAACGGTGGGCGCGGCTGCAAAGGTGCCGTTGCCGGACTGGCTGGCCAGCACCGTGCAGGCGCCCGGGGCCACCAAAGTCAAAGTGGTGCCGCTGACCGTGCAGACGCTGGCGGTGGTGGAGGCAAAAGCAACCGGCAAGCCCGAGCTGGCGGTGGCTGAGAGCGCCGGTGACGCGGTGCCCACCGTGGGGTTGGCTGGCGCCGTGAACGTCACGGTGATGGTCTGCGCCAACAAAGGCGCTGGCGCCACCGTGACCGTGTTCGACACCGCAGCCGCCGCGGCGTAGTTGACGTCACCCGCCTGGTTGGCGTTGATGGTGCAGGAGCCGGCGCTGACCAAGGTCAAGTTGGTTCCGCTGACCGTGCAGACACTGGTCGTGGACGTGGACAGCGTGACCGCCAGACCCGAGCTGGCCGTGGCCGCCAAGGCCGGCGTCGCGGTGCCCAGGGCCTGGTTGCCCGGCGTCACAAAGGTGATGGTCTGGCTGGCCTGCAACACCGTGAAGCTGCGCGACACCATCGCGGCGGCTTCAAAGGTGGTGTTGCCCGGTTGGCTGGCCGTGACGGCGCAGGTGCCAGCGCTGACCAAGGTCACCGTGGTGCCGCTGACCGTGCAGACGCTGGGCGTGGTCGATGCGAAAGACACCGCCAGAGCGGAGCTCGCGGTGGCACTCAAGGCCGGTGGCACCACGCTCCAAGTCGCGTTGGCGGGGCTGGCGAAGGTGATGGTCTGCGCCGTCAGCGGCGCTGCGGCCACCGTGAAGGTCTGGCTGACCGCCGCAGCGGCTGCGACGTTGGCGTTGCCGGCCTGGTTGGCAGCCAAGGTGCAGGTGCCGGCGCTAACCAAGGTCAAGGTGCTGCCGCTGACGCTGCAAACCGCCGGCGTCACCGCCTGGAAGGCCACCACCAAGCCAGAGCTGGCCGTGGCGCTCAGCGCTGCGGGTGTGGTGCCCAGCGTCTGGTTGCCCGGTGAAATGAAGGAAATGGTTTGAGTTCCCAAGGCCACCGCAAAGTTGTTGGACACCGTAGTGGCGGCCAGGAAGTTGCTGTTGCCCGCCTGACTGGCAGACACCGTGCACGAGCCCACCCCCACCAGGGTCAAGGTGGTGCCACTGACGCTACAAACGGCTGGCGTGGTGGACGCCAAAGTGACCGCCAGGCCTGAACTGGCGGTGGCGCTCAAGGCAGCCGGTGTGACGCCGAAGGTCTGCCCCGCAGGTGCAGGAAAGGTGATGCTCTGAGCTGCGGGCTGCGGTGCAGGATCACTGCCGCCGCCACCACCACACGCGCTGAGTGCGGCCACGGCCAGCAACACCCATCCAGACAGGACGGGACGCAGGACTTGGGGCGTGAAAGATGGCATGGTGATGACTTTCGATGGGTGTTTCTCAACGCAGTTCAGCCACTGCGGCGTGCGGTTCGAGTCGGTCAGCCAACAAACACACCACAGCCAAGGACAGCCGGATGGGGCTTTGGAGCAAGACTTATGAAAGCGATTTCACGACCCAGTGTAAGACGTGCTCGACCGGTCAGCAAGAGAACTTGTCGGGCTGGGGGCAATCCCGGAGGTGGCGGGACGTGGTTGACACGTCGACTTGAAGGAAAAACAGCGCTCGCTTGCGCTGTTGAACCTGCCAAAAACCAAGGGCCCGCACCCGACGGAGCGTCCCTCAGGCGGCCATTCAGCTGCGCGCGCGGCGACGGCGGCTGCCCCACCAAAGCGCTGCCAGCCCAGACAGCATCAGCGCTGCGGAGGCGGGCTCGGGCACGGGGGAAATGGGCGACGGGTCCACATCAAGTCCGCCAGCGAAAGGCAAAGGACTGCCTTTGACTTGAAAAAAGTAACCGGCCCCTGCAGTCAGCGCCTGGTCGAGCAACACAAACTGTTCGGGCGCTACCGCCAAGGCCGCAGGCGGCGTGGCATCCAGAACCGTGATGCGGATGTTGCTCAGGCTCCACCCACCGCTCAGGCTGATGGCGATCGAGGACTCCAGAGCAGACGCGACGTTGCTCGGGAAAACCAGCGCCGCCAAATCCGACGAACCGCTGGCGGTGGCTGGTGCGGTGCTGCCGCTGCCACTGGAACTGGCCCAAACGGCGCCGGTCCCCAGCACCAGCGCCAAGGCCGAAAGCAAGGAAGTCAGCTTCATCTGGACTCTCCGTTTGGGCCGGGTCCGTGAAGGCGGACCCGGCTCTATCAAATAGCCTGGTGCTGCGCTTCAGCGGGCCCCAGGAACAGATGGAAATCTCACCTGGACACGGGCCTGCGGCGAGCCAGCGTGCCCAACACGGCCAAACCCGCGAGCATCAACGTAACCGAACCGGGCTCAGGAACGGGCGTCGTGAACAGCGCGAAGTGCGACAAACCCGGGCCCGCACCGCCGTTGCCCTTGGTGATGCCCAAGGTGTCAAAGTTCAGCGCCGAAATGCCAGCCACCCCACCATCGAACAAATACAGGCTGTAGGTCGGCCCGCCTTTGATGCCCAGCACGAAGTAGCTGGTCTGGGCGGTGTCGAAACCCACCACGCCCGATGCGACGCCGCTGGGATGGGACGAGAACGGACCAAATCCAGCCATGTCGCTGGTGCCCACCAACGTGAAGCTGGCAAAACCTGGAAACGAGGCGGTGCTGGTCTGGCCGGGCGCCAGGTTGCCCGTCAGGACCCCTTGGCAACCGAGGTAGCCGCCGTTGCCCGTGGTGGCCGCGGAGTCGCTGCACTGCACACCCGTTACCGCAGAAGCGCTCAGGCTGCACAGGGCCAGAGCCATCGCGGAAAAAAGGGTTTTGTGATTCATCAAGCTGCTTTCAAAACCCCCAGCGTGTCGCTGGGGGTGTGTCGACGGTTCATGGGGGCGCTTGCGCGCCCCCAAATGGGTCTGTCAGATGACAGGCCTTAGACCGCGCGACGACGGCGGCGAACGATGGAACCCACCACGCCCAGACCGGCCAGCATCATGGCGTAGGTGCTGGCTTCTGGCACCGGGGCGGTCACGCCCAGGTACAAGTCATCGATCAACACCTTGCCGGCGAGATTGCCGGCGTCGATCGGGCCGATACCTTGGCTGAACTCGATGAAGGCAGCAACTGCACCCACGGGCACAGCGCCGAGGTTGTAGGTGATCTCCGTCCATGAGCTCGTATTGATGGAGCCTTGGAAGAACACGTTTTGACTGTTGGCCAGGATGTTGCCCACGCCGTCAAGGTAACGCAGCGCAAACAGCACGTTGCCAGTGCCGCCTGCAGACCCCTTGGACCAGAAACTCAGGGTGGGCGTGTCGCCGACAGTCAGTGCGGGCAGGCCGCCTTGCTCAACAGAGTTCTGCAACATGACGGCGGCGTTGAAGGCCGGCGACATCAGTTGCGCCGAGAACGAGCCAGTGCGGGCATCGGTAGAACGCGTGTAGCCGCCAGCAGCCTGCAGCCAAGAGGCCGCTGCCGTCGTCACGCCAGCAGTTTCAAAGCCGCCATTGGCAAAACCATTGGTGGTCTGCGCCTGAACAGCACCTGCAGCCAGCGGCAGTGCCACCGCGGCCACCATCGAGAGTGATTTGAAAGACATGGTGTATCTCCGTTTGAACCTACCACCGCTCCTCTGATCTGGGCAGACCATCTGCCCAGTCGGATCGGTGATCGAGCTGCGCTCAGGCGTCGGCTCCAGTTTGATCTGCGGTTTCATTTGCAACGGCACGCTGCTGGTTGATCGCTGACTCGATTCTGAAACCGCTTTCAAAAATAGGAGATGGTACAAACCCTAGACCACCTTCCACCGACGCCCCTTGAATCGGGGGGTGACCTTGCTTGGTGCTCAGCAGGCGGCGTGAGCGCTGCCTTTGACGTCTGCCGCCAC
The DNA here is from genome assembly GCA_031375065.1 of Rubrivivax sp. GTDB lineage: Bacteria > Pseudomonadota > Gammaproteobacteria > Burkholderiales > Burkholderiaceae_C > Rubrivivax. The sequence goes on along the minus strand of JANMHH010000152.1, from coordinate 6,916 downwards.
CCAGGTTGCAATGGACCGCGCCGGCAGGTGGGTTTCAAACGGCTGGCCGTCCACCAGCAAGCGAAATCCCAGTGAGCGCTCGCTGCGGTTCAACACCACGGTGGCACAAGAACCGTCGGGGTTGACGAAGGCGGTGGCTTCCAGATCCTGGCGCGCCGAAGCGCACAAAACCCGCTGCGCGCCAGGCTGAATAAAGCGCGCAAAGTGGCCCAGGTACGCGTAAGAACTTTGATACATCAAGGCGCCGCTGGCGCGGTCGGCCATCACCGGGGCGCTGCACCGGTTGCCGACGTGGTTGGGGCCACCGGTTTCGTCGAGCAGCAGGTTCCAGTCGATCCAGCCCACCGTCCAGCGGTTGAGGTCGTTGATGATCGACCGGGCGTAACGTTCGCCTAAAGCCCACGAACCCAGGTGCGGCCCGCCCTCCTGGCAACCCTCGGTGAACAGCAGCTGTTTGTCGGGCCAGGCGTCGTGGACCTGTTGCACGTGGTCGAAGTGGTCTTCACCGTACCAGTGAAAACCGGTGCCCCAGACATAGCGCGCCGCCTGCGGGTCGCTGTAGACGGTGTTGGCGCGTTCCACCATCTCATCGCGGTTGTGGTCCCAGATGACGATCTTGATGTGCCCCAGCCCGGCCAGCGCCAACTCGGGCCCCAGGTGGTCGCGCACGAAGTCGCGCTCTTCTTCGGCGCTGTAACGGCACGAATCCCAGGTCTGCGTGGCGGCGGGTTCGTTTTGCACCGACACCCCCCACACCGGCACGCCTTCGGCCTCATAGGCCTGGATGAAGCGAACAAAACAGCGCGCCCAGGCGTTTGCATACTGCGGCAACAGCGTGCCACCGCGGTTCATCTGGCCATTGCTCTTCATCCACGCCGGTGGGCTCCACGGTGACACCAGCAGTTGAATGGGGCGCTGCGCCACGCGCAGTGCAGCCTGGATGAAAGGCAGCAGGGCCTGGCGGTCGCGTTCGATGTTGAAACTGTGCAGGTCCACATCACCTGGCGTTTCCACGTGGGCGTAGTTGCCCAGGCTGAAGTCGCAGCTGTTCATGTGCACGCGGCACAACGTGTAGCCGTGCCCACTGTAGCGGTCGAAGTAGTCGCGCAGCAATTGCTCGCGCGCTGCCGCACCCAGGCCCTGCCAGGTAACAGCGGCCGCTTCGGTGAAGGCACCACCAAAGCCCAGCAGCGTCTGAAACCGTTTCTCGGTGTTGACCAGCACCAAGGGCAGGCTCGGGTCCGCTGGTCCAGGCTGAAGGGGTGCCTGCTCAGCCAGAAGGGAACCACTGGCTTGGCAGCTCAGGAAATGACGCATGGCAGGAGCAGATCCGCGCTAAGGGTTGGGCTGGGCCTGGGGGTCCGGCTGGAGCTTGGACTGGGGGTTGGGCTGAATCAGCGCTGCGCCTGGCAGGCGAGCGAGCATCTCTGCGGTGACCAGCGTGATGCCGCGTTCGGTGCGATAAAAACGCAGTGCATCGGCCTGGGCATCTTCGCCAATGACCATGCCGTCGGGGATGCTGCAGCCTCGGTCCACCACCACCCGATTCAGGCGCACATGCCGCCCCACCTGCACTGCGGGCAGCAACACCGACCACGCGACGCTGGCATAAGAATGAACCCGCACCGAAGGGAACAGCACCGACCGCTGGACAGATCCCGAAATGATGCTGCCGCCCGAGACCAGCGACTCGACGGCCATGCCACGCCGGTTGGCCTCGTTGTGCAAGAACTTGGCGGGCGCCAGTTCGGCCTGCTGCGCGCGCATTGGCCAATGCGGGTCGTACAAATCCAGTTGCGGCAGGCTCGCGGTGAGGTCGATGTTGGCTTCCCAATAGGCGTCCACCGTGCCCACATCGCGCCAATACCGTGACTTGCTCGAAGCACTGCCGACGCAGCTCAAGGCAAAGGGGTGCGCGCTGGCGCGCCCGGCTTTCACGGTGGGCGCGACGATGGTGTTTTCCAAGTCGTGATCCGAACCGGAGTCGGCCAGGTCGAGGGCCAACATTTTCAACAACGGGTCGCGGTTGAAAGCATAGATGCCCATGCCCAGCCAAGTCGGCGTTGCCGCAGCCCGTGCAGTCGCTCCTTGCAGCGCATGACCCGGCTTCGCTGCATGCCAGGCCGTGACCTGCCACTGCGCATCGACGGACAAAACGCGGCCAGCTGGCGCATGCTCTGGCGAGGCTTCAAGGCAAGCCACGGTGCAATCACGCCCTTTGGCCACGTGATCGGCCAGCATCGACGCGTAGTTCATCTTGTAGATGCGGTCACCGGTCAACAGCAGCACGTATTCGGCGCTGGTGCCCGCCAGCAGGTCGCGAAGGGCGGACATCGCCAGCCGCGCATTTTCCTGGGCACCGGTTCCGCCGCCACGCTGCGCGTCGCCTGGCAGCAGGGTGATGAACTCCGAGGCGTCCCCTTTGAGGAAGGACCAGCCGCGCTTGAGGTGCCGCTGCAGGCTGTGGCTGCGAAAGGCGCTGACGACGCCAATGCGGCGGATGCCGGAATTCAAGCAATTCGACAGCGCAAAGTCCACGCTGCGGAACTTGCCGCCAAAGTGGGTCTGCGGCGCAGGAACGCCCGCTTCTGGCAGGCTTTCACGGCGCGCCCCCGCCAGCAGCACAGCCAAGGCCCGACCGGGCAAATGCGGGCGCTGCGAAACGTCTGGTGAAGACATGGCGCGGTGGGGTTGGCATGGGCCCGGTCCGCCAGCCCTGGGTGGGCCAGCGGGCCGCGACGGCTTAGCGGGACCAGTAGACGCGGTCGATGAAGACCTTGGTGGTGCTGCCCCGGGCGTTGCCGGTCCTGTCGTAGATGTCAGCCACCACCAAGGTGTTGGTGACCCGACGCAGGTCAAACACACCGCCCGCGGCTGCGAAGGCCGAGATCGGAATCGACACCTGGCGCCAGGTACCGTCGTTGATGTAGCCATAGCCGTCGGCATTGCTGTTGCTGGCCACCACAAACACCGCTCCGGTCTGCGAGGTACCAAAGCCGAACATCAGCTTTCCAGGGTAGGTGGTCTTGATGCTGAAATTGAGCCTGCCACTGGCTGCGAACTGGCTCAGGTCAACCCGTGGCGGGGTGGTCACGGTCAACGCACCCCAACCGTAGTCCTTGCCCACAGCGGTGCTGGGGGCCGGGCCGATTTCCATGAAACGGGGGCCTTCTGCGGCCAGTGACGGGTCGTTGCCCTCACCGGCAAAAGCGTTGGGCGGGCTGTCAAAACCAAACCACTGCGCTACCGGTGCAATGACCTCGCCTGCGGTGACCGCATCGGCATAAACCGTGTAGCGGTTGGCCGTGACCACCTGCGTGACCACGGTGGGCGCGGACACGGCGTCAGCCGCTGTAAAGGTGCCCGGCGCCCACTGGCTGGCGGGGTAAAGCCCCTGCACGACGTAACGCGCCTGACGGGCCACGTTGAAGAGGCCCCAGTTGTCGTCGTTGAAATTGGGGTTGGCGGTGGCCTTCCAGGGTTCGTCAAAGGCCTCGAAGTAGAAGATGGCCACCGGCCCGCCTGATGCCTTGCTTTGCGCACCCCAGGCCTGCAGGCGGTCATAAAACATCTTCTGATTGACCGGGTGGGCCAAGAAGGTGAGGTCACCGGTCGGCACCGCCTTCCAACCGGTTTCGCCAATCACGATGGGCATGTTGCTGTGGCCCTGGCCATCCAGGTACTTGCGCACGGCTGCGACGTTGACCTTCAGGCGTTCAACCGCAGCGTCCATCATCGCCGCCGCGCGGCCGGCCACGGGCACCGCCTGCTGTTCCCAGTCCCAAGGGTCGAAATAGCCAGACGACGCGTACAAGATCGGGTAGGTGTGTATTGCAGCGAAGTCGATCAGGTTGGTCACATAGGCGGGCATGCCGGTGTTGTTGTTGGCTGCTGAGCCGGCATAGGCGTCCCACACATCGTTGGTGGTCAATGGTTGTGTGACACCCGAGCGCACCGTGTTCAGGTAGCCGGCCATGACTTGGGGCGTGCTGGTGCCGAAGGCCACCGACTCGTTGCCCACACTGACGGCCACCACGATGTCCTTGAACTCATTGGCCAGGCGGATGCCACGCGCCACCTCGGCGTTGTTGAAGGCCAGCGCGCTGCTCAGCGTGGCACCGGAACCAAAGGTGGGCGCGATGAAGATGCCCAACTGCACCTTCATGTTGATCTGGTTGTCCTTGATGATCTGCAGCATCAGGCGCGCAAACTCATCAGAGCTGTCAAAGGTGCGGATCAGCGTGAAGCCGCCCTGGGCCAGCAACCCCAGGTCCTGCAGCACGTTTTCACGGGTCACCACCTCGGTGTCGCGGTTGTTGCTGCGATAAGGCGAATAGGCCACCGCCTTGCGGGTGCCAAAGTCCGCTGGCAAGGCGCGCACGCCCCCAGGCTGGGTTGCTGGGACTGTGCCGCCGCCACCACAGGCCACCATCACGCCAGCAACCGCCAGAAGAAGCGCGGCCAGCCAGGCCTGCGAAGAAGGGCGCAACGAGTCACGCATGGCTTGAACCTTGATCATGATGATGTGTGCCTCAGAACGAGTAGGTCACGCCAGCCGAGACCCCGTTGCTGTAACGGCTGACGCGGGCGTCGCCACCACCCACGTTGTTGTCGGGCGCAGAGCGAGGGGCCAGGGTGCAGCTGCCGGCCGGGCGGTCTTGCTGGATGTTGCAGCCCCAGGTCTGGGGTTGCTGTCCGTAGGCCGATGCGCTGAAGCCAATGGAAGCGACCAGCCCATTTTTGAAGTCGTAGCCACCGCCAATGGAGCCGCGAAGCAGCGAGTTGCTCTGGCCACGTTCGCTGGGGTTGTCGGTGCGCGCCTTGCTCAGGTAAACCAAGCCGGTGCTGGCGCTCCAGCGGCCATTGACATAGCGCAAGCCCAGCGTGAAGTCGTTGGACGTGACCTCGTAGCCCGGGCTGGCCACGCCGTTGGCATCGCGGCCAAAGAAGTCGGCGTTGAAAAAGTTGTTGTAGCGGCACTGCCCATCGATGAAGTCGATGCAAACCGCGTAAGCGCCACTCCACCGGTTGTGGCGCACGCCCGCACCCACTTCGAAGCTGGCGTTGATGGGGTAGCGGGCCATCAACATGGCAATGCTCTGGCCTGAGCTGCCGATCTTGCTGTCGTACTTGGCGTCGTAGAAGACACCGGTGAAGGGCGCGTGGCCCCACGCCACCGGCGGCCCGTTGCGTGCGTCCTGGTACATCGCGTCCAACTTCAGGTCGCCGCGGTAGTAGCGCGCCCAGAACTCCAGGAAGCGAGGCTTGTTCTTCTTGAATTGGGTGTCGCCCTGGTCATAGGTGACTTCCAGCACCAAGTCGCCTTCATAGACGTCCAGCGTACGGGCCGTGTAGCGAATAGCCTTGGTGTTCAGGCCGTAGCCCGCACCAGTGGAAGCCCAGGTGTCGCCACCACCAAAGTCGCCGGCAAACGGGTAGTCGGCAAAGCCCCAGGCCCGTGTTGGGAAAGCGCCGATGCGGATGCTGCCGTAGTCCTCATGCGTCAAAGCAATGTTCTTCTCGTACCAGATGCCGGGGATGTCGATCTTGCCGTCGCGCCAGCGTTGGCTGAGCAACCCCTGCAGCTTGAAGCCCATCGGCAGGTCGAACTTGGCGCCCAGGTAGGGCTGGGCCAGCGTGATGTCGCCATTGCGGGTGGCGTACTCGCGCCCAATGACTAAGGCGTCTGCCCACGGCCGCTCGCGGTTCTCCCCCGGGAACAGCTGACAAGCGGAAGAGGACGGATCGCCCACCGTGCTGAGGTTGTTGACGGGCCCGCCGCCACAGACCTTGCTGGCACGGCTGACTTCCAACTTGGCAAATCCGGTCAGACTGAACGGGCCGAAGTCGATCGCCGAACCGATGGTGGGCATGGACAGCGCGGCACCCACCAGTGCCAGGCGCCAGACCGCCTGAGGAAAGCGCCGGGGCTGGGGTCTTTGCAGCGGACTGAAGGGTTGGTTTTCGATGTTCATGTGGGTCGACGCCGGGTGTTCGTGAAATCGCTTTCATGAGCGTAAAGGATGGATGCTCTGCCAGTCAATTGGGCTCACCCCCGTGTTTTCCCCCGCCCTTTGCCATCAACCCAACGCCAGGGCTGTGTTCTGGCTGGAAAACGGGGGCGGCTGCGGCCATCCCAGACCCCAAGGTCCGATCGCGCACGGCCGCAGGTGGTCGCGAGTGGCGATGACGTTCGGGTAAACCTAAGGTGTGTTGTGAAAGCGGTTTCATTATGATTTTGCCTTTGCATGCTTGCACTCGCCCTGCGGTGAGCTGACATGAGGAGGCCGACATGAACTTCTTTCACCAGTTGGGCTGGGCCCTGGTTCTGACCTTGGGTGCCGTTGTCAGCGCCGTGGGCCAGCCCGTGAAGGTGGGCGCGGGCGGCTACTTCACGGCGCCCAAAGGCAACGACAAGGCGCCCCCGCGCGCACCCGGCCGTACCGCGGCCATGTTGGCGCAGGCGGCGCCCACCAACCAGTGGTATTCGTCGCTGATTTTCTTTCCCAACAAGCCTGAAGCGCTGTTCCCCCACCCGCTGACCGTGAAGGCCGGCGCTGCAGGCTTCGAGCTGGCGCTGGCCAGCAAAGAAATCGTGCCCACCGAGCGCCGCGACGTCGAGGTTCACTACCCGCACCGCGACGCCATCGTGTTCACACCGGTGGCCTTCGAGCCCGAGCCCGCCAAGCTGGCCAAGGTCAGTGACTGGGCGATCGACATCTCGATGGCGCGCGGCGCTGACGAACTGCTGGCCACCGTGTCGCACGCCAGCCCTTTCACCTACTTTCGGCTGTCGCGCGGCGATGTGCGCATCAAGCTGCCAGCGCCCGCCGAACGCCTGAACGCCGCTGCCGACCCGCGCGCGCTGAGCTTCGGCATCAAGGGCAAGACCTATGCCGTTTTTGGGCCGACCGGC
>JANMHH010000049.1:0-10090 GCA_031375065.1 Rubrivivax sp. | reverse complement strand
CCTTCCAGCGAGGTGCTTTCCCAGGGCACCTGGCCACCGTTGGAGTCCAGTCGCACGCCCAGGCGCACGCGTTTGAAGATTTCTTCGATCGGCAGGCCGGGCCGCTCCATGTTGGCCAGCAGGTGCTGCGTGTACAGCCCGTTGGAGCCTTTGCCGTCGCTGGCCACGCTGCCCGGCGCGGTGGCAAAGGCCACCAGGGACCCGATGGGCGCGTCGACTTGCGACAGGCCGCCGCTGTTGGACCGCGTGCTGCGCGCAAACGGGTTGTCGCGGCAGGCGTCCAGGATCACCACGTTGATGCGGTTGCGTGCGGTCTCCATCTTGTCCAGCACCTGCTGAACGTCAACCGCCTTGTAAGGAACCTCGTCCTCCCGCTTGATGTCCGCGCCCACCGGCATCAAAAAATTGCGCCCCTTGATCTGCACCCCGTGGCCGGCAAAGTAGAACAAGCCTGCGCCGCCGCCTTTGAGCCGGTCGCCAAAGGTCGTGACCGCGTCTTGCAGTTGTTTTTGGCTGGCGTTGAGCTTGAGGTCAACGGTGAAGCCGGCGCGTTCCAGCACCTTGGCCACGGCTGCCGCGTCGTTGGCCGAGTTGAGCAGCGGGGCTGTGGCGTAGCTGGCATTGCCCACCACCAGGGCGTGGCGCGGCTCAACCGGTGCGGACGCCGCGTGGGCCGCCCAGCCCACAACAAACAACAGCGTGGCCAGCACGACGCTCAGCACCATGCCAAAGCCATGACGGGCCGGCCAACGGTGGTTGGATGCGGTCGTTGGAGCCTGGGCGTTTGCAAACATCGGTGATTCCCCTCGGATACGAAGTCCCGGGACAGGGTTCTACGGACCCCTGCCGCTGACTTGTAAAGAATCCTACGGGAATGACCAGCCAGAAATACCCCTACCCAGGGGAGAACCGGGCCTCGATCAGGGGGGGAGCACCCTCATGGGGGATGAAGCCTTGAGCATGGCTCAGGTCTTGTTGCCCGAGGACGACACCTTGTGGCGCATCAAGCGCCCGTGCTCGCGCACCCAATCGCGCTTCTTCTCGGTGTCGCGCTTGTCGTGCTGCGACTTGCCTTTGGCCAGGGCAATTTCGGCCTTCACGCGGCCGTCCTTGTAGTGCAGGTTCAAGGGCACCAAGGTGAAGCCCTTTTGTTCCACTTTGCCCACCAGGCGGCGGATCTCGTCTTTGCGCATCAACAGCTTCTTGGTGCGGTCTGCCTCGGGATGGATGTGCGTCGACGCGGTGCGCAGGGCGTTGATGCGGCAACCGATGAGGTAGAGCTCGCCATCGCGGATGTGCACATAGCCGTCGGTCAACTGCACCTGACCGGCGCGGATGGCCTTGACCTCCCAGCCTTGCAGCACCATGCCGGCCTCGAACTGTTCGTCGATGGCGTATTCAAAACGGGCGCGGCGGTTTTCGGCGATGAGGGCCATGCGGGAGACGGTGTGCGGCAAGGAAATCGGATCGGGGCTGCAGAAGCGCCCACAACAGCGCCTCCTACAATGACGACATTGTGAAGCACGTGCGAAAGTCTGTTCTGCTGTGGTACTCGCCCCGCGAGATGTACGACTTGGTCACGGCCATCGAAACCTACCCGCAATTCTTGCCCTGGTGCGACCGCGCCGAGGTCTTGCACGCTCATGCGGACGGTGTCACCGCCAAGCTGGGCTTGGCCTACATGGGCGTCAAGCACGCCTTCACCACCCGCAACCAGCACGTGGCGGCGCAATCGGTGACCGTGCAGTTGGTGGACGGCCCGTTTTCCCTGCTGGACGGAACCTGGCTCTTCAAGACCCTGGGTCGGCCGGGCAGCGAGCAGCCCGCGTGCAAGATCGAATTTGACTTGCGCTACGCCTTTGCCAGCCCGGCGCTGGAATCGGTGGTCAGCCCGGTGTTTGACCGGGTTGCCAACACCTTTGTCGAGTCTTTTGTGCGGCGTGCCGAAGAGGTCTATGGCGCCCGCTGACCGATTGAACATCGAGGTGATCTACTGCCCAGAGCCGGGTCAGGTTGACCTTCGACAGGTTCAGCTCAGTCCGGGTGCCGTGGTGGCCGACGCCCTGCAGGCCAGTGGCATCCTGGGTGCCCATTCAGAGCCAGCAGGCGGATGGCGTTTGGGCATTTGGGGCCGGGTTCAGGATCCCAAGACGCCCTTGCGAGACCTTGACCGTGTCGAGCTGTACCGCGGGTTGCTGATCGACCCGAAAGAGTCCAGACGTCTGCGCTACAAACGGCATCGAAAACTCAAGCCGCCACGGGTGGCATGAACCCGCCCGGCCGCCCGCTTCAGCGGCAGTCGCTGGTGATCACGTCGCGGGCCCTGCGCAGTTCCGTGGCTCTGCCAGCGTCGTCCAGAATTTCACGTTCGCCCTTGTCGTTGGTGCGGGCGATGCGCTGGCCTGACTCCAATGAAGCCAGGTGGCTGCGGGCCGAGCGGCAGTTTTCTGCGCGCAGCGCCGCAGTACGTTCTTCTTCAGCTTTGGACTTGGCGGCCTGCTCTTGCTCGGCGGTGCGCTTGCGGGCCTGAACTTCTTTGTCCAAGGCGGTTGGCGCGCTGGTGGCAGTGCCCGACGCAGCAGGCGCAGCTGCGGGCGGCGTGGTGTTTCTGCGGGCTTCAGGGGTGGGGCGGCTCAGGATGTCCTTATCGGGTACATCCCTGGGCGGCGGGCGGTCGCTGGCATTGACCTGCCCGGATTTGTCGCGCCACGTCCACTGAGCGTGGGCGTCTTGGGACGCCACGGCGGTGACCAACAGTGCCCATCCCAGAAGCCAAGTGACGATGCGCGGCCGAGGGGCGGTGCGGTTTGCGTCCATGAAGATGACCCTTGCGCTCAACATCGCCCTAGTTTATTCCGTTGAGGTGCGCGCAACGCGAAACAAGCCAGGTGCAGTGTGTCAGCTCGTGACCGCAACCCCGGCCGGGCCTGCGCAGGCTACCTATAATCTGCTTTTGCGTCTGGAGCCTTTCATGCGCCTACTCGGCAAAGCGCTCACCTTCGACGATGTGTTGTTGGTGCCGGCGTTCTCTACTGTGTTGCCACGCGACACCAGTCTGTCCACCCCCCTGTCCCGCAACATCACCTTGAACCTGCCGCTGGTGTCAGCGGCCATGGACACGGTGACCGAGGCCCGCTTGGCCATTGCCATTGCCCAGGAAGGCGGCATTGGCATCGTGCACAAGAACCTGACGCCCAAACAGCAGGCGGCCGAAGTGGCACGCGTCAAGCGCTATGAATCGGGTCTGCTGCGCGACCCCATCACCGTGAGCCCCACCGCCACGGTGCGCGAGGTCATCGCGCTGTCGCGCCAGCATGGCGTGTCGGGTTTCCCGGTGGTGGACGGCAAGACGGTGGTCGGCATCGTCACCAACCGCGACCTGCGCTTCGAGACCCGTCTGGACATTCCCGTCCGGGAAATCATGACCCCGCGTGAGCGGCTGGTCTGGGTGCGTGAAGGCGCGTCGCCTGAAGAAGGCAAGTCGCTGATGCACCAACACCGCCTGGAGCGGGTGCTGGTGGTCAGCGACAGCTTTGAGTTGCGCGGCCTGATGACCGTCAAGGACATCACCAAGCAAAGCGACTTCCCCAACGCCGCGCGTGACGCCCAAGGCAAGTTGCGGGTTGGTGCTGCGGTAGGTTTTGCTGAAGGCACCGAGGAGCGCGTGGAACTGCTCGTCAAGGCTGGAGTCGATGCCATCGTGGTCGACGTGGCGCATGGTCACAGCGCAGGTGTCATCGAGCGCGTGCGCTGGATGAAACGCAGCTACCCACAGGTTGACATCATCGGCGGCAACATCGCAACCGCTGCCGCCGCGCTGGCACTGGCAGAGGCGGGCGCCGATGCGGTGAAGGTGGGCATTGGCCCCGGCAGCATCTGCACGACGCGCATCGTGGCCGGCGTGGGTGTGCCGCAGATCATGGCCATTTCCAATGTGGCCAATGCGCTCAAGGGCAGCGGTGTGCCGCTGATCGCAGACGGTGGCATCCGCTATTCAGGCGACATCGCCAAAGCCATCGCAGCAGGCGCCAGCACGGTGATGATGGGCGGCATGTTCGCGGGCACCGAAGAAGCCCCTGGCGAGACCATCCTGTTCCAGGGCCGCACCTACAAGAGCTACCGCGGCATGGGCAGCATGGGCGCCATGCAGCAAGGCAGCGCCGACCGCTACTTCCAGGAAACCGACCAGGGGGCCGGCAACAACCCCAACACCGCCAAACTGGTGCCCGAAGGCATTGAAGGCCAGGTGCCCTACAAGGGCTCGGTGGTGTCCATCATCTTCCAGATGGCCGGCGGCTTGCGCGCTTCCATGCACTACTGCGGTTGCGCCAGCATTGCCCAGATGCAGGAACGCGCCGAGTTCGTCGAGATCACCACCGCCGGCATCCGTGAGAGCCACGTGCACGACGTGCAGATCACCAAAGAAGCGCCGAACTACCGCGCCGAATGATCCTGTCTTGAGCGCTGTTGCCCACGGCCGCCGTCAGGCGGCGATGTCCTTCATCCTGATCACGGTCTTCATCGACATGCTGGCCATCGGCTTGATCGTGCCAGTGCTGCCTGCGCTGGTGGGCAAGTACACCACCAATCCGGAGCAGCAGTCGCACTGGGTCGGCATCCTCTTCGTGGCCTTCAGCTTGGCCAGCTTTCTGTTTGCGCCGGTGCTGTCGGCACTGTCGGACCGCTACGGTCGCCGCCCGCTGCTGCTGATCGGGTTTTGTGGCCTGGCGGTCAACTTTTTCATCACCGCCCTGGCCACGTCCTTGTGGATGCTGCTGGTCTCGCGCGTGATCGGTGGTGGCATGCAAGCCAATGCCGCCGTGGCGCAGGCTTATGTGGCCGACATCACCGCGCCTGAAGAACGCACCAAGCGCTTTGGTCTGCTGGGCGCGATGTTTGGGCTGGGCTTCATCCTGGGCCCGGCCTTGGGCGGGCTGTTGGGCGGCATCGACTTGCACTTACCCTTCTTCGCAGCCGGCACACTGGCACTGCTGAATCTGGTCTACGGCATCCTGGTGTTGCCGGAGTCGCTGCCTCTTGATCAGCGCCGCCCCGTGACCTGGGCGGCAGCCAACCCATTGGCGTCCTTGCGGGCGCTGGCGCAACTGAAGGGTGTGGGATTGCTGGTCGGTGTTTTGGCCTGCACGGCGTTGGCGCAGTTCACGCTGTACACGGTGTGGGTGCTCTATGGCACCTTTCGCTTTGGCTGGGGCCCTACCGAAAACGGCTGGTCGCTGTTTGCCGTGGGCATCGTCTCGGCGCTGGTGCAGGGGTTGCTGCTCGGGCGGCTGCTGAAGGTGTTGACGCGCGAGCGGCTGGCGCTGCTTGGCATTGCTTCGTCGGGCCTGGCCTATTTGGGCTGGGGCCTGGCCACTGAGCCCTGGATGATGTACGCCGTCATCTTCGCTAACGTGCTGGGCACGGCTGTGGCCGCCACGATGCAGGGCATCGTCTCCAGCGCTGCGGACGCGGGCAACCAGGGCCAGACCATGGGTGCCATGACGGGCCTGTCCAGCTTGATGGCGGTGCTGGGCCCGATCTTTGCGGCACCACTGATGGGTGCGGTGTCGCAGTTTCCACGCGACGACTGGCGTGTTGGCGCACCGTTCTTTTTTGGCGCCGCGCTGCTCGCCCTGGCCTGGTGTTTTGCCTGGGCCCATTTCCGCAATTCCCGCAGGGCGACCGTGGCGCCAGTGTCGGCCTGACCGCAGACTTGACCCGACCCACCTATGACGCACGACAAAATCCTGATCCTTGACTTCGGCTCGCAAGTCACCCAGCTGATCGCACGCCGTGTGCGCGAAGCCCATGTCTACTGCGAGATTCACCCCAACGACGTCAGCGACGCCTTCATCCGCGACTTCGCCCCCAAGGGCATCATCTTGTCGGGCAGCCATGCCAGCACCTACGAAGAGCATGACCTCCGTGCGCCCCAGGCGGTGTGGGACAGCGGCGTGCCGGTGCTGGGCATCTGCTACGGCATGTTCACCATGGCGGTGCAGCAAGGCGGCCAGGTCGAGGCCAGCACCCACCGCGAGTTTGGCTATGCCGAGGTGCGCGCCCATGGCCACACCCAGCTGCTCGACGGCATCCAGGACTTCGCCACGCCCGCACCCGATGGCAAGAGCCACGGCATGCTCAAGGTCTGGATGAGCCACGGCGACAAGGTCACCGCACTGCCGCCCGGCTTCAAACTGATGGCCAGCACGCCCAGTTGCCCGATTGCCGGCATGGCCGACGAAGCCCGGGGCTACTACGCGGTGCAGTTTCACCCTGAAGTGACGCACACAGTGCAGGGCAGGGCGCTGCTGGACCGTTTTGTGCTGAACATCGCCAAAGCCAAACCCGACTGGGTGATGCGCGATCACATCGCCGAGGCCGTGGCGCGCATCCGCGAACAGGTGGGCGACGAAGAAGTCATCCTGGGTCTGAGCGGCGGTGTCGATTCCAGCGTGGCCGCGGCGCTGATCCACCGCGCCATTGGCGAGCAGCTGACCTGCGTCTTTGTCGACCACGGCCTGCTGCGCCTGAACGAAGGCGACCTGGTGATGGACATGTTCGTCGGCCAGCTACACGCCAAGGTCATCCGCGTCGACGCCAGTGAACTGTTCCTGGGCAAGCTGGCCGGCGTCACCGACCCCGAAGCCAAGCGCAAGATCATCGGCAGCGAATTTGTCACCGTCTTCAAGCAAGAAGCCGCCAAGCTGACCCAGGCGGGTGCCCGCGGCGCCAAGTGGTTGGCCCAGGGCACGATCTACCCCGACGTGATTGAAAGTGGCGGCGCCAAGACCAAGAAAGCCGTCACCATCAAGAGCCACCACAACGTGGGCGGCCTGCCCGAGCAACTGGGCCTGAAGCTGCTGGAGCCTTTGCGCGACCTGTTCAAGGACGAGGTGCGTGAACTGGGCGTGGCCCTGGGCTTGCCACACGACATGGTTTACCGCCACCCCTTCCCGGGCCCGGGTCTGGGCGTTCGCATCCTGGGTGAAGTGAAGCCCCAATACGCCGACTTGCTGCGCCGCGCCGACGCCATCTTCATCGAAGAACTGCGCGCATTCAAAGACGAAGCCACCGGCAAGAGCTGGTACGACCTGACCAGCCAGGCCTTCACCGTCTTTTTGCCGGTGAAGAGCGTGGGTGTGATGGGCGACGGCCGCACCTACGACTACGTGGTGGCCCTGCGCGCGGTGGTCACCAGCGACTTCATGACCGCCGATTGGGCCGAGCTGCCGTATGCGCTGCTGAAGAAGGTCAGTTCACGAATCATCAACGAAGTGCGCGGCATCAACCGTGTCACTTACGACGTCAGCAGCAAGCCGCCGGCCACGATCGAGTGGGAGTGAGGGGCCGCTCGGCACGGGCGATCCCGACCGGACCCAACCTGAGACCTCGGCTGCAGCACGGGCCCTGATCCTGGGCCTGGCCTCCCAGGAGCCAGCCCAGATGGGCCTGAAGGCGGCGCCATTCGGTGCGAACTGACCCGGGAACTGAAGGCCGACGCGACCACGCAGCACATCCGCATCATCGCCTTCACGGCCTTCGCGATGAGCGGCGACGAGGCCAAGATGCGCGCCGCCGGGTGCGACGGGTATCTGAGCAAGCCCATCGACCTCGGCACCTTCGGCCCGCAGGTGCGCGTCTGCCTCAAAGCGCCGGCCGGCGTCAGCTGGGAGGCACCCAAGATTGTCGGTTGAAGGCCGGTTCGCGGCCTGTCGTCAACAGCCGGCTGCCGGCTCCGCGCTCAAGCTGCTCTTGGCGCCAGCCAGGCCAGCAGCTTGGCGTGCAGTGCCGGCAGATGCACCGGCTTGGTCACGAAGTCGTTCATGCCCGCGGCTTCGCACAGGTGGCGGTTGTCGTCGAAGGCATTCGCTGTCATGGCCAGAATCGGCGTGCGCTGCCAGCCCGGCAGGGCACGGATGGCGCGCGTGGCCTGCATGCCATCCAGGTTCGGCATCTGCATGTCCATCAGCACCAGGTCGTAGGTACCGGCCTGGGCCAACAGCAGGGCCTCGCGGCCGTCCTCGGCGACGTCGACGACCAGATCCAGGTCCTGCAGCCAATAGAGGGCGAGTTCGCGGTTGTGCTCGTTGTCCTCGGCCAGCAGCACCCGTGCGCCGGCATGCTGCTGGCGCAAACGGGTGGCGTCGTCCACTGCGTTGGCCGGCACCCCTGGCGCGGCATCTGGGGCGCCCTGAACGGCTTGATCCGGACAGCGTTGCAAGCGCACGGTTAACCAGAAGGTGCTGCCCACGCCGACTTGGCTTTCGGCCCCGGCCTCACCGCCCATCAGGCGCGCCAGCCGGCGCGCGATGGCCAGGCCCAGGCCTGTGCCACCGTACTGGCGCGTGGTGCTGGCATCGACCTGCTCGAAGTCGCCGAACAGCAGCGGCAGCTTGTCGGTGGCGATGCCCGCGCCGGTGTCCTCGACCTCAAAGCGCACCTGCACCCCTTCGGCCGTCTCGTCCAGCAGCCGGGCGCGCAGGGTGACGCGGCCGCGCTCGGTGAACTTGACGGCATTGCCAGCGTAGTTGAGCAGCGCCTGGCGCAGCCGCGTCGGGTCGCCGCGCAGCCACATCGGTACGCTGTCGGTGTCGATCTCGACCGCCAGGCCCTTGTTGCGCGCCGCTTCGCCGATGATCGAAGCCACGTTGTCCACCACGGCCGACAGGTGGAAGGGCAGGTCTTCCAGCTCGACCTTGCCGGCCTCGATCTTGGACAGGTCGAGGATGTTGTTGACGAGCGCCATCAGGTGCTGGCTGGCCTGGGCGATCTTGCCCATGCGCTGCGCCTGTTCGGGCGTGGCCGGGTCGCGGCGCAGCAACTCGTTGAGGCCGATGATGGCGTTCATCGGCGTGCGGATCTCGTGGCTCATGTTGGCCAGGAAGGCGCTCTTGGCCTGGTTGGCGGCGTCGGCCTGTTGGCGCGCCACAGCCAACTCGGCAGTGCGGCTGGCGACCTGTTGTTCCAGGTGGTCGCGGTGCAGCGCCAGCTCGGCGGCCAAGCGCTTCTGCTCGCTGATGTCGTCGTGCAGCTGCAGGTAGTTGCTGATGCGGCCGTCGCTCTGGCGCAGGGGTATCGCAAGCAACAGCGCGGTGTACTCACTGCCGTCGGCGCGCCGGTTGAGCAGTTCGCCGCGCCAGGTCTGGCCATTGCGCAAGGTGGCCCACAGGCCGGCAACCTCCTCTTCAGGGTTGCTGCTAGAACCCAGGAAGGCCGGGTGGCGGCCCAGCGCTTGGGCACTGCGATAGCCGGTGATGCGCTCGAAGGCCTGGTTGACGTATTCGATGCGACCGTCGCAGTCGGTGATCACGATGCTTTGCGTGCTTTGTTCCACCACCAGCGACAGCTTGCGCAACTGCGCTTCGGCCGCCTTGCGCGCCGTCACGTCGCGCAGCACGACATACACCGCCGGTGCACCGTCGAAGTCGATCGCAGTGCCCTGTACTTCGGCGTCGATGTTCGTGCCGTCCAGCCGCAGCAGACGGGCCTCGGTCAAGGGCGAAAGGGGCTGGCCCGCGACGATGCGGCGCACCCGCTCCAGCAGCAGTTCGCGACTGTCGGGGTGGATCAACTCGACGATGGGCTGGCCGAGCAGCTGTTGCGGTGCCGCAGCGCCAAACAGGCGCAGTGCTGCCGGGTTGGCGTAGACGACCTGGCCGTTGCGGTGCACCACGCTGGCCTCGGGTGTCCACTCCACCAGCGTGCGAAAGCGCGCTTCGCTGTCGCGCAAGCGGGCTTCGGTCCGGTGGCGGTAGAGCGCGATCTCGAGCACGGTGCGCAGCTCGCGCTCGGAAAAGGGCTTCAGGATGTAGCCGAAGGGGTCGGTCTGTTTGGCGCGGTCCAGCGCGTCGTCACCGCCAAAGGCGGTCAGGAAGACCACCGGCAGCGCCAACTTGCTGCGGATCTGCTCGGCCGCGCTGATGCCGTCCATGGCGCCGGCCAAATGCACGTCCATCAGCACCAGGTCGGGCCGCAGCGCCTGGGCCATGGCGACGGCCTCTTCGCCGTGCGTGGCGTGGCCCACGGGCTCGTAGCCCAGCTCGACCAGTTGCTGGCGGATGTCGCGCGCGACGATGACCTCGTCTTCGAC
>JANMHH010000140.1:0-12923 GCA_031375065.1 Rubrivivax sp. | reverse complement strand
GCGCGCGCGCAAGACCTGACCTTGCGCCACCGGGTCAAGAATTACCGTGCGGGCGACCTGGAACGGCGTTACGCCCAGCTGCCGATCGAAGAAGACTTCTTCGTCAACTACGGCTTTCTGCCGCGCGCCACCCAAGCCTTGATGCACCCGCGCGCGCCGCGCACGGTGTGGCCCGCGTCGCGCTGGACGCAGGCCCGCAGCGTGCTTGACTTCGTGCGCCAGCGCGGCGTGGTGCACCCGCGTGAGGTGGACCAGGCCTTTCAGCACGGCAAGACACAAAACTGGTTTGGCGGCTCCAGCAACGCCAGCACTCAATTGCTCGACGGCATGCACTACCGGGGCCTGGTGCGCATTGCCGGCCGCGCAGGCGGGGTTCGGCTGTACCAAGCCAGCGAACGCCCGGGCAGCAGCATGGCAAGCGACGCTGCCATCGACGCCTTGGTCGACGTGGT
Organism: Rubrivivax sp.; assembly: GCA_031375065.1. GTDB lineage: Bacteria > Pseudomonadota > Gammaproteobacteria > Burkholderiales > Burkholderiaceae_C > Rubrivivax. The sequence goes on along the minus strand of JANMHH010000140.1, from coordinate 12,471 downwards.
GGTGGCCAAGTACGCGCCGCTGCCCGAGCACTCGTTGTCCGAACTGATCAGCCACCTGTTAGCCGGCGGCGTGCCGCAGTGGCGCAGCCAGCGCGCTGCGGTGCTGGCGCGCAGCAAAGCCCGCTTGCCTTCGGCGCCAGTCGACGGACTGCGCTGGTACTGGCCGGCCGGCGAAAACCCGCGCAGCAAGCGCCACCAGTTGGACGAGCAGGTGCGGCTGTTGGCGCCGTTTGACCCGGTGGTCTGGGACCGCCGGCGCTTTGAGCTGTTCTGGGGCTGGGCCTACCGCTTCGAGGCCTACACCCCGGCGCACCAGCGCGTGCGCGGCTACTACGCGCTGCCGCTGCTGTGGCGCGGCCAGGTGCTGGGCTGGTGCAACGCCGCGGTGCAGGGCGGCCAACTGCAGCTGCAATGGGGCTTTGTCAGCGGCAAGCCGCCGCGCGAGGCCGCCTTCAAGACCGCCTGGGCCGAAGAAGCCGATCGCCTGCGCCACTTCTTGGGTTTGTCGGCCGAAAGCTGACCCCGAGCGCCCAGTTCTTGAGCGGGTCTTGAGTGGGTCTTGCCCGGGTCTTTGCGCGGGTCTTGCGCTCGGCACAGCCGCCAGCTTGAGCACAGCTCAGCTGCAACGCGCCGCCAACACCGCCTGCGCCACTTGGGCAAAACCCACTCCGCGTTCGCCTGGCGCCAGGTAGGCCGGCCAGACCTTCAATTCGGCCGCAAAGCGCACCAGGTTGGCCACGCCCACAGCCTGCGGAAAGTGCTGAAACATCAACTGGTCGTTGGTGGAGTCGCCCACATAGACCCAGGCATTGAGTTCATCGACCAGCTCGCGGTCCCACAGCCGACGCAGCATCCACTGTGCCGCGCTCCACTTGCTGTGGCTGCCAAACCAGCCGTTGATGTGGATCGAACTGACGGTGGCGTTCATGCCTGCCTGCCGCATCAAGGCCACGACCTCGTCAATCTGGGCCGGCGGCAGCTGCACGAACTCGCTGTGGTCAACCGCGATGTCGGTCACCCGACCTGGGCTGTCCTCGGCCAACACGGTGCCGGGCACGTCGCGCAGCACACGCTGTGCCACCGCCTGCAGCAGCAGCGCGTTGGCCTGGCGTGTCGGTTCGTCCTGCGCAAACTCGGTGAGCAAGCGCGGTCCGTCCTTGATCAACGCCACCGCGCCGTTCTCGGCCACCACGGCGGCCACCGGCCAGGTCGACGCCAAGGCCAGGCTCCAACCCCAGGGCCTGCCCGTGATGGCAATGACGGGCAGGCCGGCAGCCGCCAGGTCGTGCAGCGCCTGCAGCGCCTGGGGCTCGATCGCGCCCTGGTGGGTCAGCGTGTCGTCGATGTCGGTCATGAACCCACGGATGGCGGCGCGCGCCGCCAGCGGCCAATCGACCAGTGGGCGCGCGGGGGTGCAGCTCGCATAGGCGGTGAAAGCTTTCGACATCAGGCTCAGGCGTGGCAGCGCATGCGCGGCGATTCTGCAGCAGAGCGCCCGGGCGCCACGCAGATGCGGCGCAGACACCGCGCAGACGCCACCCAGACGAGAACCGGACGCGAGCCAGATGCCACCCCAAGGCCCCCCAAACGTCAGCGCTGGCCTTGGCGAGACGGCTGGCACAGTGGCAGAGGTCACGTTGCAAAGCAGCGCCTTGCCGCAGCGGTTTGCAGCACCCGTGCAAACCCGCGGCCTTGTGGCTAGAATGCAGGCTCTTTCCGAGGAGCGTTGCAACCTCACCTCAGAGGCCAGGCTCGGAAATCGACTTTGCAACAGCGCTCACCTGCACGATGGTCTTCGTGGGTGAGTGGATCCCCCGTCTGAAGCGCCGCCGTGCAGGTTCCTCAACCGATTGGAGCCTGACCATGAACGCCGTTCTCAAACCCGTGCAAGATTTTGCTGTTGCCGACCTCTCGTTGGCCGCCTGGGGCCGCAAGGAAATCAAGATCGCCGAGACCGAAATGCCCGGTCTGATGGCGATCCGCGAAGAGTTCACCACGAGCCAGCCGCTCAAGGGTGCGCGCATCACCGGCAGCATTCACATGACCATCCAGACCGCCGTGCTGGTGGAAACGCTGCAAGCGCTGGGCGCCAGCGTGCGCTGGGCCTCGTGCAACATTTTCAGCACCCAGGACCACGCCGCCGCTGCGTTGGTGGACAAGGGCACGCCAGTGTTTGCACACAAGGGCGAAACGCTCAGCGAGTACTGGGAATTCACGCACCGCATCTTTGACTTCGGCGCCAAAGGCACCGAGGGCGAAGGCCCCAACATGATCCTGGACGACGGCGGCGACGCCACGCTGCTGATGATCCTGGGCCAGCGCGCCGAAAAAGACATCTCCGTCATCGGCAAGCCCACCAGCGAAGAAGAAACCTGCCTGTTTGCCGCCATCAAGGCCAAGCTGAAGGTCGACCCCACCTGGTACACCCGCAAGGCGGCACAGATCATTGGCGTGACCGAAGAAACCACCACCGGCGTGCTGCGCCTGAACGAGATGGCCGCCAAGGGCACGCTGCCGTTCCGCGCCATCAACGTCAACGACTCCGTCACCAAGAGCAAGTTCGACAACCTGTACGGTTGCCGCGAAAGCCTGGTCGACGCCATCAAGCGCGCCACCGACGTGATGATCGCCGGCAAGGTGGCCGTGGTGGCCGGCTACGGCGACGTGGGCAAGGGCAGCGCCCAGGCCTTGCGCGCGCTGTCGGCCCAGGTCTGGGTGACCGAAATCGACCCCATCAATGCGCTGCAAGCCGCGATGGAAGGCTACAAGGTCGTGACCATGGAGTACGCCGCCGACAAGGCCGACATCTTCGTGTCAGCCACCGGCAACCTGAGCGTGATCACGCGCAAGCACATGGAAGCGATGAAGGACCAGGCCATCGTCTGCAACATCGGCCACTTCGACAACGAAATCGACGTCGCTGCGCTGGAAGACTGCACCTGGGACGAAATCAAGCCCCAGGTCGACCACGTGGTCTTCCCCGACGGCAAGAAGATCATCATGCTGGCCAAGGGCCGGCTGGTGAACCTGGGCTGCGGCACGGGTCACCCCAGCTTTGTGATGAGCTCATCTTTTGCCAACCAGACCATCGCGCAGATCGAGTTGTTCACGCGCAAGGCCGACTACCAGGTGGGCAAGGTCTATGTGCTGCCCAAGCACCTGGACGAAAAGGTGGCGCGCCTGCACCTGAAGAAAGTCGGCGCCATGCTGACCGAACTGAGCGACGCGCAAGCGGCCTACATCGGCGTCAGCAAGGCGGGGCCTTACAAGGTCGACTCCTACAGATACTGAGACCCCCCCCGAAGCGGCCAAGGCCGCTCCCCCAGGGGGCGGCCCCCAGCGGCCCGGCCAAGCCGGTTCCGCGGCGGCCACTTGATGGCGGCCACTCGCGCTTTCGCGCGTGTGGCCGGTCTGACTTTGCTGTGCGGAGGTCTGCATGAAGCACGTACCCATCAGTTTTGAGTTCTTCCCACCCAACACCCCCGTCGGCAGCGAAAAGCTCAAGACCGTGGTGCAGGATCTGTCGGTCGTGCAGCCAGAATTTTTCAGCGTCACCTATGGCGCCGGTGGGGCCACGCGCGACAAGACGCTGGCCACGGTCAAGGACATTGCGGCCTTGGGCCACGAGGCGGCGCCACATTTGTCGTGCGTGGGCAGCACGGCGGCTGGCATTTCCGAGATCCTGGACACCTATCGGGCCCAGGGTATCCAGCGTCTGGTGGCCCTGCGCGGAGACCTGCCCAGTGGCACGGCCACGGCCGGCGAGTTTCGTTACGCGTCGGACCTGATCGAGTTCATCCGCAAGACCCAGGGCGACGACTGGTTCATCGAAGTGGCGGCCTACCCCGAGTACCACCCGCAGCAGCGTTATGCGCGCAAGGACCTGGAGCATTTTGCGGCCAAGGTCAAAGCCGGTGCCAACTCGGCCATCACGCAGTTTTTCTTCAACCCCGACGCCTACTTCCACTTTGTCGACGAGGTGCGCGCGCTGGGCGTCAACGTGCCCATCGTGCCGGGCATCATGCCGATCCACAGCTACGCCAAGATTGCGCAGTTCGCGGCCCGCGACGGCATCGAGATTCCACGCTGGGTGGCGCTGAAGATGGAAGGCTATCTGGACGACGCGGCGTCGATCCGCGCCTTTGGCATCGACGTGGTGGCACGCCTGTGCGAGCGGCTGGTGGTGGGCGGCGCGCCAGGCATCCACTTCTACACGCTGAACCAAAGCGCGTTGTCGCTGGAAGTCTGCAAACGGATGGGCTTGGCGGGCTGAGCCACCACTGACCCGTCGGTCAAAGGCCAGGCTGTCGGCGCGGGGCAGCCCAGTCCAAACCTTCGTCGGTGAGCACGGCATCCAACGGCACGTCGTGCGGCTCGGCCATCAGCCAGGGCACAAAACCGTGTGAATAGGCCAGGCCCACCGTGGTGGGTCGGGGTTGCAAGGTGGCCAGGGTGCGGTCGTAAAAACCACCGCCATAGCCCAAGCGCACACCCTGGGGACCAAAGCCGACACAAGGCACCAGCAACAACGTCGGATGGAACACCGGCGTGTCCTTGGGCTTGGGAATGCCGTAGGCATCTTCTTCCATCTCGCAGCCCGGGAACCACATGTGGAAACTCAGGCGCTTGGTGGTCTTGTCGATCACGGGCAGGCCGATGCAACGTTCTTCGTCGGCTTCAGCCCAGCGGTACAGCGCAGGCAGCGCGTCAAATTCGCCCTTGATGGGCCAGTACGCGCCCACGGCCTTGTCGGCCCGGCCCATCAACCACACCCGCAGCACCTCTTGCAGGTGCATGGCACGCTGGTGGCGGTCGATCAACGTCTGGCGCTCGGCCTGCAGCTGGCGGCGCAGCGTGGCCTTGTCTTTGGAGGGCTCGAAGGACGGCAGGTTCAGCGACATCGTTGGGCCGGACATTCACTGCGCGGGCAGCAGGACCGGTATTGTCGCGCCTGGAGCGGACCTGGGCGCACCAGCGTCCGTCTCGCAACTCAAAGCACGGAGGACCTCACATGGGCACCACGTTGCCGCCCTTTGTCAGCCACTGCACAGAACTCCTGGCCCCACTGGGCAGCGTGCGCGTGCGGCGCATGTTTGGCGGCTGGGGTCTTTATGTCGATGACGTCTTTCTGGCCCTGATCGCTTTCGAGCGCCTGTACCTCAAGACCAACGCCGACACCCAGGCCCGGTTCGAGCAGGCCCAGTGCGAACCTTTTGTCTTCGAGTCCAAGGGCAAGTCGTTGACCATGAGTTACTGGACCGCGCCGGCCGAAGCCTTGGATTCGCCTGCGCTGATGGCGCCCTGGGCCCGCCTGGCGCTGCAGGCCGCGCTGCAAGCCCGCAGCGTGGCTCAGAACCGGACCCTCAAGCGCGTTGCCAGGCCGAAGAAGTCGCCGCTCGCCAAGGCAACAGCCAAGAGGGCCAAACCGCGGCCTTGATCACCGTGGGCGCGGCCTGCACCACGCTCAGCCGCGCTTGCGGCCAGGCTTCTGCCACCCACTCGGACCCGGCGGGCAGCGTGTGGCTCTGACCGGCATCCAACCACACGTCATCGGGCACGCCGCTGGCGCACTGGCGGGTCAGCCAGACCCGGCCTTCGTGTACCCAGAGCGACCGCGTGCCTCGGTCCGCCGACAACGTGACGGCCTGGCGATCGGCCAAGGGCCAGACAAAAGGGCTGTTGGCTTGATGCAAATCTGTCATGGAGGTGAGGTTCATCGAGGAACTCCTTGAGTTGAATCGTTCCCCCTAATCATCGGGTTTACCCGATAAACAGTCCAATCATCAATTGCCACTTGATTGATAATCAAAGTGCATGAATCAACCGCGTCACCGCCCGTTGGCCATCGGCCCCTTGCGCACCTTCGAAGCGGTGGCGCGCCGTTTGAGTTTTCGGGCCGCAGCCGAAGAGCAGCACCTGACCCAGCCGGCCATCAGCCGCCAGATCCGGGCGCTGGAAGAAGAGCTTGGCGCGGCGCTTTTCTTGCGGGGCACGCGCCACGTCGAAATCACCGGCGCCGGCATGCAGCTGCTGCGCAGCGTCGAGCCCTTGCTGTTGCGACTGGACGGCACCGTGCGCCAGATCCGCACCGCCCAGCGCCGCCAGCCGGTGGGCGTGACCACCTTTGCCTCGTTTGCGTCGATGTGGCTGCTGCCCCGGCTGCAGGCCTTTCAAGCCCAGCACCCGCAGGCCGACATTCGCATTTCGGCCACCGACAACATGGCCGAATTCGACGACCCGGAAATCGACCTCGCCCTGCGCCACTGCCACCCCGACGACGCACCACCCGGCTCGGTGCGCTTGTTTGACGAAGTGTTGACCCCCGTGGCCAGCCCCACCTTGCTGCAGCGCCTGCCCTTGCGCTGCGCCGCCGACCTGGCGCAGCACACCCTGCTCGAAGAAGACGACCACAAACCCAGCGCCGAATACGTCAGCTGGACCCACTGGCTGCGTCAAAGCGCGCCCGTTGGCCTGGAACCAAGAAGTTGGCTGCACCTGAACTTCACTTACCAGCGCATCCAGGCCGCGCTGGCCGGTCAAGGCGTGGCGCTGGCCCGCATGCCATTGACGCTGGAATCCATCCAGCGCGGCGACCTGGTCGAGCCCTTTGGCGTAGCGGGGCGGGTGGTTTCGCCCTTCGCCTATTGGCTGGTGCGCTGGCCGCAGCGCCAGCAAAGGCCGGTGCTGGCGGCCTTTGAAGAATGGCTGCTGGCCCAGGCCGACGAAACGCGCCAAGCTTTGCTGGCCCTCACGCCGCCTTGACCTTCATGGCCATGAGCCCTCACCCCTGCGCTAAATTCGAACCATGCCACTTATCCGCTCGTTGCGCCTGACGGCGCTGTCCTTGACGCTGGCCAGTGCCGTTCTGGCGGGCGCCGCGCCAGCGCTGGCGCAGGCCCCGGCTGAAGACATCCTGGTGCAGGCTCGAGAAGCCCTGCGCAAAAGAGACGCCTTGCAGTTGAGCTCGCTGCGTCAAGTGGCCAACCGCAACGGCCACCCCCTGGCCCAGTGGGCCGAGTACTGGGAACTTGGCAACCGGCTGGGCCAGGCCCAGCAGGCCGAGCTCGACGCCTTCTACGCCCGCTGGCCCGGCACCTACGTCGAAGACCGCCTGCGCAACGACTGGCTGCTGGAACTGGGCCGGCGGCGCGACTGGGCCAACTTCCGCGTCGAGTTTCCGCGCTTTCGCATGAACGACGACCGCGACGTCACCTGCTACGCCGTGCTGACCCAGCACCTGGACGGCCAGGACGTGCGTGAAGCCGCCAAGGCCGCCTGGTATGCACAGCGTGAGCTCGACGACGCTTGCAACCTGCTGGCCAGCACCCTGCGCGAGGCGCGCAAGCTCAGCGACGCCGACTTGTGGACCGAAGCCCGGCTGTCGGTCGAGGCCAACCGCCCGCGCCCGGCACGCGCCGCGGTGGCGCTGGTGCGGCCGGGGCTGGAATCGGCCATGACCGAACTGTGGGACACGCCGCAGCAATACCTTCGGCGGCGACCGCAACCGGTCACGATCACCGCCCACGAGCTGGACCTGCTGGCGTTGATGCGCCTGGCCGCCACCGACCCCGAGTACACCGCGGCGCAGCTCGAAGCCCGGTGGCAGCAAGAGTTGCCGGTGGCCCTGGCCGCCACCGCCTGGGCCCATGTGGCCAAGCAGGCCGGCCTGAAGCTGATGCCGATGGCCGCCGACTACGCACGCAAAGCGTGGCTGCTGTGGGACGAAGCCGCCAAGCCGGGCTCCACGCCGCCCTGGAGCGACGAACTGCTGGCCTGGCACGTGCGCGCCGCACTGCGCATGCCGGCCAACAACAGGCACCGGCCGGTGCTGATTCAGCGCGCCGTCGACGCCATGAGCGCGGCCGAGCAAAAAGACGCCACCTGGGTTTACTGGCGCGCCCGCGCCACCCAGGCCCGCGCCGCCACCGGGCCTGAAGGCGACGCCACCCGGGCCAGCGCCAGGCTGGCCTTGGAAAGCATCAGCCCGCAACTCAATTTCTACGGCCAATTGGCCACCGAAGAACTGGGCGGCAAGGTCAGCCTGCCCGGCGCGCCGTCGGCCTTGACGCCCAGCGAACGTGAAGCCGCCCGCAGCCAAGCCGGCTTCAACCGGGCCTTGCAGCTGATCGGCCTGGGCTTGCGTTCAGAGGGTGTGCGCGAGTGGAACTTCACGCTGCGCGGGCTGGACGAACGGGGCCTGCTCGCCGCCGCCCAACTGGCCTGCGAACGCGAGGTCTGGGACCGCTGCATCAACACCAGCGACCGCACCAAGTTGGAAGTCGACATGGCGCAGCGTTTCCCCACCCCGCAGCGCGAACTGATCGAGGCCAAGGCCAAGCAGGCGGGGCTGGACCCGGCCGTGGTGCTGGGCTTGATCCGCCAGGAGTCGCGTTTTATCACCGACGCACGTTCACACGTCGGCGCCTCCGGTCTGATGCAGCTGATGCCCGCCACGGCCCGCTGGACAGCCAAGCAGGTCGGCCTGGCCTACACGCCGCAGATGATCAACGACCGCGAGGTCAACCTGCAGCTGGGCGCGGCCTACTTGCGGCGCGTGCTTGACGACCTGGACGGCTCGCTGGCGATGGCCACCGCCGCCTACAACGCCGGCCCCGGCCGCCCGCGCCGCTGGCGCGAGGGCACGCTGATGGAGCCGGCCGCCTGGGCCGAGACCATTCCTTTCAACGAGACGCGCGACTACGTCAAAAAGGTGCTCTCCAACTCGATCTACTACGCCGCTGTGCTGGGCCAACCCGTGCCCACGCTGAAGTCCCGACTGGGCAAACCGATCGGCCCACGCGACCCGGCAGCGCCCGCACCTGACAAAGAAATTCCATGACACGCATTCTGGTTTTTGGCGGTACCGGCTTTGTCGGCCGCGCCGTTTGTGAACGCCTGACCGAGCGCAGCAGCAGCGACCGCATCAAGGTGCCCACCCGCCGCCTGGCGCGCGGCCAAGGCGTGCAATTGCTGCCCACCGTCGACCTGATGCAGGCCCAGGTTCACGACGACGCGCAACTGCAGCAGCTGGTTCAAGGCGTCGACGTGGTCATCAACCTGATCGCCATCCTGCACGGCAGCGAAGCCGACTTCCAGCGGGTGCATGTCGAACTGCCGAGCCGCCTGGTCAACGCCTGCCATGGCGCTGGCGTCAAGCGGCTGGTGCATGTCAGCGCCCTGGGTGCCAGCACGGGCGCACCGTCGCGTTACCTGCGCAGCAAGGCGGCTGGCGAGGCGGTGCTGGCCACCTCGGGGCTCGACGTCACGGTGCTGCGCCCCTCGGTCATCTTTGGCGCCCACGATCGCTTCCTGAACCTCTTTGCCCAACTGCAGGCGGTGGCGCCTGTGATGCCGTTGGCTGGCGCGCAGGCACGGCTGCAACCAGTGTGGGTGGAAGACGTGGCGCAGGCCATCATGCATGCGCTGGACACGCCGGCCACCATCGGGCAGACCTTTGAATGCGCCGGGCCCCAGGTCTACACCCTGAGTCAACTGGTGCACCTGGCGGGGCAATGGTCGGGCCACGACCGGCCGCAGTGGGCGCTGCCACACTGGGCCGGTTGGCTGCAGGCGCTGGCCATGGAATGCCTGCCCGGGGAGCCCTTGATGTCACGGGACAACCTGGCGTCCTTGGCGGTGCCCAACGTGGCCAGCGGTCACGCGCCCGACTTGCGCGCCATGGGCATCACACCCACCGCGATGGAATCCGTGGCACCACGCTACCTGGGCGATCTTTTTCTGCGACCGGACCTGGACCGGTTTCGAGCCGGCCGCAGCGGGCGCTGAGGGCTTTGATGCACCGCCGTCATCGAACCGATGACCACCGTGCATCCCGCAGCGCAGCTTCAACCCCTAGCATTGGCAGGTCTGCGTTCGACACCACGAGCACAACCGACTGGAGGCCCCCATGCAACTGATCATCGGCAACAAGAACTACTCGTCCTGGTCGATGCGGCCCTGGGTGTTGATGAAACAGCTGGGCATCGCGTTTGAAGAGGTCAAGCTGCGTTTTGACTTCAGCGAGGGCTCGGCTTTTCGGCAGGCGGTGGCCCGCCACAGCCCGGCGGCCAAGGTGCCGGTGCTGGTCGACGGCGATCTGGCAATTTGGGACACCTTGGCCATCACCGAATACCTGGCCGAAAAGCACCCCGGTGTGTGGCCGGCCGAGCGCGCCGCGCGAGCCCGCGCGCGCAGCCTGGTCTGCGAGATGCACAGTGGCTTTGCGGCGCTGCGCACCCATTGCCCGATGAACATCGAAGCCCAGCTGCACGAAGATGGCGCGCGCGTCTGGGCCGAACAAAGCGCCGCGCGCAAGGACGTGGCGCGCATCGAAGACGCCTGGGCGCAGGCCCTGGCGGTCAGCGGCGGGCCCTTCCTGTTTGGCAGCTTTGGCGCGGCTGACGCTTTTTACGCGCCCGTCTGCATGCGCTTGCTGACCTATGGCCTGCCGATGTCCGACACCACCCGCGCCTACGTGCAAGCGGTCACCGCCACGCCAGCCGTGGCCGCGTGGATCAAGGACTCGCTGGCCGAGCAGGATTACCTGGACTTTGACGAGCCCTACCGCAAACAGCGGTGAGCCAAAGGCCCGTGGGCGCCCAGTTCTACGTCGTCGGCGGCGCGGTGCGCGACGCCCTGCTGGGCCTGCCCGCCGCTGACCGCGACTGGGTGGTCGTGGGCAGCACCCCGCAAGCGCTGCTGGAGCTGGGCTACAAGCCGGTCGGCAAGGACTTTCCGGTCTTCTTGGACCCCGTCACGGGCGAAGAAGTGGCGCTGGCACGCACCGAACGCAAGGTGGGCGCGGGCTACCACGGCTTCAGCTTTCATGCCGCACCCGAGGTCACGCTGGAACAAGACCTGGCCCGGCGCGACCTCACCATCAACGCCATCGCGCAGGCCAGCGACGGCACCCTGATCGACCCCTACGGCGGCCAGGCCGACCTGCAACAACGCGTGCTGCGCCACGTCTCCGACGCGTTTGCCGAAGACCCGGTGCGCCTGCTGCGCCTGGCCCGCCTGGCGGCCCGCTTTCCCGACTTCACCGTCGCTTCTGAGACCCTGACGCTGCTGCGGCACATGGTCGACAACGGCGAGGTCGACGCGCTGGTGGCCGAACGGGTGTGGCAGGAGCTGTCGCGCGGCTTGATGTGCGCCCAGCCCAGCCGCATGTTCGAGGTGCTGCGCGCCTGTGGCGCACTGCGCCGCTTGATGCCCGAGGTGGACCGCCTGTGGGGCGTGCCACAGCCGCCCGCTCATCACCCGGAGGTCGACACCGGCGTGCACCTGATGCTGGTGATCGACATGGCCGCGCGCCTGAACGCGGCCCTGCCCGTGCGCTGGGCCTGCCTGACCCACGACCTGGGCAAAGGCAGCACACCGCCCGACCAATGGCCGCGCCACCTGGGCCATGAAGCGCGCAGCGCCAAGCTGGCGCAGGCCTTGGCCGAACGCTGGCGCGTCAGCAGCGACTGCCGCGAACTGGCCGACGTGGTGGCGCGCGAGCACGGCCACATCCACGCCAGCGACAAGCTGGGCGCGGCAGCCCTGTTGCGCCTGTTCGAGCGCTGCGACGCCATCCGCCGGCCCGAACGGTTCACGGCGGTGCTGCAGGCTTGTGAGTGCGACGCCCGCGGCCGCACCGGGCTGCAAGAACAGCCTTACCCGCCGGCCCAGCGCCTGCCGCCCTTGCTGCGCGCCGCCTTGCAGGTCGACACCGCCCTGGTGGCCGAGCAAGCGGCGAAGGCTGGCCGACGCGGCCCCGACATTGGCGCGGCGATCCAAGCCGAGCGGGTGGCGCAGATAGGCCATCATCTGGAACGGGATTCAAGCAAACAGGGGCGCGCATGAAGTTGGCCGACGGCATCCGCAAACATGGCTTTCGCAAGTGGTACGAACGTGAGCTGTTGCAAAGCCATGCCCACATGGTGCTGCTGTTCCTGTGTGTGATCGGGCTCTTCGCGGCCTTTGAAGCCGCGTCCAAGTTCCCCAGCTTGGCAGACCAACTGACCGACCTGGTTGCCGCCGTCTTGTGCGCCGCCATTGGCCTGTGGGCACTGCGGCGCTACCTGCGGCTGCTGAGCTCGGCTGAAGCCGTGGCCCACCAGGCCGACTGCCCGCACTGCAAGACCTATGGGCGCCTGGAGCTGGTGCAACCCGAAGGCCAAGAAGACGAAGTCCACGTGCGCTGCCGCCAATGTGGGCATGCCTGGCACATCATCGTCTGAGGCCCAGGCCGGCGCGCCCAACCCGAGCGGCCGATGACAGTCAACGTCACAACCTGGCCAGCAGCTGGGTCACCGCGCCGGCCAACGTGCCGCTGGCTTTGGAGGCGCCCAGTTCCTTGTGCAGGGCTTGCAGGTCGGGCCGGGCTTGTTGGCCCTGACCCGCGTTGAACAGCAGCAGTGCGTGCGTCAGCCGCCACTGCGGTGTGTTGGACGTTTCAGTGCGCTCCTTGGGAAACAACCACAGGAA
>JANMHH010000121.1:0-4059 GCA_031375065.1 Rubrivivax sp. | reverse complement strand
CATGTTGGCCATGAAGATCAGCAGCGTGTCGATGCGGTAGGGGTCGCCCTTGCTGGCGTTGCTGATGACGTTGTGCATCATGCCGTGCGCCGACAGCGGGTGCTCCCACGAAAACGCGTGGTCGATGCGGATCGGGCTGCCATCAGGGTAGACCGCCAGCTCGTCGGGGTGGGCCGGAAAGCCCAGCGGCGCGCTGTTGAGCGGCGTGTTGGGCTTGATCAGGTCGGGGTCGTTGAAGGCGCGGTAGTTGGGCACGATGTGGCGCGGGTAGGGCGCTTTGTGCCTGAAGCCGCCGGGTGCGTCGATGGTGCCCAAGAGGCTCATCATCACCGCCAGTGCGCGCACCGTCTGAAAGCCGTTGCTGTGCGCCGCCAGGCCGCGCATGGCGTGGAAGGCCACCGGGCGGGCCTGCGTGGTGGCGTGCTGCTTCCCCCAGGCGTCGACCCAGGGCACGGGCACTTCGAAAGCTTGTTTCAGCGCGGTGTCGCCGAGTTCGCGCGCCAGCGCGCGGATGCGCTGGGCATCGATACCGGTGATGGCCGCTGCCCACTCTGGCGTGCAGGGGGCCACGCGGTCGCGCAGCAGTTGGAACGACGGCGCCACGCGGGTGCCGTCGGCCAGCGTGTAGTGGCCTTCCAGCGCGGGCTGGCAGCCGTCGGCAATGCCTTCGGGGTAGGCGGCTTTGACAGTGCCGCTGCTCAGGTCCCAGACCAGCTTGTTGTGCGGGTTGCGGCCGTCGCCGGGTGGGCCCTTTTCGGGGTTGGCATCAAAGGCAAACAGCCCCTCGCGGTGGCCCTCGTCCAGCACCACCAGTTGTGGCGCGTTGGTATAGCGCTGCAGGAAGGGCCGGTCGATCAGGTCTTGCGCGATCAGCTCGTGCATCAAGGCCATGAACAGCGCGCCGTCGGTGCCGGGCTTGATCGGTATCCACTCGTCGGCAATGGCCGAGTAACCGGTGCGCACGGGGTTGATGCTGATGAAGCGGCCACCGTCACGCTTGAATTTGCTGATCGCAATCTTCATCGGATTACTGTGGTGGTCTTCGGCGGTGCCGATCATCACAAACAGCTTGGCGCGGTCCAGGTCGGGCCCGCCAAATTCCCAGAACGAACCGCCCACCGTGTAGATCATGCCGGCGGCCATGTTCACGCTGCAAAAGCCGCCATGCGCGGCGTAGTTGGGCGTGCCGAACTGGCGCGCAAACAGGCCGGTCAGGGCTTGCATCTGGTCGCGGCCGCTGAAGAAGGCGAACTTCTTGGGGTCGGTGCTGCGAATGTGCTGCAGCCGGTCGGTCAGGATCTGAAAGGTGCGCTCCCACGAGATGGGCTCAAATTCACCGGCGCCACGCTCGCTGCCGGCCTTGCGCAGCAGCGGCTGCGTCAGCCGTGCCGGCGACACCTGTTTCATGATGCCGCTGGCCCCTTTGGCGCAGATCACGCCCTGGTTCAGCGGGTGTTCGGGGTTGCCGTCGATGTAGCGCACCTCGCCGTCGCGCAGGTGCACCCGAATGCCGCAGCGGCAGGCGCACATGTAGCAGGTGGTGCACTTGACTTCGGTGCTGGCGCCAGCGGCTGGGTTGGCCAAGGGGTTGTGCAGGGGTGCGTCAGCCATGATGGTGCCGGAGCTTGGGTGCGTGCATGCTACGGGTGCGGTGCAGATCGAAAAAGCCCAGAATACCGTTCATGCAGATCGGTAAATCAGATCAGTCCAGCGACGCCCACGGGCTCGCCGAACCCGCTGGAGCGGGCGGGCGCCTGCGCCTGACCCTCAAGCAGGTCGAAGTCTTTGTGGCCACCGCGCGCAGCGGCAGCACGCGTGCCGCCGCCGACCGCGTGGCGCGTTCGCAGTCGGCCGCCAGCACGGCGCTGGCCGACCTGGAAGCGGTGCTCGAGACCCAGCTCTTCGACCGCCTGGGCCGCCGCCTGGTGCTCAATGAAAACGGCCTGGCCTTCTTGCCACGCGCGCAGGCTTTGCTGGAAGCGGCCGAGTCGGCGCAAGCGCTTTTCACCGCCGAACACGCCGCCCCTTTGCGCCTGGCGGCCAGCTTCACCATTGGCGAATACCTGTTGCCCGAACTGATCGCCCGCTGGACCGCCCAGCACCCCGCTTGCCGCGTGCAACTGCGCATTGCCAACACCCGCGAAGTGATCGACGCGGTGACCAGCTTCCAGGCCGACGTGGGTTTCATCGAAGGCCCGCAAAGCCACCCCGAAGTGCGTGTGCGCCCCTGGTTGATGGACGACATGGTGGTGGTGGCCGCGCCCGGCCATGCCTTGGCCGCGGGGGTGGCCACACGGCGCCAACTGGCCGACGCGACCTGGGTCTTGCGTGAACCCGGCTCGGGCACACGGCAGGTCACCGACAGCTGGCTGACCGAGCACCTGCAGCATGTGAACGTGGGCTTCGAGCTGGGCAGCACCGAAGCCATCAAACAGGTGGTGGCGGCGGGCACGGGGCTGGGTTGCCTGTCACGCCACGCGGTGGCCCAAGCCCTGGCCGACCGGCACCTGGTGGCGCTGCGGACCCGGCTGCCAGCGGCCCGGCGGCGGCTGGCCACGGTGGTGCACCGCAGCCGCGAATTGGGCGCCACGACGCGCGACTTCCTGCGGCACTGCCAAGCGCAGCTCTGATGCCGCGTTGAGCGTGTCGGTCCGGCCTGTAGCGGGCCCGCCTTCACCCATCACCACGTGCTGCGCAGGCATCCACACGCGGGCTGCCGGACAGGCGCCTTCAAGGCCAGGCCCGGTCAAAGAACACCGACAGCGTGCGACCGAACTGCAACAGGAAGGCCGCGCGGTCAAAGCCCGGGGCGTTGGCGCCGATGTCACCATCGGGTGATGGCAGCGGCATGCTGGGTGTGTCCATGAACACAAAGTGCCAAGCGTTGGGGACCCTGATGCGCTCGGCCTGCGGCAGGTTCTGCGCCACCCAGCCGGAGTGAAACCGTGGCACCAGGAAGCGGTCTTGTTCGGCTTCCACCAGCAGCGTGGGCACGCTCACACCTGCCAGTGACGCCGCGCTGAACAGCACGCCCACAGGCGCCAGCGCCGCCACGGCGCGCACACGCCCATCGGCCACCGACGGCATGTCGGCCGCCGCGGCGGGTTGCCCCCGGCCCATGCTGCAGAAGATGGGATCCTGGCCGGCCTGCGTGCTGCAGTGTGACGACAGGCGCGACCACTGCGGCACGCCGCCCGCCAAAGCCAGCACCGTGTAGCCGCCGGCCGAATGCCCCAACGCACCCACGCGAGGCCCGCGGCTGTCGCGCGCAATTCGGTCTTTCCACAGCGGGTCTTGCAGCAGCGCGTCGATGACGTGCGAGACCTGCTGCGGTCGCTGTACGAAGTAGCGCGCGGCGCCAGGGCCGTCGCGCAAAGCGGTGTCTTGCCAGTTGTCGCCTGGGTGGCGCAAGGCAGCCACCAGGTAGCCGCTTTGCGCCAGCGCCTGGGCCAAGGTGCTGTGACCCAGCTCAGAGCCCCCGGTGCCATGGCTGAGCAGCAGCAGGCCTTTGACCGTGGCTTCGGGTTCGGCTCGCATGGCGGCGGTGACGGTGAACGGCCCCATCGCAACCGGGCGTGCAGCAGCCGCTGTCGGGTAGTACAGGGCCACCAGCGTGGGCGCGGCTTCCCGGACGCCACCCGGAACCGTGATCTGCCGCCAACCCACCTCTGTGGCCTGTGTGGCCTGTGTGGCCTGTGCGGGCTGGGGTACTGCGCCCAACAGGCACAGCAACAGGCTCAGCGCCGGTGCGAAGGCCGCGGGTATTTTCAAGAGCTTCAACAGGCCTTGCATGGGGTTCCTTGACGATCACAAAGGGGTGATCGTGAGCAGGCCAAGCCCCGGCCACCAGTGACAAGCGACCAGCGGCCGCGCGTTGTCGCCAAATGCCCTTCAGGTGGCGCCAAGCACGCCGCCTGATGAGCACACCTTGCTGGAGCTGACAGGGACTTAACACCGGCCGCGCCATGGTCCATGGCGATCAGATGGCCAGGAGGCAGCCGCTCGTCGGTACTGGCAACCGGCCACAAACGGGTACTGGGGACAGCTGATTTGCAGAAG
>JANMHH010000119.1:0-9082 GCA_031375065.1 Rubrivivax sp. | reverse complement strand
TCGTTCATGAACATGATCCCCACCTTCATGATCATGGACGCGCTGGGATGGATCGACCAACCCAAGGCGCTCTACATCCCCGGTGCAGCCAGCGCTTTTGGCATCTTCCTGATGCGCCAGTTTGTCACCACGTCGATCCCCAAGGACCTGATCGAAGCCGCACGCATGGACGGCTGCAGCGAACTGGGCATCTACGCCCGCATCGTGTTGCCGCTGCTCAAGCCGGCGCTGGGCACGCTGGGCCTGATCACCTTCATCGCATCATGGAACAACTTCATCGGGCCACTGATCGTGATGCGCAGCCCCGACATGTACACCCTGCCGTTGGCGTTGCGCAGCCTGCAAAGCCCGGTCAACACCGAGTGGGGCGCGCTGATGACCGGCTCGGCCATCGCCACGCTGCCGTTGGTGGTGCTGTTTGTGCTGTCCTCGCGGCAACTGATTTCCGGCCTGACGGCGGGGGCGGTCAAGTGAAAGCCTGGCCCGGCTTTCAGCAGCACTTCCTGGCGTGTGGCCACAAGGCCAGCGCCGCGTTCTGAGCCCAGAGACTCAAAAAACAATGCTCAAGTCCGTTGCTTCCAACAACCAGTTTCCACCCGGCTTTGTGTGGGGCGTGGCCACCAGTTCCTTCCAGATCGAAGGCGCGGCCCATTTGAACGGCAAAGGCCCGTCGATCTGGGACGAGTTCTGTCGGCTGCCCGGCGCCATTGCCGACGCCACCGATGGCGACGTCGCCTGCGACCACTACCACCACTGGGCCAAGGACCTCGACCTGATCAGCCAGTTGGGCGTTGGTGCCTACCGCTTTTCGGTCTCGTGGCCACGCGTGCGTCCCAGTGGCAACGGCACCTGGAATGCCCAGGGTCTGGACTTTTATGAACGCCTGATCGACGGCCTTCTGGCCCGCGGCATCAAGCCCTACATGACCCTGAACCACTGGGATCTGCCCGCTGAACTGCAGGCCCAAGGCGGCTGGGCAAACCGCGACACCGTGCACCGGTTTGTCGAATACGCCGTGGGCATGGCCAAGCGGGTGGGCGACCGCGTGCCCGCGATCACCACCCACAACGAGCCATGGGTGATGGCCATGCTGGGCCACGAGACGGGCGTTTTTGCGCCTGGCATCAAGCACCGCGCCACCGCCATGAAGGCGGCGCACCACCTGCTGCTCAGCCATGGCCTGGCCCTGCAGGCCATGCGGGCCCAGGGCTGCCAAGCCAAACTGGGCATCGTGCTCAACGTCTCACCGGTTCAGCCGGCCACCGAGACCGCTGCCGACTTCGAAAAGGCCCAGCTGGAAGACGGGCGCTTGGTGCGTTGGTACATGGATCCGCTGTTCAAGGGCAGCTACCCCGCCGATGTACTGGAACACCTGGGCGCCGACGCACCCCAGGTGCAAGCCGGTGACATGCAGGCCATCACTACGCCGATGGACTTCCTGGGCATCAACTACTACTCACGCTCGGTGGTCAGTGCCGACGACGACTGGAAAGTGCACGACAGCGGCTACGGCGTCACCGACATGGGCTGGGAGATCTACCCCCGCGGCCTGACCGACGTGCTGCTGCGCTTGCAGCACGACTACGCCGTGCCGCCGATGGTCGTCACCGAAAACGGTGGCGCCTTCAAGGACACCTTGGTGAACGGCCGCATCCACGATGGCGAGCGCACCGACTACATCGCGCGCCACATCGACGCGGTGGGCGAGGCCATCCGCCAGGGTGTGCGCCTGGAGGGCTACATGGTCTGGAGCCTGCTCGACAACTTCGAGTGGGCTTCGGGTTACGAGAAGCGCTTTGGCATCGTGCACGTCGACTACGCGACGCAGACGCGCACCCCCAAGGACAGCGCCCTTTGGTACGGCGAATTCCTGAAACGACAAAAGGCGTTGCAGGCCCAGGCGGCCGCAACAGCCAGGCCCGCCGTGGCCACAACCGGAGACTGAGATGGGCCAGGTTTCGCTGCGGGGCATCCGCAAGAGTTACGGCAAGGTGGATGTCATCAAGGGCATCGACCTGGATGTGGCCGATGGCGAATTCATCGTCTTTGTCGGCCCCTCGGGCTGCGGCAAGTCGACCACGCTGCGCATGATTGCCGGTCTGGAGTCGGTGACCGGAGGCGACCTGCTGATCGACGGTGTGCGCGCCAATGACCTGCGCCCGTCCGACCGCGGCGCGGCCATGGTGTTCCAGAGCTACGCGCTGTATCCGCACATGACGGTGGCCGAGAACATGGGCTTTGCGCTGAAGATGGCTGGCGCCACCAAGTCCGAACGCGACACCCAGGTCGGCCGGGCCGCCGAGATTTTGCGCATCACCGACCTGCTGGGGCGCTTCCCCAAAGAGCTGTCGGGCGGCCAGCGCCAGCGGGTGGCCATCGGCCGCGCCATCGTGCGCAAGCCCAAGGTCTTTTTGTTCGACGAGCCGCTGTCCAACCTGGACGCCGCGCTGCGCGTGAACATGCGCATCGAGCTCTCAAGGCTGCACAAGGAACTGGCCACGACGATGATCTACGTCACCCACGACCAGGTCGAGGCGATGACGCTGGGCGACCGCATCGCGGTGTTCAACAAGGGCATCGTCGAGCAGCTCGGGCCGCCGATGGATTTGTACAACCGGCCGGCCAATGAATTTGTCGCCGGCTTCATCGGTGCGCCACGCATCAACCTGGTCCCGCGCCCACCGGCCGCCAACGCCGCCGCGGCGCACGTCGCCTTGTGGAACACCCTGGCCAGCCAGGCGCCAGCCAGTGTGCAACGCGCGGGCCTGCGCCCCGAGCACCTGCACCTGCTGCCTGCCGGCCAGGGCATCACCGCCCATGTGGCGCTGGCCGAACACCTGGGCGACTCGTCCATCGTGCACCTGCGGGTGGAAGGCGTCGACGACTTGCTGACGGCCAAAGTGGGTGCAGAGAGCCTGCAGGTCGAGGCCGGACAAACCGTGGGGCTGGCCCCTGCAGCGGCTTGGGCATTGACCTTTGGTGCCGATGGCCGCCTGGTGGCCTGAGAACCCAGCAAGCGATCATGGCCCAGCGCAAGACGCAAGACCCGTGGAAGCTGGTCTGGAACGATGAGTTTGAAGGCGACCGCATCGACCCCAGCAAGTGGGCCTTTGACATCGGCAATGGCTTCTTCGACTACCAGCACAACGTGTGGATACCGGGCTGGGGCAACGAAGAGCTGCAGTACTACACCCAAGAGCCGCAGAACGTCTTTGTCAAGAACAGCCTGCTGACCATCCGCGCGGTCAAAGAGTCGCTGCACGGTTGCGGCTACACCTCGGCCCGGCTGAAGACCCGCCAGCGCGACGGCACGCCGCTGTTCACCAAGCTCTATGGCAAGTTTGAGTTTCGTGCCAAGGTGCCCTGGGGCAAGGGTTTGTGGCCGGCGCTGTGGCTGTTGCCGCACGAAGACCGCTACGGCGGCTGGGCCGCGTCGGGCGAAATCGACGTGATGGAAATCGTCGGCGAAAAGCCGCACGAGGTGCTCAACAGCCTTCATTTTGGATCGGTCTACCCCAAGCGTTCGCTGATCACCCATGTGCACGCGCTGCCCGGTGGCAGCACGGTGGCCGACTGGCATGTCTACAGCGTGGAGTGGGAGCCCGGCGAGATCCGCTTCTATGTCGACGGTGTGCACACCTCCACCCGCGACCACTGGTGGAGCTGCAGCAAGACCCGCGACGGCAAAGGCCTGGAGCCCAAACGTGCAGCCGACCTCAACCCCTGGCCAGCACCGTTTGACCAGCCGTTTTACATCGTGATGAACGTCGCCGTCGGCGGCAACTTCCCCGGCGCCCCCAACCCGGCCACACCGTTCCCTGCCGAGCTTGTCGTGGACTATGTGCGTGTCTACGACAAGGTGGGCGGCTACGGCGACCCCAAGCCGCGTGCCCCGGGCAAGTTCCCGTGGCACCAAAAAACCTGAGCTGAAGAATCCATGTCCAAGCCCTTGCATGCCACGCCCCAGGCCGAACGGGGCCACTGGTCCGCCACCGGCAGTCCGCGCTCGGGTGCCCAGCCCACCGCGCCCAGCAGCGGGCGCTGGGAGCACAGCCTGCCGCAGCGCTGGTCCGACGCCGAGCGCACCGCTTTGGGCCTGGACTTTGACGCGGCGATCGCGCGCGGTGTGCATGGCCTGTGTTTCAGCCCGTACCTGGAAGGCCAGGCGCCAGGCACCGAAGTCAGCGAAGCGCAGATCCGCGAACGCCTGCTGCTCATACAACCGCACACCCAGTGGGTGCGCACCTTCTCTTGCACCGATGGCCACCAGCACACGCCGCGCATCGCCCACGAACTGGGCATGAAAACCCTGGTCGGTGCCTGGTTGGGCACCGACCGCGAGATCAACACGCGTGAGTTGCAAGGTGTCATCGAAGTGGCCCGGGCCGGCCACGCCGACATCGTGGCGGTGGGCAACGAGGTGCTGCTGCGCGAAGACATGGGTGAAGACGAGTTGCTGGGCTGCCTGGCGCGCGTCAAGCGCGAATTGCCGGGCGTGCCGGTGGGCTATGTCGACGCCTACTACCTGTTTGAAAAACACCCGCGCATCACCGCCGCCTGCGACGTGGTGCTGACCAACTGCTACCCCTTCTGGGAAGGCTGCCCGCGCGAACAGGCGGTGGCCTACATGAAAGACATGCTGGCCCGCACCCGCGCCGCCGCTCCCGGCAAACGCGTCGTGGTCAGCGAAACCGGCTGGCCCGACCAGGGCACGGCCTTTCACGGCTCGGTGCCTTCAACCGAAGGTGCCATGCGCTACTTTGTCGACACCCAGGAGTGGGCCCGGCAAGACGGCATCGAGGTCTTCTACTTTGCTGCTTTTGACGAGGCCTGGAAGGTGGGTGCCGAAGGCGACGTGGGCGCCTACTGGGGCCTGTGGGACAAGGACGGCCAACCCAAATTCACCCGCACCGCTTGAAGATGAAACCGTTCACACTGCCCACGGGCAACGCCATCTGCTATTCGGGCTATCGCCACGGGCAGAGCCCGAGCAGCCAGGTCTACCCGACGGTCGAAGAAATTGGCCAGGACCTGCGCATCCTGCAAAAGAACTGGAGCCTGCTGCGCTTGTACGACTGCAGCCTGCATGCCGAGCGAGTGCTGGAAGTCATCGCGCGCGACACCCTGCCCTTTCGCGTGATGCTGGGCGCCAACCTGGCCGCCGAAGTGAACAACCCCGGCTGCCCCTGGGGCGCCACCTATGCAGCCGAACAGCTGCAGGCCAACCAACACGAAAACGCGGCCGAGATTCAACGCCTGATCGTGCTGGCCCAGCGCTACCCCGAGATCGTGTTCTCGGTGTCGGTGGGCAATGAAGCCACCGTCGACTGGACCGACCACCTGGTGCCGGTGTCACAGGTCATTCACTATGTACGCCAGGTCAAGCGCGCCATCGGGCAGCCCGTGACCTTTTGCGAAAACTACGTGCCCTGGCAGGACAAGCTGCGCGAGTTGGTGTCCGAGCTGGACTTCATCTCGCTGCACACCTATCCGCTGTGGGAATACAAGCACGTGCACGACGCGGTGGTCTACACGCAAGACAATTTCGACAGCGTGGCGCGCCTTTACCCCGACACACCGGTGGTCATCACCGAGGCCGGCTGGGCCACGCGTTCCAATGGCCGTGGCATGCACGCTGAAGCCGCCTCGCCAGAATGGCAAGGCCACTACTACCATGACCTGATGGCCTGGTCGCAGGAAGCCGGCATCCTGGTCTTTGTTTTCGAAGCCTTTGACGAACCCTGGAAGGGCTCGGCCGACCCGCTCGAACCCGAAAAGCACTGGGGGCTGTTCACGGTGGATCGGGAGCCCAAAGCGGTGATGCAGGCGCTGTATTCAGAACTGCCGTCGGCACCACCCCACGCTGTGCTGTATGGCTGAGGACCCCGCCCCGGCAGGACAGCACCCGGACCCGACGCGGCACCTGCAGGTTCTGTGGGCAGCCGCGGTCTGCATGCACCTGATGGCCTGCGGAGGCGGTACCGGCAGCAGCGACGCGCCGCCTGCCACGGCGGCCTCTCCTGCACCGACACCGGCACCCTCGCCCAGCCCACCAGCGGTGCCCGCGCCTGCGCCAACACCTTCGCCAACACCTTCGCCAACCCCCGGCCCAGCACCGCTGCCCACCTCGGCACCGCCAGGCTACGCGCTGGTCTGGTCCGACGACTTCAGCACCGACGGCCTGCCCGACGCCACGCGCTGGGACTACGACACCGTGCGCAACCGCGCTGGCTGGTACAACAACGAACGCCAGTACTACAGCCGCGATCGACCCGAAAACGCGGTGGTCAGCAACGGCCGGCTGCGCATCACCGCACGCCTGGAAGAACTGCGCAGCGCCAGCGACTGGGGCGGTCAGCGCTACACCTCGGCGCGCATGCTGACGCGCGGCAAGGCCGACTGGACCTACGGCTTTTTCGAGGTGCGCGCCAAGCTGCCTTGCGGCCGTGGCACCTGGCCCGCGATCTGGACCCTGGGCAGCCGCGGCGTCTGGCCCGACGACGGCGAGATCGACATCATGGAACAGGTGGGCAGCAACCCCACCCGGGTGTTTGGCACCGTGCACACCAAACAAAGCGGTGGCCCCGGCACCGGTGCGGCGGTGACGCTGAACGACGCCTGCACGACCTTTCGCAACTACCAGCTGACCTGGACGCCCGACACCATCAGCATTGGCGTTGATGGCTTCAACTACTACCGTTATGCCAACCCCCGCGCTGGCAGCACCACCTGGCCCTTTGACGCGCCGCAGTACCTGCTGCTGAACATCGCCATCGGCGGCGACCTGGGCGGCAGCGTCGACGACAGCATCTTCCCCGTGACGCTCGAGATCGACCATGTGCGCGTCTACCAGCTGCCGCGCTGAACGGGGCCGACTCGAGCCAAACCGCTTCACTGCAGGCAGATCGGCTTGCACCACAACCAACCACAACGGCAGCCATGTCATGAAACTGAAAACACTGGCCGCGGCCTTGGCCGCCTTGGCACTGAGCGGCGCAGCCCAAGCCGCGCTGTTCGACCGCGGCGGCGGTCTGGTCTATGACGACGACCGCAACATCACCTGGCTGTTTGACATGAACTTTGCCAGGACCAGCGGCTTTGACGCCGACGGGCTGATGACCTGGGGCGCCGCAGCAGCCTTCGCCGACGGCCTGGCGTTCGGTGGCTACAGCGACTGGCGGCTGCCCACCGCGTCGATCAAAGCCGATGGCTCGGGGCCGTGCATCGGAACCAGCTTTGTCAACTGCGCCAATGGCGAGCTGGCCCATCTGTTTTTCAACGAACTGGGCGTCACCCCAGGCACCAGCACGCTGACCGCCGACCCCGCCAAGCTGGCGCTGTTTGCCAACGTGCTGCCCGGCGCCGGCTACTGGACCGGCTATCCGGACAACAACCCGGTCTTCTTCAGCACCCAGGTGCAGGGCGACCTGCCCAGCCGAGGTCACATCCGCTTTTTCGACGGTCTGCCCGCCGTACTGGTACGCGACGGCGACGTCAGCCCCGTGCCTGAGCCCGCCACCGCCGCAACGATGCTGCTGGGTGTGGGCGCCCTGGCGCTGGTGCTGAGGCGGCGTCAGCGTTGCAGCAAGGGCTGAGTCAGGTAGAGCCCTTCACGCCCGACGATGGCCTTGCGGGCCGGCATCAGCACGGTGCAGTCGTCGCACAGCGCGCGTATCTCTTCGGCGCCGTCGGTGGCGATGAGTTCGCCTTTGGCAAAAACTTCAAAGCCGACCAGAGGCCGCACAAAGCGGAACTCGGGGGTCTGGATCACATAGGTCTTGAGCAGACCCAAACGCAGTGCCGCAGCGGGCTGGCGCTTGCGCTCTGGCGCCGGCAGCACACCAAAGTACGCAGCAAAGTCCTGCGCCACCTGCACTGCCAACTGGCTGGTGGAGCGCAAAAAGTGTTGGCCACACTCCACCACCAGGGCCACGCCTTGAGCCTCGGGCGTGCCGTGCAAGCCGTGCTGAATGAGCGGCGTGCCCGACCCCAGGCCTTGAGGCATGACCAGGTGCACTGCCGGCTGCCCGATGTCCAGCGCCACGCGGCCGTTGCGCTCAAACTGAGGGTAGACCCAGAAGGGCTGCACATCCTGGCTGGTGGAGTGGATGTCCAGGATGTGGTCGGCCGCTGCCACCACCGGGCGCAGCTGCCGCGCGCGACGCAGCTCAGGGCTGTCCTCAGCGCCATCCAACCACTCGCTGGACCAGATGCGGTTCATGTTGTGCACCAGCTGCCGGCTCTCGAAGGGCCGGACCGGGTCAAAACTCTCGTGGGCCTCGACGTTGGCGAAACTCAGCGTCAACGTGCCAGCCCGTGGCCGCACGCCGCAGTCCAGCAGGTGGGTCACGGCCGTCATGCCGCAGATCTCATTGCCGTGGGTCAGCGCATTGATCAGCACGTGCGGACCGGGCTGGCCCGACTCGAAGCGGTGCACGTAGTCGATGCCAACGTTGCCTTGACGGTAGGCGCTGAGGTCGCGCGGCAGAACCTGAAGCTCGGGGGTGTCGCTGATCATGGAGACTCCTGGTGGACTGCCGATTGTCCGCCGCCCAGGAACGCAGCTCGAATCGGATACCACTTTGCATTCAGTCGCATGGGAAGCTAGGGTCGAATGAGGCAGCTTGCGGCGCTTTGCGGAAGTTCGACGTTTGGGCATCAGCGCGTCGCAGCAGGCGGCGCCCTGTGGGGGCTCATGCTGTGTCGGTCGGCTGCGCCGACTGCCCTGCGGTACTCGCGCGATGGGCGTGCCGCAGAACTCGCTGCACTCACTTCGTTCGTTACGCTCAAACAGGCTGCGGCAAGTCAGTTCTTGATGCGCGCCTGCGGCGCGCCGCCCATCACGCTGCGCTCCTCGGCGACCCAGAATGAGCCCCCACAGGGCACCGCCTGCCGCGAGTCACCCTGGTTTGGTGTTCGTTTTAACGCACGCCACCAAGGTTGGAGCAAAGGGCTGTCCGGGTGTGCCGGGGCGCGCCTGTGCGGCGCCGAGAAGCGCAGGGCGCCCGGGCTGCGCGCGCAGCGCGCTTTGTCAACTGATTTGGGAGGGAGTGTTTGAGTGGCACGAACGAAGTGAGTGCAA
>JANMHH010000117.1:0-4918 GCA_031375065.1 Rubrivivax sp. | reverse complement strand
AATGGCCACTTCGGCTTCGCGTTGGTAGCTGGCCCGCAGCGTGAAAACTTCGCGCCGGGGCGGCTGGTTGACAAAGGAGCCGCCCGTTTGCGGCCCGATCACGGGCACACCGTGTTCAGCCACGCCCGGCAGCAGTGCTTCAAACGACGGCGTGGTGCGCGGCATCATCAAGGCCAGCAGCTGCCCACTGGCGATCAGATCGTCAAAAAGCGCCTTGCTTCGCTTGGGGTCCTGGCCGTCGTCCAGCGTCTTGAGCTGCACCGGGCGCCCTTTGATCCCACCGCGCGCATTGAAGCCCTTGAGGAAAAGTTGGGCGCCGTCGATGGCTTCTTGGTTGGACGCAGCCAGCACGCCTGTGAAAGGGCCAATGTGGTGGATCACCACGGGGCTTTGCGCCTGTACCGCGCCGGCCCAGAGAAACAGCCACAAAGCACCCATGAGGCTGACGAGCGATCGCGACCTGCTGCGCATTTCCATGCCAGCGACTGTCAACCTTGGCCAATGGGAACAGCTTGCGGGCTCTACGTAGACACCCCGCAGTTGAGGGGTGGCGTCCATCAGGTCAGCCCAGTGCGCCCGCCAAACCGGCGGCGTGGGCCTGCTGGTCGGCGTGGTAGCTGCTGCGCACCATGGCACCCACGGAAGCGTGGGTGAAGCCCATGGCGGCGGCTTCGCGCTCGTACATCTTGAAGGTGTCGGGGTGCACGTAGCGGCGCACCGGCAGGTGGTGGCCGCTGGGCGACAGGTACTGGCCAATGGTCAGCATGTCGATCTGGTGCGCACGCATGTCGCGCATCACGGCCAGGATTTCTTCGTCGGTTTCACCCAGGCCGACCATCAGGCCGCTCTTGGTGGGCACACCCGGCACCGCTTCCTTGAAGCGCTTGAGCAGGTTCAGGCTGAAGGCGTAGTCCGACCCCGGGCGGGCCTCTTTGTACAGGCGCGGCGCCGTTTCCAGGTTGTGGTTCATCACGTCGGGCGGGGCGGCCTTCAGGATGTCCAGCGCGCGGTCCATGCGGCCCCGGAAGTCGGGCACCAGGATTTCAATGCGGGTGTGCGGCGACAGCTCGCGGGTCTGGCGAATGCAGTCGACAAAGTGCGCCGCGCCACCATCGCGCAGGTCGTCGCGGTCCACGCTGGTGATGACCACGTACTGCAGCTTCAAGGCTGCGATGGTCTGCGCCAGTTTGCGAGGTTCGTCCGCGTCCAGTGGGTCGGGGCGGCCATGGCCGACATCGCAAAACGGACAGCGCCGCGTGCACTTGTCGCCCATGATCATGAAGGTCGCCGTGCCCTTGCCAAAACACTCGCCGATGTTGGGGCAACTGGCCTCTTCGCACACCGTGTGCAGGCCCTGCTCACGCAGCACCTGCTTGATCTCGTAAAAGCGGGTGCTGGGGCTGCCGGCCCTGACGCGGATCCAATCGGGCTTCTTCAGCACCTCGGCCGCCACCACCTTGATGGGGATGCGCGAGGTCTTGGCTTGTGACTTTTGCTTGACGGTGGCGTCGTAGGGGGCGCTGGTAGGCGCGCTGGCCGACGCGCCCTGCGGCGAGGTCTGGTCGAGGGGCTTGCTCATGCCTGCAGTTTACCGACCGATGCTGCACGGCGGCTGACGCCGCCTGGCAAGCCCCTGAGGCCCGCGCGATCAGCGTATCTGCGCGTGTCGGCGCTGCAGCGCCAGACCCAAGAAGCCCAGCGCGACCAGCGCTGCCGGCGCCGGTTCAGGCACCTCAAACAGCAGCAGGCCACTTTCCTTGTAGTTGTCGCCCGCTGCGCTGGGGCTGAAGTCGACAAACGACAGGCCAAAACCGGTGGCGCGCGCAAATTGGCCGGTGCCGCCCAGCACGTTGTAGTTGACGCTGAACTTGCCGCCGTTGCTCAGGATGTCGGCCTCGGCATAGCTGCCCGTCAATTCACCGATCAGGGTGCTGAGCAGGTCGGTGGTGGTGAACTCGAAGGTCCCGGTGATCGTCTGGGCCAACTGATCGGCGGTGAACAGCACCACCGAAACGAAGGACAAGGGCATGGCGACCAGCGGATCGGGCGTCTGGTCGATGCTGCCGACCCAGCCGCCGGTGCCGCTGGTGGCGTCAAACACCACCACGTTGCCTTGGCCACCGTAAGGCACGAAATAGCTGACCGGTTCAGCCAACGCGGGGGTGGCACCGATGAAGGCCAGGCTCAAGGCGGCAAGGGTGCGGCGCAGCCTAGAAAGGGATGTGCTCATGACGAAGGCTCCTGATGGGGGTGAAAAGAGTCTGGGGACGAGGTTCGGCCTGTTCTCTACGCCCCCACTGCCCAACTGGATGCAAGACCCGCAGCGCCAGTCGGACATGGCGCGCGCACATCCGATTCAGGACGCGCCGCGTAAAGCGTCGTGCCGGCCAGATTTGCAACCCCAGTGCCGACCACGGTCCCCCAGTTCCCAGCCGAACTTCTACGGCCCAACTCAACCACACCAGGAGTTTTCCCATGACCCGTTCACACACCCGCGGCTTGCGCCGCATGGCTGCCCTGGCCCCGGTGGCCGCAGCCGCGCTGCTGGCCTTTGGCAACCTCGCGCTGGCCTCCAGCCACCGCGAGGCGCCCTTCATCACCACCACGCCCAAGGTGGACGGCACCGACTTCTACATGTTCCGCAGCTACGAGCCGGGCCGCGCCGACTACGTGACGGTGATTGCCAACTACCAGCCGCTGCAAGACGCCTACGGCGGCCCGAACTACTTCACGATGGACCCCAACGCGCTGTATGAGATCCACATCGACAACAACGGCGACGCCAAAGAAGACCTGACCTTCCAGTTCCGCTTCACCAACACGCTGGCCAACGCGGGCAACGGCATCACGCTGCCGATTGGTGGCAAGAACGTGGCGATTCCGCTGATCCAGGCCGGCCAGATCATCAACCCCGGCGACGGCACCATCAACGTGGCCGAGACCTTTACCTTGAACGTCATGCGCGGCGACCGCCGCACCGGCACATCTGCCGCCGTGACCAACGCCACCGGTGGCAGCGCCACCTTCATCAAGCCGGTCGACAACATCGGCGTCAAGACCATCCCCAACTACGCCAACTACGCCGGCCGTCACATCTACACCGTCAACATCCCGGGTTGCAGCATGCCGGCCAAGGTGTTCGTGGGCCAGCGCCAGGACGCTTTTGCGGTCAACCTGGGCACCATTTTTGACCTGGTCAACGCACCGGTTGCCGTGATCACCGACCCGACGCTGATCAACGCCGTGCCCAACACCATTGGCGACAAAAACGTCACCAGCATGGCGGTTGAAGTGCACAAGAGCTGCCTGACCAATGGCGACGACGTGATCGGCGGCTGGACCACCGCCAGCCTGCGCCAGGCCCGCTTGCTCAACCCCAGCCCGGCTTCTGGCCACCAGGCCAGCGAAAAGCCCGGTGGCGCCTGGGTGCAGGTGTCGCGCCTGGGCATGCCGCTGGTCAACGAAGTGGTGATCGGCTTGAAGGACAAGGACAAGTTCAACGCCAGCGCACCCAAAGCTGACGGTCAGTTCATCGACTATGTGACCAACCCCACGCTGCCGGCGCTGCTGGAGATTGCGCTGGCCCTGCCCAACACGGCACCCACCAACTTCCCGCGCAACGACCTGGTCACCACCTTCCTGACCGGCATCACCGGTGTCAACAAGCCCGCCAACGTGGTGCCGTCTGAAATGCTGCGCCTGAACACGTCCATTGCACCGGTCTCTTTCGCCATGCAAAACCGCCTGGGCATCGTCGGCAACATCCTGGCCGGTGGCAGCGACAACGCCGGTTACCCCAACGGCCGCCGTCCCAAGGACGACGTGGTGGACATCAGCCTGGTGGCCGTGATGGGCGGTCTGTGCGTGGCCAACGGCACGGGCAACGCGCTGGGCTTCGGTCTGGATTGCAACCCGAGCAAGGTGCCCTTGGGCGCCACCAGCTTCAAGCTGCACGACGCCGTGGACCAAGCCGTGGTGCCCTTGCTGCCCGGGTTCCCGTACCTGAACA
Organism: Rubrivivax sp.; assembly: GCA_031375065.1. Taxonomy (GTDB): domain Bacteria; phylum Pseudomonadota; class Gammaproteobacteria; order Burkholderiales; family Burkholderiaceae_C; genus Rubrivivax. The sequence goes on along the minus strand of JANMHH010000117.1, from coordinate 909 downwards.
CGCCGCTGCCGGGCAGCCGTTGAACAAGGGGTCCGCATGAAACTGCACCACCACCTCATCGCGCTGGGCCTGGCCGCCACCCTGGCCGCTTGCGGCGACAGCCCGCAAACGGCCGAGGTCACGCCACCGGCCAGCAACGAAGTACCGGCGTCAGCCACCGCGTCAAGCAGCGCCTACGCCAGCTTTGCGGCTTCACTGCCCAAGAGCGACACGCAAGAGCCGCTGGACGTGAACAAGGTGACGCCACCGACCAGCGAGACCGAATCACCGCAGGCAATCTGAAGTCGGAGGCGGGGCGGTCGAGCCCCCGCCCATGCGGCGCCCTGAGCTTCACGGCTCTAGGCGCCGCTTTTCCTTTTGGCGCGAATGGGCTGTCTGAACTGTGGGGCGTGGCGCAAATCGGGCCGCAGACTTCGGGCCGCGCGGCCAAGACCCTGGGCCACCAGCAAGCCGCCTTTGCGCCCCGCCACAGCAGAACAGAGGCGGGTTGGAGAGGGCCGGGGCGCGCCTCTGATGCCGATATGCGTTCACCCGCAGCAAACCGGGTGGTACGTCATTTCGCCTTGCGGCGCATGGCGGTCGTTCATTGGCACGGACCGCAGCGCGTCGCGGCAGGCAGTGCCCTGTGGGGGCTCATGCTGTGTCGGTCGGCTTCGCCGACTGCCCTGCGGTGCTCGCGCGCTGGGCGACCCAGAATGAGCCCCCACAGGGCACCGCCTGCCGCGAGGCACCCGCAGTGGTGTTCGAAAAGCCCCCCGCCACCACGGGTGGAGCAAAGGGCTGTCCGGGTGTGCCGGGGCGCGCCTGTGCGGCGCCGAGAAGCGCAGGGCGCCCGGGCTGCGCGCGCAGCGCGCTTTGTCAACTGATTTGGGAGGGAGTGTTTGAGTGGCACGAACGAAGTGAGTGCAA
>JANMHH010000083.1:0-3322 GCA_031375065.1 Rubrivivax sp. | reverse complement strand
GGCGATTCACCATGCTTGATGCCGCCTTGAGGGAATTGCCACGAGTGTGTGCGCAGCCGCTTGCCCCAGAACACCTGATTGCGCGTGTTCAACAGGACGATGCCGACGTTGGGCCTGAAGCCTTCCCGGTCGAGCATAATGAAACCTCGAATTTTTAACTGTTTTCATTATTGCACCGGCACTGTGCGGACCGCGAACCCTCGCTAACCCGCATGCTTCTTTCGAGGTCCTTGAAGGTCTCTGGGCGAGCCCCGCGGCAAGCAGTGGGCTCGGAGTCGCAGCAGTCAAAGTGCTCGAGAAGAGACCATGAAAGCTTCCGCGACCTTCATCTCCACGCTCAAAGAAGCGCCCTCCGACGCCGAGGTCGCCAGCCACCAGCTGATGATGCGCGCCGGCTTCATCAAGCGCCTGGGCGCTGGCATCTACAACTACATGCCGCTGGGCCTGCGTGTCATCCGCAAGGTCGAAGCCATCATCCGCGAAGAGATGAACCGCTCGGGCGCGGTCGAGCTGCTGATGCCCGTGGTGCAGCCTGCGGAGTTGTGGCAGGAGACGGGTCGCTTCCAGGCCTATGGCCCCGAACTGATGCGGGTCAAGGACCGCCACGACCGTGACTTCGTGATCCAGCCCACCAGCGAAGAGGTGATCACTGACATTGCTCGGCAGGAACTGCGCAGCTACAAGCAGCTGCCAAGAAATTTTTATCACATCCAGACCAAGTTCCGCGACGAGCGCCGGCCGCGCTTTGGCGTGATGCGCGGCCGCGAGTTCACGATGAAGGACGCTTACTCCTTCGACCGCGACAAGGCCTCGGCCTTGAAAAGCTACGACGGCATGTTTGCGGCCTACCGGCGCATCTTCGACCGATTTGGTTTGCAGTACCGCGCAGTAGCGGCCGACACCGGTGCCATCGGTGGCGACGCGTCGCACGAGTTCCAGGTCATCGCAGACACCGGCGAAGATGCCATCGTTTACTGCCCGACCAGCGAATACGCGGCCAACATCGAACTCGCCGAAGCCTTGCCCTTGTTGGGCGGTCGCGCATCGGGCTCTCTGGCCATGACCAAGACACCCACGCCGGGCAAGAGCACCTGTGAAGACGTGGCCGCCCTGCTGGGCTTGCCCCTGACACAAACCGTCAAGTCCTTGGTGCTGGCCACCGATGTCAAGAACGAGGCCGGCGACATCCTGAAAAGCACCGTCTGGTTGCTGTTGGTGCGGGGTGATCACAGCCTGAACGAAGTCAAGGCCGGCAAGGTCGAAGGTTTGAAAGACGGCTTTCGCTTTGCCACGATCAGCGAGATCGAGGACCACTTCGGTTGCAAGCCCGGTTACCTCGGGCCGGTGGGCACGCGCAAGCCCGTGCGTGTCGTGGCCGACCGCACCGTCGCGCTGATGAGCGATTTTGTCTGCGGCGCCAATGAAGCGGACTTCCACCTCACCGGTGTCAACTGGGGCCGCGACCTGCCGGAGCCGGACCTGGTGGTCGACATCCGCAACGTGGTGGTCGGTGATCCTTCGCCCGATGGACGGGGGGTGCTGGCCATTCAACGCGGCATTGAAGTGGGCCACGTGTTCTACCTGGGCACCAAGAAGTACAGCGTGCCGATGAAGGCCACCTTTCTGGACGAAAACGGTAAGCCCCAGCCTTTCGAGATGGGTTGTTACGGCATTGGCGTGACCCGCATCCTGGGCGCGGCAATCGAGCAGAACCACGACGAGCGCGGCATGATCTGGCCAGCGTCGATCGCACCTTTCGCGGCCGTGATCTGCCCCATCGGTTACGACCGCAGTCCCGAGGTGCAAGCCGCAGCCGACAAGCTGCACGATGAACTGCAGGCCGCCGGTGTCGACGTGGTGCTGGACGACCGCGGCGAGCGCCCGGGCGCCATGTTTGCCGACTGGGAACTGATTGGCGTGCCCTTGCGCGTGGTCATCTCGGACCGCGCGCTCAAGGCTGGCACCTTGGAGGTGCAGGGCCGCCGAGATGCTGTCGCAGCGCCCGTGGCCCTGGCCGATGTGGTCAGCACCATGAAGGCGCGTCTGTTGGCATGACGGGCTTGGCCCGTCGCACGGTGCTGGGCTCAGCCCTGGCCATCGGCTGGGCGCTGAATCCGTCGCCTGCGCGGGCCGGCGCACAAGTTGAAGAGCCCTTGGCGAACGCCGTGCGAACGGCGCTTTCGGCCGCTGTCGCAGAGGCCGCGCCGCCCAAACCACGGTTCGACAAGCTCGAAGAACGGCTGGCCTACCTGAAGTGGTTGGGCGCCATGAGCGAAAAGCTCAAACGGCGCAAGGCCGACCACCACACCCGCATTGAGTTTCTGGAAGCCACCTGGTACGAAAGCCGCCGTGCTGGGCTGGAAACGTCGTTGGTGCTGGGCCTGATGCAGGTCGAGAGCGGCTTTCGCAAGTACGCCATCAGCAGTGCCGGTGCCAGGGGCTACATGCAGGTGATGCCGTTTTGGGCGCGCGTGATTGGTGACGGCGACGCGCGCCGTCTGTTTCACCTGCAGACCAACCTTCGTTTTGGCTGCGTCATCCTGCGCCACTACCTGGACCGCGAAAAGGGTGACCTTTTTCTGGCCTTGGGCCGCTACAACGGCAGCCGGGGTCGGGCCGAATACCCCAACCTGGTGTTTGGCGCGCGCAAGGCTTGGGAGTTGCCGCCTTGAATGATGCGCGTGATGGGCGCAATGGGCCCACTGGGCATAGCAGGCGGCTTACAGGCCCGTCCACTGCCTCGGTTGGGCCCCGGACAAGCCCAGAAGGCTCAGCACACGTTCCACGCCCTCGTTCACCAGTTCATCAATGCTCTGGGGTTTGAGGTAGAACGCGGGCAGCGGTGGATAGACGACCGCGCCCATCTCGGTCACCGCCGTCATGTTGCGCAAGTGGGCCAGGTTGAAGGGCGTCTCTCGGACCATCAGCACCAACCGCCGCCGCTCTTTGAGCGTGACGTCAGCGGCGCGGGTCAGCAGGTTGTCTGAAAGCCCGTGGGCAATGGCCGCCAAGGACTTCATCGAGCAAGGTGCAACCACCATCGCCGCCGTGTCAAAGCTGCCGCTGGCCACACAGGCGCCCACGTCGGCCGGCGCGTAAGCGTGGTCGGCCAGCGATTCCAGCCCTTTGCGGTCCAGCCCCAACTCGTGGTGGGCGTTGAGCACGCCCGCGCTGGACACGACCAGGTGGGTCTGAACGCCCAGCTGCTGCGCTCGCTGCAACAGCTTGACGCCGTAGATGGCGCCCGTGGCACCGGTGATGCCGACCACCAGGCGCGGCGCGCCCATCTCAGCCTTGCGAAAGGATTTGCTGCAGTTCGCCC
>JANMHH010000072.1:0-6784 GCA_031375065.1 Rubrivivax sp. | reverse complement strand
CGTGAACTCTCCGAAGAACGGTTTGCTGCTTCGATTGCAAAGGCGCTTGTCGCTCGCCGCGAAAGCGGGCATCCCGTGCGCAGCACACTCGAGCTTTCCGCGCTCGTGGCTGGTGCAGTCAAAACCCGCGAGCCGGGCCAGAACCCTGCAACGCGCACATTTCAAGCTCTTCGGATTCACGTCAACGCCGAGCTTGAGGCGTTGCAACAGGGCCTGAAAGCGGCCCTGGCCTTGCTGGCCCCGCAAGGACGGCTGGTGGTGATCAGCTTTCATTCGCTGGAAGACCGCATCGTCAAGACATTCATCGCCGCCGAAAGCCGCGACGTGGTCGACCGCCGCGCCCCGATGGCGCCGCCCAAGCCGCTCAAGCTCAAAGCCCTGGGCCGCATCAAGCCCAGCGCAGCTGAGGTGGCGGCCAACCCGCGCGCCCGCTCGGCGGTGTTGCGCGTGGCCGAACGCACCGAGGTGGCCTGATGAACAAGCTGACCTGGATTCTGGCCGTGGCCTTGCTGGGCAGTTGCCTGGCCCTGGTGCGCAGCGCCTATGAGTCGCGCCGGGTGTTCACCGAATGGGACCTGGCCAAGCTGGAGCAGCGCCGCCTGGACGCCGAGTTCAAACGCCTGGACGCCGAGCGGCAAGACCAGGCCACCCACCGCCGGGTGGAACGGGTCGCACGTGACAAGCTGGCCATGAGCAACGCCACCCAAGGCGCCACGGTGTTTGTTGAAGACAGCGTGGCGGGAGCGAGACGATGAGCCGCAACACCCGCAACAGTGGCGTGCGCAGTGTCGACTACGCCACCAGCCCCTTGCTGGCCAGCAAAACACCGCCGTGGCGTTCGCGCTTTGTGGTGCTGCTGGTGTTTCTGGCCTTTGCGCTGCTGCTGGGCCGCGCGGTGCACCTGCAGATCATCAACAACGACTTCTACCAGGCCGAAGGCGAAAAGCGCATGGTCTACAAGGAGTCGCTGCCGGCCAGCCGCGGCCGCATCCTGGACCGCAATGGCCTGCCACTGGCCACCAGCGTGGCCATGCCGTCGGTGCAGGTGGATTTGAAGCTGTTCAACGCCTACGCCGTCAGCCCCGCCCAGCGCAAGAGCCTGGCCAAGCTGCTGGCCATGCCCTTGGCCGAGCTCAACGATCGCCTGGACGGCACTGCGGGTACGGTGGTGCTGCGCCGGCATGTCGAAGAGCAGGTCTGGACCGACATCAAGGCGCTCGACCTCAAGGGCGTGCAGCAGGTGCGCGAATTCAAACGCCGGTATGGCGAGGGCGAGTCCGCCGCCCACGTGGTGGGCTTCACCGACACCGAAGGCAAGGGCATCGACGGCATCGAACTGGCCTTCGAGAAGCAGCTGATCGGCCAGCACGGCCAACGCACCGTGGTGCGCGACCGCCTGGGCCGGGTGATCGAAGACGTGGGCGAGCAGGCCAACCCCGTCAACGGCAACGACGTGATTCTGACCATCGACTCCAAGGTGCAGTTCTATGCCTGGCAGCGCCTGCGCGACGCGGTGCAACTGCACGGTGCACAAGGTGGCAGTGTGGTGGTGCTGGACGTGCAGACTGGCGAGATCCTGGCGCTGGCCAACTACCCCAGCTACGACCCCAGCCGGCGCGCCACCATGAAGGCGCGCAGCCTGCGCAACAGCGCGCTGACCGACACCTTCGAGCCCGGCTCGACGATGAAGCCGTTCACCGCCGCGCTGGCGCTGGAGCGTGGCCCGTGGACGCCACAGAGCCGCATCGACACTGCGCCGGGCTACATCACGATGGGCGGCTACACCATCAAGGACACCCACGCCAACGGCACGCTGAGCGTGGCCGAGGTGATCCAGAAGTCCAGCAACGTGGGCACCGTGAAGTTGGCCATGCAGATGCAGCCCCGCGAGATGTGGGACCTGTATTCCGCCATCGGCCTGGGGCAAAAACCGCGCATCGATTTCCCAGGCGCGGTGACCGGCCGGTTGCGCCCGCACAAGAGCTGGAAGCCGGTGGAACAAGCCACCATGAGCTACGGCTACGGTTTGTCGGCCAGCCTGTTTCAGCTGGCCCGGGCCTACACGGTGTTTGGACACGACGGCGAATTGCTGCCTTCGACGTTGGTGCGCAACCCCGACACCGCCGGCCAGCCGCTGGCCGGGCAGCGCGTGATGTCGACCAAGACCGCGCAGCAGGTGCGCGAGATGTTGCGCATGGCGGCCAGCCCTGGTGGCACCGCGCCCGACGTGCAGAAAAACACCCTGGGCTTTTCGGTCGGTGGCAAGACTGGCACCACGCGCAAACTCGACGGCAAGACCTACAGCACCACCAAGTACAACTCCTTCTTCGTCGGCCTGGCGCCAGTGGCGCAGCCGCGCATCGTGGTGGCGGTGATGGTGGACACGCCCAGCAAGGGCAAGTTCTACGGCGGCGACGTGGCCGCGCCGGTGTTCAGCCAGGTGGTGCAGCAGACCCTGCGCATCATGAACGTGGCGCCCGACATGGACGTCAAGGCGCAGATCAACGCCAAGCCGGTGGCGGCGGAGCCCGAAAGCATATGAGCGGGCTGACTCAACGGCCGACGCAGCTGCATTCGCCGGTGGCTGCTGCGCACTGGCTGGTCGCGCGGGTCACGGGCCAATTGCGCACCGACAGCCGCGCCGTGCGCCCGGGTGACGGTTTCATCGCCTGGCCGGGCCATGCGGTCGATGGCCGGCAGTTTGTTCCCGCCGCGCTGGCCGCCGGTGCCGCGGCGTGCGTGGTGGAGCACTCCGGTGTTGAAGCCTTTGTGTTGGCAGACGCCCGCGTGGCCGCCTTGGCCCAGCTCAAGGCCGCCACCGGCCCGTTGGCCGACGCGTATTACCAGCAGCCCAGCGCCTGGCTCGACATCGTGGCCACCACGGGCACCAACGGCAAGACCAGCACCGCCTGGTGGATGGCGCAGGCCTTGTCGCGCCTAAGCCGACGCTGCGGCGTCGTGGGCACGCTGGGTGTGGGTGAACCCGGCTCGTTTTCGCAGATGCAAGCCACCGGCCTGACCACGCCCGACCCGGTGACCTTGCACGCCGCGCTGCGCGATATGGTGGACCAGGGCTTCAAAGCCTGCGCGCTGGAAGCGTCATCGATCGGTTTGGTGGAACACCGCCTGGACGCGCTGCGCATCCGCGTGGCCCTGTTCACCAATTTCACGCAAGACCACCTGGACTTCCACGGCAGCATGGCCGCCTATTGGCAGGCCAAGCGCCAACTGTTTGACTGGCCCGGCTTGCAGGCCGCCGTGATCAACGTCGACGACGACCAAGGCGTTGCACTGGCTTTCGAATTGAGCGGCAGATCGATCGACCTGTGGACCGTGTCGCTGCACCGCAGTGCCCGCCTGCAGGCCTTGAACCTGCACTACACCCCGCGCGGCCTGGCGTTTGATGTGGTGGAAGGCGACGTGCTGCAAGCCGGTCTGCCGGTGCACGTTGCCACGCAATTGGTGGGCGAGTTCAACGCCAGCAACCTGCTGGTGGTGCTGGCCGGCCTGCGCGCGCTGGGTGTGCCCTTGGCCGAAGCGGCTGTCGTGGCGGCCCAGCTGACACCGGTGCCTGGGCGCGTGCAGCGTGTTGCCGCGGCCGATGGAAATGACGACGTCGAGGTGGTGGTCGACTATGCCCACACGCCCGACGCGCTGGAAAAAGCGCTGAAGGCGCTGCGCCCCTTGGCCCAGGCGCGCGGCGGTCGCCTGTGGTGCGTGTTTGGCTGCGGTGGCAACCGCGACGCCACCAAGCGCCCGCTGATGGGCGCGATTGCCGCACGCGACGCCGACCACGTGGTCATCACCAGCGACAACCCGCGGCTTGAATCGCCGGCGCTGATCCTGGCGCAGATCCTGGCTGGCGTCACTGGCCACGACGACGTGGACGTCATCGAAGACCGTCGCCAGGCCATTCAAAGTGCGGTGCGCGAGGCCGCCCGCTGCGACGTGATCCTGCTGGCCGGCAAAGGCCACGAGGACTATCAAGACCTGGGTGGCGTCAAGCGCCCGTTTTCCGACGTGCAAGAAGCGCAAGCGGCGCTGCGCCAGCGCCAGGGGCTGACCTCATGATGACGCTGGCCCAGGCCCACTCGCTGTTGCCCAGCAGCCGTCTGGTCGGTGACGGCAACACGCCCATCCTGCGTGTGCACAGCGACACCCGCACCTTGCGCGCCGGTGACCTGTTTGTGGCGCTCAAGGGCGAGCGTTTTGATGGCAACGATTTTCTGGCCCAAGCCAAGGCCAGCGGTGCGGTGGCGGCGCTGGCCGAACGCGGGCTGGGTGATGCTTCGAGCGAGCAGATGCCGGGCCTGCAGGTCACCGACACCTTGAACGCGCTGCAACGCCTATCGGCCGCCTGGCGCAGCCGTTTTCACCTGCCGCTGATTGCCGTGACCGGCAGCAATGGCAAGACCACCGTGACGCAGATGGTGGCGTCGATCCTGCGCGCCTGGCTGGGCACTGGTGCGTTGGCCACGGCGGGCAACCTGAACAACCACATCGGCGCGCCTTTGACGCTGCTGCGCCTGCGCCAGGACGACGAAGTCTGGCACCGCGTCGCGGTGCTGGAACTGGGCATGAACCACCCGGGCGAAATCGCGCTGCTGGCGCAGTTGGCTGCGCCCACGGTGGCGTTGGTCAACAACGCCCAGCGCGAGCACCAGGAATTCATGGCCGGCGTGGAGGCGGTGGCGCAGGAAAACGGCCAGGTCATCAGCGCTTTGGGTGCGGGCGGCACGGTGGTGATCCCGGCCGACGATGCCTTCACGCCGCTGTGGCGGGGCTTGGCCGGCCAACGCAAGGTCATCACCTTTGCCAGTCAGGGTGCCGCCGCTGTGACTGCCGCTGTGACTGCTGATGTCACCGCCGATATCACCGCCGATTCCAGCTGGGACGCCACCGCGCTGCAGTGGGCGCTGACCCTGCACACCCCCGCTGGCAGCGTGAACACCACCGTTGCCTTGCCCGGCGCGCACAACCTGCGCAACGCCTTGGCCGCTGCGGCCTGTGCCTTGGCGGCGGGCGCGCCGCTGGCCGCGGTGCAGCAGGGCCTGGCGGCTTTTGCGCCGGTGGCCGGCCGCTCCCACGCCCAGGCGCTGTCGCTGGCCGGCCGCGCGGTGACCTTGGTCGACGACAGCTACAACGCCAACCCCGATTCGGTGTTGGCCGCCATCGACGTGCTGGCCGCCATGCCCGGGCCGCGCTGGCTGATCCTGGGCGACATGGGTGAAGTGGGCTCGCAAGGCCCGCAGTTCCATGCCGAAGTGGGGCAGCGCGCACGCGACAAAGGCATCGAACGGGTCTGGGCCGTCGGTGAGCTTGGTGCCCACGCGGCAGCCCACCGCCACTTCAACACCGTGGCCGATCTGCTGGCGGCGCTGCCGGCGGCGCTGGGCACTGCACCCCTGGCCGCGTCGGTGCTGGTCAAGGGTTCCCGATTCATGAAGATGGAGCAGGTCGTCAAGGCGCTGCAGATGGAGTCCGTCCGTGCTGCTTAGCCTGAGCCAATGGTTGATGCAACAAGCGCCCGAGCACCTGGGTTTCTTGCGCGTGGTGCAGTACCTGACCTTCCGTGCGGTGCTGGCGGCCATGACGTCGTTGCTGATCGGTCTGGCCTTCGGGCCCTGGGTCATCCGCAAGCTGGCGTCTATGAAGATCGGCCAGCCGATCCGCGAATACGGCGTGCAAGCTCACTTGGGCAAACGCGGCACGCCCACCATGGGCGGCGTGCTGGTGTTGATCGGCATTGGCGCCAGCACGCTGCTGTGGTTTGACTGGAGCAACCGGTTTGTCTGGGTGGTGATGCTGGTCACCTTTGGCTTTGGTGCCATCGGCTGGGTCGACGACTACCGCAAGGTGGTGCACAAGGACCCCGAAGGCATGCGCAGCCGCGAAAAGTTTTTCTGGCAAAGCCTGATCGGCCTGGTGGCCGCGCTGTACCTGGCCTTCAGCGTGTCCGAGACCAGCAACCTGCGCGTGCTGGAACTCTTCATCCGCTGGGTCAGCAGCGGCTTCAGCAACGACCTGCCACCGCGCGCCGACCTGATGGTGCCTTTCTTCAAGACCGTCAGCTACCCGCTGGGTGTGTTCGGCTTCATCTTCCTGAGCTGGTTTGTCATCGTCGGCGCCAGCAACGCGGTCAACTTCACCGACGGGCTGGACGGCCTGGCCATCATGCCGGTGGTGATGGTGGGCAGCGCGCTGGGCGTGTTTGCCTACGTGGTGGGCAACTCGGTGTTCAGCAAGTACCTGCTGTTTCCGTACATCCCCGGCGCTGGTGAGCTGCTGGTCTTTTGCGCCGCGATGGCTGGCGCGGGCCTGGCCTTCTTGTGGTTCAACGCCAGCCCGGCGCAGGTCTTCATGGGCGACGTGGGCGCGTTGTCGCTGGGTGGCGCGCTGGGCACCATCGCGGTGATCACGCGGCAGGAAATCCTGCTCGGCATCATGGGCGGCATCTTCGTGGCCGAAGCGCTGAGCGTGATGATCCAGGTCGGCTGGTTCAAGTACACCAAGCGCAGGTACGGCGAGGGGCGGCGCATCTTCCTGATGGCGCCACTGCACCACCACTTCGAGAAAAAGGGCTGGGCCGAAACCCAGGTGGTGGTTCGCTTCTGGATCATCACGATGTTGTTGTGCCTGGTCGGTTTGGCCAGCCTGAAGCTGCGCTGATGAATTTTTTGCGCGACACCACCGTCTTCATCCTGGGCCTGGGCGACAGCGGCCTGGCCATGGCGCGTTGGTGCGTTCGCCATGGTGCGCGGGTGACGGTGTGGGACAGCCGCGC
>JANMHH010000070.1:0-8346 GCA_031375065.1 Rubrivivax sp. | reverse complement strand
ACCGCCGCGCTGTAGTCGGCACGGGGCCGCCAGGCCCTTTGTTGAAGTTCGCCATGGCAGCCCATCGCCGTCACTTCCTGGCCAGCGCAGGTGCGCTGGGTTGCTTGGTCGGCCGGCCGGTGCGGTCGCACAAGCCGAGCCTGCGGCTGGGCATGATCGGCACCGGCATGCGCGGCCAGGTGCTGCTGCAAGAGCTGGCACGGCGCGACGACGTGGACGTGGTGGCACTGTGCGACATCGAGCCCATCATGCTGGGCCGGGCCTTGGCGTTGTTGGACAAACACGGCAAGCCGCGCCCCGCCACTTTTGGCGACAACGGCGACCCCTATGCCTACCGGCGTCTGCTGGAGTTCAAGGATCTCGACGGCGTGATCATCGCCACCCCCTGGGAGTGGCATGCGGTGATGGCCATCGACGCGATGCAGGCCCAGGTGGCTGTCGGCTGTGAGGTCGTGGCGGGTGTCACGCTGCAGGACCACTGGGACGTTCTGGGCACCCAGCTGCGCACCGGCACGCCTTACATGCTGCTGGAAAACGTTTGCTACCGCCGTGACGTGATGGCCGTGCTGCAGATGGTGCGGGCGGGCTTGTTTGGCGAACTCATCCACCTGCAAGGCGGCTACCAGCACGACCTGCGCGGCGTGAAGTTGAATTCCGGCCACCCCGACCAGCCCTACAACAGCGGCGCGGAGTTCGGTGCCAAAGCTTGGTCCGAAGCGCGCTGGCGCACCGCGCATTCGGTGCAACGCAATGGCGACCTGTACCCCAGCCACGGCATCGGCCCCATCGCCATGGCCACCTACATCCACCGAGGCAACCGCTTCACCCACATCAACGCCTTTGCCAGCAAGGCGCGCGGTCTGCACGAACATGTTGTGAAGAAGGGCGGTGCCGACCACCCCAACGCCAAGGTCGCGTTCAAGTTGGGCGACGTGGTCACCACCACCTTGGCCTGCGAAAACGGCGAAACCATCCTGCTGCAGCACGACACCTCGTTGCCGCGCCCTTATTCGCTGGGCTTTCGCATACAGGGCACCCAAGGTCTGTGGATGGACCTGAATCGCTCCGTGCACATCGAGGGTGTGAGCCCGGCGCACCGCTGGGAAGATGCCCAGCGTTACCTGGACCGGTTTGACCACCCGTTGTGGAAGCGCCATGCCCAAACCGCAGCCAGCGCCGGGCACGGCGGCATGGATTTTTTTGTTGTGCACGCCTTTGTCGAAGCGCTGAAGGCCCGCGCGCCGATGCCGATCGACATCTTCGACGCGGTGGCCTGGAGCGCCATCACGCCGCTGTCGGAACAAAGCGTGGCTGAAGGCTTCAAGACGCTGCCGTTTCCCGACTTCACGGCTGGGCTGTGGAGGACGCGGCGGCCGATTTTTGCCTTCGACGATCGTTACTGAATCGGCGCGCCAGCGCACGCTGGTGCCCGAAACCAGAGCCCCAAACCAGAGATCGAATCTAGAGCCCCAACCGACCGAGATCACCGCGCCCCTGGCGCACCAACACCGGTTCATCGTCGGTCAGGTCGATCACGGTGGTGGGCTCCATCGGACAGGCACCGGCGTCCACCACCGCCTGCAATTTCTTCTGAAAGCGTTCGCGGATCTCGTGGGCGTCGTTCATGGGTTCGGTCTCGCCCGGCGCGATCAGCGTGGTGGCCAGCAGCGGTTCACCAAACAGCGACAGCAAGGCTTGCAACACGGCGTGGTCGGGCACCCGCAAGCCAATGGTGCGGCGGCTGGGGTGACTCAGGCGCCGGGGCACTTCCTTGGTGGCTTCCAGTATGAAGGTGTAGGGCCCGGGTGTGCCCAGTTTCAACAGCCGGTATTGGCGGTTGTCGACCCGCGCAAAACGAGCCAGTTCGCTCAAGTCCTTGCACAGCAGGGTCAGATGGTGTTTGTCGTCCACCTGGCGCAGGAGGCGCAGGTTTTCAGCGGCGGTTTTGTCGTCCAGACGGCACACCAGCGCGTAGCTGCTGTCGGTGGGCACGGCCGCAATGCCACCGGCGCCCAAAATCTGCGCGGCCTGCTTGAGCAGGCGCGTTTGCGGGTTGCTGGGGTGGACCTCGAAGAGCTGGGACACGGGGAAACTTGTTCAGGAGCCGGCAGGTGAGGTCGCCGGCCCGCCCTTGGCGGTCGTGGTTGATGTGCGCTTGAGCATAGCGGCAGTGCAGGCGGATGGGCGCCAGCGCGGTGGCAGCCCACCCGTGTTGCCCCCAGCTTGTGCCGTTGCCGCAACGACCGTAGATTCAGCTGGGCGACCCGACGGTCGCTCAAGACGGCTTGACCGTGGGCGGGCCCCGGCGATGCAGTCCCATCCTTCGGCCCGCGTGGAGGAGCGACATGAATCACTTCATCGCACGCCTGTCGGCGCGCGCGGCCGTCATCGGCGTGCTGGCGACGGCCCTGGGCCTGGCTTGCATCAGCGCCAGCGCCCACGACGGCGAGCAGCGCAAGGACTGGGTCGGCACCTGGGGCGCCAGCCAGCAGACGCTGGAGCCACCGTTCATCGCCGCCAACCCGGCGCAGTTTTCCAACCAGACCATCCGCCAGATCGTGCCGCTGAGCATGGGCGGCCAGACCCTGCGCCTGCGCTTGAGCAACGAGTTTGGCCGCACGCCGCTGCGGGTGGGCGAGGTGCGGGTGGCGCAGCAGCTGGCCGGGGCTTCGATCCTGCCCGGCAGCGACCGCGTGGTGACCTTTGGAGGCCAGGTCAACGTCACCATCCCGGCCGGTGCGCCCATGCTCAGCGACCCCATCCCGATGCGCGTGGCCGCGCTGAGCAACCTGGTGGTCAGCCTCTACCTGCCCGACACGGTCGTGGTCAACACCTTCCATTCGCTGGGTGTGCAGACGACCTATGTGTCTACGCCGGGCAACTTCACCGCCGCCATCACGCCACCGGTGGCCGCCACCACCACGTCGTGGTTCTTCCTTTCAGGTGTGAGCGTCAAAGCCGACAAGCGCAGCGCCGCCATCGTGACGCTGGGCGACTCCATCACCGACGGCTTTGCATCCACCGTCGACGCCAACCGGCGCTGGCCCAACCTGCTGGCCGCGCGCCTGCAAGCCCAAGCCCGCTACCAGGACGTGGCGGTGGTCAACCACGGCATCAGCGGCAACCGCACTCTGCACGACCTGATCGGCCCCAACGCGCTGGCCCGCTTTGACCGCGACGTGCTGTCCACACCCGGCGCGCGTTGGTTGATCGTGCTGGAAGGCATCAACAACATCGGCATCCCCGGTGCTTTTGGGCTGGCAGCAGAGCAGGTCAGCGCCGCCGACATCATCAACGGCCACCGCCAGCTGATCGCGCGGGCACGGGAGCAGGGCATCAAGATCTACGGCGCGACCCTGACGCCGTTTGAAGGCACCATCTTCCCGGGCTACTACTCGGCCGCTGGAGAGGCCAAGCGCCAAGCCGTCAACGCCTGGATTCGCGGCAGCGGCGAGTTTGACGCGGTGATTGATTTCGACCGCGCGTTGCGCGACCCCGCCAACCCGGGCCGCCTGCTGCCGGCTTACGACAGCGGCGACCACCTGCACCCGAACGACGCGGGCTACCAGGCGATGGCCAACGCGGTGGACCTGAAGCTGTTCCGCAAGGGCGACGACGATTGAGCAGTCCAGCCGCGCCGGGCCGCGCCCGGCGGTCGGGGTCGGGATCGCGGCCCGGTCGGCGGTTCAGACCCGCGAACTTCTGCTGTTCAAGGGCTCTGATCAGTTTCCAGATCAAACAAGGCCCCAGGCAAGAGCGCCGGGCAGGAAGCCCTCACGAGCCGCACGAGCGTCGATATCCGTTTAACGTCAGATGCATGAACCTCACTCCGATATCACGCCGCACGCTTTTGGGAACCCTGGGCGTGATGGGGTTGCCCTGGCTCGGCGCCTGTTCAACACCCTTGCCGCTGGCCGCGCAGGCGCCACCCGATGCCGGTGCAGCCGCCGTGCTGCTGGAAAGCGCCCAAGCCCATGGGCTGGAGGCCTACCGGCTGATCACCGACATCAACGTGGCCTACGGTGGGCAGTGGCGGCCGTTGATCAATCGCGTTCAACCTGAGGTGGTGGACATCGGCTACCGCGGGCCTTCGCAAGAGCGCCTGATGCCCAAGCTGGGCATCAACGCGCAGGCCTACACCGGCCCCAAGGGCCGCAAGCAGGTGGTCTGGCAGCGCCAGCCGGCCCAGGTTGCGGTTTGGTACGACGGGCAGTTGTCCAGCAGCGAGCCGCTGCGGCAGGCGGCAGCGTTGGTGGCCGACATCTACGGTTTCTTTTTGCTCGGGCCGCTGTGGGTGGTGGACCGGGGCTTGCCGTGGGCGCGCTCGGGCACCGAGCGGGTGGACGGCCGACTGTGTGACGTGGTTGAAAGCGCCATCGCGCCAGGCTTTGGCTTTTCACCGCGCGACCGGGTGGCGTTGTGCATCGACCAGAGGGACCGCATCACACGGCGCACGCGCTTCACGCTGGAGGGCTTTCCAGGAACCCGGGGTGCGGTCGCTGAAACCGACACCTTCGACCACCAAAAGCGCTATGGCGTGACCTGGCCGATGCGGTCTTACGAAGAGGTGGTGCACCCGCTGCGCCTGCCAGCGCACGACTGGTTCATCAGCGGGCTGGACGTGAACCGCGGCTACGCGGCCGAAGCCGTGCAAGGGCCCCAGTTCAGCGGCGCGGCCGCGGCGCCAGCAGCGCCGCTCTAAGTCGCGCCAGCAGCGAGGCTCTGAGCCGCGCCGTCAGGCGTACGCCAGCCTACGCCACCGAAACCGGAATCTTGCCAATCCGGGCCTGCCACTCTTTGGGGCCGGTGTTGTGCACGCTGGTGCCCTTTGCGTCCACCGCCACCGTCACCGGCATGTCGACCACGTCAAACTCGTAGATGGCTTCCATGCCTAAGTCGGCAAAGCCCACGACCTTGGCGCCCTTGATCGCCTTGGCCACCAGATAGGCGGCGCCGCCCACGGCCATCAGGTAGGCGCTTTGGTGTTTCTTGATGGCGTCGATGCCGGCCGGGCCGCGTTCGGCCTTGCCGACCATGCCGATCAGGCCGGTTTGCGCCAGCATCATTTCGGTGAACTTGTCCATGCGGGTGGCGGTGGTCGGGCCGGCCGGGCCCATGACTTCATCGCGCACCGGGTCCACCGGGCCCACGTAGTAGATGACGCGGTTGGTGAAGTCCACCGGCAGCTTTTCACCCTTGGTCAGCATGTCCTGGATGCGCTTGTGAGCGGCATCGCGGCCGGTCAGCATCTTGCCGTTGAGCAGCAGCGTGTCGCCGGGCTTCCAACTGGCCACGGTTTCGCGGGTCAGCGTGTTGAGGTCGACTCGTTTGGACTTGTTGTAGTCCGGCGCCCATTTCACGTCGGGCCACAGGTCCAGGCTCGGTGGGTCCATGTAGGCGGGGCCACTGCCGTCGAGCGTGATGTGCGCGTGGCGCGTGGCGGCGCAATTGGGAATCATGGCCACCGGCTTGCTGGCCGCGTGGGTGGGGTAGGTAGCGATCTTGACGTCCAGCACCGTGGTCAGGCCGCCCAGGCCCTGGGCGCCGATGCCCAGCGCGTTGACCTTTTCGTACAGCTCGATGCGCAGTTCTTCGAGCTTGTTCTGCGGGCCGCGCTCCAGCAGGTCGAACATGTCGATGGGCTCCATCAACACCTCTTTGGCCAGCATCATGGCCTTCTCGGCGGTGCCGCCCACGCCAATGCCCAGCATGCCCGGCGGGCACCAGCCGGCACCCATGGTGGGCACGGTCTTCATCACCCAGTCGACCAGGTTGTCGCTGGGGTTCATCATGATGAACTTGCTCTTGTTTTCGCTGCCACCGCCCTTGGCCGCCACCGTGACATCGAGCTTGTCGCCCGGCACCACGGTCATGTGGATGACAGCGGGCGTGTTGTCTTTGGTGTTCTTGCGCTCGAAGAGGGGGTCGGCCAGCACGCTGGCGCGCAGTTTGTTGTCGGTGTTGAGGTAGCCGCGCCGCACGCCTTCATTGACCGCGTCTTCGACGCTGCCGGTGAAACCTTCGAAGCGCAGGTCCATGCCGATCTTCAAGAACACGTTGACGATGCCGGTGTCCTGGCAGATCGGGCGGTGGCCCTCGGCGCACATCCTGCTGTTGGTCAGGATTTGCGCGATGGCGTCCTTGGCCGCCGGTGCGGCCTCACGCTCGTAGGCGCGCGCCAGGTGGCTGATGTAGTCGGCCGGGTGGTAGTAGCTGATGTACTGCAGCGCGGCGGCGACGGTCTCGATCAGGTCGGCTTGGCGAATCAGGGTGGGCATGGTGCTGTCCTTGATGAAAGAGCGCGGCGTGTTTGGCGTGCGCAGCGTGGGTGCCGTCGATGCGCGGGGTTCAGTCGTTGTGGGCGCGGCCGTCCTTGAGCTTGGCGGCGTGTTCGGCGGGCGCCATCAGGCGGTCGGCGTAGGCGATGGCCAGTGCCGAGAACAAGAACGCGATGTGGATCAAGGTCTGCCAAAGCAACGTTTTTTCGCTGTAGTTCTCGGCGTTGATGAAGGTTTTGAGCAGGTGGATGCTGCTGATGCCGATGATGGCGGTGGCCAGTTTGACCTTCAGCACGCTGGCATTCACATGGCTCAGCCACTCGGGCTGGTCGGGGTGGTTTTCCAGGTTCATGCGCGAGACAAAGGTTTCGTAGCCGCCGACGATGACCATGATCAGCAGGTTGCTGATCATCACCACGTCGATCAGGCCCAGCACCACCAGCATGATGACGGTCTCGTTGAGCTTGGGCACCCAGCCGGCGTCGGCCTTGTAGCCGATGCTCTTGACCAGCAGGTCCAGCGACTCCTTGCTGCCGAACACCGCTTCGATCAGGTGCGTGAGCTCCACCCAGAAGTGAAAGACATAGACCACCTGGGCGACGATCAAGCCCAGGTACAGCGGCAATTGCAGCCAACGGCTGGCAAAAATCAGGTTGGGCAATGGGGGCAGGCGGCGACTGCGGGCGCCAGGAGGGGTTGACATGGGTGGGTGGCCTAAGGAGTCAGGGAGTGACCCGATTGCCGCAAATTGTAGTTGTCCCACCATGACAGGCTGACGGCCTCGTCAGGTGCAAGTCAGAGCAAAGCCTTAGCTTCCGTCCCAAGCGCAATCAGAATCAAAGCCGCAGGAGACCATCATGGCAAACCCCACGTCCGACAGCCTTCCCACCGAGCTGAAAACCCACCAGCCACCGGCCGCCCTGGTGGCCGCCGCCCGGGTCTCGGGCATGGCCGCTTACAACAAGCTGTGCGCCGAAGCCGATGCCGACTACGAAGGCTACTGGGCCCGCCTGGCGCGCGAGTTCGTGAGCTGGAAGAAGCCCTTCACGCAGACGCTGGACAGTTCCAACGCCCCGTTCTTCAAGTGGTTTGCCGACGGCACGCTCAACGTGTCCTACAACTGCCTGGACCGCAACGTCGAGCGCGGCCTGGGTGACAAGACGGCGATCATTTTTGAAGCCGACGACGGTGCGGTCACCAAGGTCACCTACAGCCAGCTGCTGGCCAAGGTGTGCCAGTTTGCCAACGCGCTGCGCGCTCGTGGCGTGAAAAAGGGCGACCGCGTCGTTATCTACATGAGCATGAGCGTCGAGGGCGTGGCCGCCATGCAGGCCTGCGCCCGCATTGGCGCCATCCACTCGGTGGTGTTTGGTGGCTTTTCGGCCCAGAGCGTGCGCGACCGCGTGCAAGACGCCGGTGCCGTGATGATCATCACCGCCGACGAACAGGCCCGCGGTGGCAAGAGCCTGCCGCTGAAGAGCATCGTCGACGACGCCATTGCGATGGGTGGCTGCGAGACCATCCAGAACGTCATCGTCTACCAGCGCACCGGCGGCAACATCGCCTGGCACCCCGCGCGTGACCGCTGGCTGCACGAAGAGCTGGCCGGCCAGAGCACCACCTGCGAGCCCGAATGGGTGGAGGCCGAGCACCCGCTGTTCCTGCTCTACACCAGCGGCAGCACCGGCAAGCCCAAGGGTGTGCAGCACAGCACCGGCGGCTACCTGTTGCACGCGGCGCTGACCACGGCCTGGACCTTCGACCTGAAGGACAACGACGTGTTCTGGTGCACTGCCGACATCGGCTGGGTCACCGGCCACAGCTACATCACCTATGGCCCGTTGGCGCTGGGCGGCACCGAGATCGTGTTTGAAGGCGTGCCCACTTTCCCCGACGCAGCGCGCTTCTGGAAGACGATTGAAAAGCATAAGGTCACCATCTTTTACACCGCGCCCACGGCGATCCGGTCGCTGATCAAGGCGGCCGAAGGCAACCCCGCCGTTCACCCGCGGCTCAGCGACCTGAGCAGCCTGCGCATCCTGGGCAGCGTGGGCGAGCCCATCAACCC
>JANMHH010000053.1:0-12868 GCA_031375065.1 Rubrivivax sp. | reverse complement strand
GCGCCCGACCGCCCGGCCATTTCCTACGCCGGCGACGGCGCCTGGGGCATGAGCATGAGTGAAGTCATGACCTGCGTGCGCCACAACATCCCGGTCACGGCGGTGGTCTTCCACAACCGCCAGTGGGGCGCCGAGAAGAAGAACCAGGTCGACTTCTACAACCGCCGCTTTGTCGCAGGCGAGCTGGAGAACCAAAGCTTTGCCGGCATTGCCCGGGCCATGGGCAGCGAGGCCATCGTGGTCGACCGCCTGGAAGACGTGGGCCCGGCTTTGAAGAAGGCCATCGACCTGCAGATGAACCAGAAGAAGACCTGCGTGATCGAGATCATGTGCACGCGCGAGCTGGGCGACCCCTTCCGCCGCGACGCGCTGGCCAAGCCGATCCGCTTCCTGGACAAGTACAAAGACTACGTCTGACCCAAGCGCCCGCCATGAGCGACTGTGTGCTGACCCTCAACGCCGGCAGTTCGTCGGTCAAGTACGCACTGTTTGTGGCCGGCGCCGAGCCGGGCCAACCGGTGCTGTCAGGTCAGGTGGAAGGTTTGGGTTCAGCGCCCGGCGCGCTCACCCATGCCCAGGCGCTGGCCCAGGTGCTGGCGCAGGTGGACGCCGCGGGCGGCCCTTGGCGCGTGGCTGCGGTGGGCCACCGTGTGGTGCACGGCGGCCCCGACTTCGATCAGCCGATGCGCATCGACGATGCGGTAATGCAAGCGCTGCAGACCCTGGCACCCCTGGCGCCGCTGCACCAGCCGCACAACCTGAGCGGCATTGAAGCGGCACGCCAGGCCTTTCCCCAGGTGCCACAGGTGGCGTGTTTCGACACCGCGTTTCACCGCCACCAACCGGCCGTGCACCAACGCTTTGCGCTGCCGCAACGCTGGCACGACGCGGGTGTGCGGCGTTACGGTTTTCACGGCCTGTCCTACGAGTCCATCTGCGCGCAGCTGGCCAGCACCGAGCCGCACTTGCTGGCCGGCCGGGTGGTGGTGGCCCACCTGGGCAACGGCGCGTCGATGTGCGGCATCGGCCACGGTCGGTCGGTGGCCACCACGATGAGCTTTTCGCCGCTGGACGGCTTGACCATGGGCACCCGCTGTGGCCGCATCGACGCCGCGGTGGTGCTGCACCTGTTGCGTCACCACGCCATGGACGTTCAGGGCGTGGAACGGTTGCTGCACCAACAGTCGGGTCTGCTGGGCCTGTCGGGGCTTTCGGCTGACATGCGTGTCCTGATGGCCAGCAGCAGCCCCCAGGCGGCACTGGCCATCGATCACTTTGTGGAGTCCGCAGTGCGCGAATTGGCCGGGCTGGCGGCAGCGCTGCGTGGCATCGACACGCTGGTCTTCACCGGTGGCATTGGCGAAAACGCGGCCCCACTGCGGGCCCGCATCGTGGAGGCGGCGGCGTGGATGGGGCTGGCGCTGGACCTGGATGCCAACGCAGCGGGCGCTCGGTGCATCAACGCCGCCGGCGCTGCCGTGCAGGTGCGGGTGCTGCACACCAACGAAGAAGCCGTCATCGCACACCACGCGCTGCAGGTGACGGGGCTGGCTGGGGCGCAGCCGGCTCTACCGGGCCAGGCCTGAGGACCTGACCCGGCGCGTGGCCCCGATCAGCCGCGGGCGCCTGCCAACAGCGCGTTGAGCGTGGCGCTGGGCCGCATCACCGCCTTGCACTTTTCGGGGTCGGCAAAGTAGTAGCCGCCAATGTCCACGGGCTTGCCCTGCACCACCGACAGTTCTTCGATGATGGTTTTTTCCTGCGCGGCAAAGGCTTGTGCCAAAGGGGTGAAGGCGGCCTTCAGCGCGCTGTCTTCGGTCTGTGCGGCCAGCTCCTGCGCCCAGTACAGCGCCAGGTAGAACTGGCTGCCGCGGTTGTCCAGCTTGCCAGTGGTGGGCGACGGCGACTGGTTGTTGTCCAGCAGCTTGCCGGTGGCCGCGTCCAAGGTCTTGGCCAGCAGCTTGGCCTTGCCGTTGTTGGTTTTGATGCCCAGCTCTTCCAAGGAAACAGCCAGCGCCAGAAACTCGCCCAGCGAGTCCCAGCGCAGGTGGTTCTCCTGCACCAGCTGCTGCACATGTTTGGGCGCCGAGCCGCCGGCGCCGGTTTCGTACATGCCACCACCGGCCATCAAGGGCACCACCGACAGCATCTTGGCGCTGGTGCCCAGCTCCATGATCGGGAACAGGTCGGTCAGGTAGTCACGCAGGATGTTGCCCGTGACCGAAATGGTGTCCAGCCCGCGCACCACACGTTCCAGCGTGTAGCGCATGGCCCGCACCTGCGACATGATCTGGATGTCCAGCCCTTGGGTGTCGTGGTCCTTGAGGTAGGTTTCCACTTTCTTGATCAGTTGCGCTTCGTGCGGGCGGTACGGGTCCAGCCAGAACAGCGCCGGCATGCCCGAGTTGCGGGCCCGCGTGACGGCCAACTTGACCCAGTCGCGGATCGGCGCGTCTTTCACCTGGCACATGCGCCAGATGTCACCGGCTTCGACGTTTTGCACCAGCAGCACTTCGCCAGTGGCGATGTCGACGATGCGCGCCTGGCCGGCTTCGGGCACTTCAAAGGTCTTGTCGTGGGAGCCGTATTCTTCGGCCTGCTGGGCCATCAGGCCGACATTGGGCACCGTGCCCATGGTCACCGGATCGAAGTTGCCGTTGGTCTTGCAGAAGTTGATCATCTCCTGGTAGATGCGGGCAAAGGTGCTTTCGGGGATCACCGCCTTGGTGTCCTTGGGCCGGCCGTCGGCACCCCACATCTTGCCGCCGATGCGGATCATGGCCGGCATCGACGCATCGACGATCACGTCGTTGGGCGCATGCAGGTTGGTGATGCCCTTGGCCGAATCCACCATCGCCAGCTCGGGCCGGTGCTCGTGGCAGGCGTGCAGGTCACGGGCAATCTCTTCGCGCTTGGATTCGGGCAGCGTGGCGATCTTGTCGTAGAGGTTGACCATGCCGTTGTTGACGTTGACGCCCAGTTCGTCGAACAGCTTGCCGTGTTTTTCGAAAGCCTCTTTGTAGAAGATGCGCACCGCGTGGCCAAAGACGATGGGGTGCGAGACCTTCATCATCGTGGCCTTGACGTGCAGCGAGAACATCACGCCGGTCTTGCGCGCGTCTTCCATCTCGGTTTCATAAAAATCGCACAGCGCCTTCTTGCTCATGAACATGCTGTCGATGATTTCACCGGCCAGCAAGGAGACCTTGGGCTTGAGCACCAACGTCTTGCCGCTGGCGGTGAGCAGGTCCATCCTCACGTCACGGGCCTTGTCCAGCGTCATCGATTTTTCACCGTGGTAAAAATCGCCCACCTTCATGGTCGCCACGTGGGTGCGTGAAGCCTGGCTCCACACGCCCATGCTGTGCGGGTTCTTGCGCGCAAACCGCTTCACCGCCAAAGGCGCCCGGCGATCGGAATTGCCTTCACGCAAGACCGGGTTGACCGCGCTGCCCAGGCACTTGGAATAACGGGCGCGGATCGATTTCTCTTCGTCGGTCTTGGGGTTTTCGGGAAAGTCGGGAATCGCGTAGCCCTTGCCCTGCAGTTCCTTGATGGCGCTGATCAACTGGTGCTGCGACGCGCTGATGTTGGGCAGCTTGATGATGTTGGTGTCGGGCAGCAGCGTCAGACGGCCCAGCTCAGCCAGGTTGTCGGGCACCTTCTGCGCCTCGGTCAGGCACTCCGGGAAACCGGCCAGGATGCGCGCGGCCACCGAGATGTCGCTGGTGCGCACCGTGATGCCGGCCGGGGCGGCAAAGGCGCGGATGATCGGCAAGAACGCGCAGGTTGCCAGCAGGGGCGCTTCGTCGGTCAGGGTGTAGATGATGGTGGGCTGCTGGGTCGTCATGAACGGGGTCTCCGGTACGTTGTGGCAGGCTCGGTTGGCCAACGCTGAATGCTAGGGCTGAACGGGCCCGTTGCTGCCACCACTTTGCCATGCCTGGCTGTACGCGTGCTGACGGCCGCCATTCATCCGCGCAAACCACGGCGGTGGCAGACGGCCGATGCCGGACAATCCGGCGCAAACCCTCACCTACGCGAGCCGACAACCCATGACCGAAGCCCCCGCACGGCCTGCAATCCCCGACCGGCTGTCCACCGACCCGCGCAGTCCGCACTGTGTGCGGGCGGTGCTCGAGCACGAAATCGGGATTCGCCTCAATGGCAAGGAACGCACCGATGTGGCCGAGTACTGCATCAGCGAAAGCTGGGTCAAGGTACCGTCGGGCAAGACGTTGGACCGCAAAGGCAACCCGCTGTTGATCAAGCTCAGCGGGGCGGTGGAAGCCTTCTACAAGTAGGTGCAAACCGCGCGCCCGACCGCGCTCCCGACCACGCTCCCAACAGCGCGCCCGTCGGGTCCACTCGGCATCAGCGCGCTGCGCGCCGGCGCAGCGCCATCACCCCCAGACCAGCCGCCAACAGGCCCAGCGTGCCCGGCTCGGGCACCGCAAAGTTGTCTGCCGTGAAGCTGGGCAAGGCGGCCCGCGCCGCAGCACCGGTGGGCGACTGGATGCGCGCCAGGATCGACAGGTCGGCGGTGCTGACGTTGAGGTTGGTGGAGTAGACCAGCCGGTTCACACCCAGGCCACTGTTGGAATAGATGAAGAAGCCGGCGCCGTCTTCGCTCAGCGCGTTGGCGATCAGGTTGGCTGCCGAGCCGGCGTTGAAGGGTGTGGCCGGGTTGCCGTCGTTGTCGGTGTCTTGCAGCACGATGACGCGCGCGCCTGTGCCGCCAAGCCCGGCAGCGGCGCTGCTGGCAAAGCTCAGCGCGCCGGGCAGGTTGAAGGCCGTGGGGCTGAAGACAAAGGTGTCTTGCGTCACGTCAAAACTGGGTAGCAAGCGTTCGACACCACCAAACACGGTGCGCACGCCGTCGTTCGGGTCGGCTGCCGAACCTTGGAAGGCCGGCGTGTTGAAGACCACCAGGGCCGCTTGCGCAGCGCCGAACATCGACGACAGGGCCAGCGCCGCAGCGGCGGCAGAAAAAGGCAAACGAAGGTGCAGAGTCATGAAAATCTCCTCGGGTGGGGCCAGCGGCCACAGGGTTGAACGGGTCAGCAACACAAGGCACATCGAACGGCGACCAGGCCTCTGGCGCAAGCCGTCCGCAGCCACTTACGAGGCCTGATGCGGGCTTGGACGCAGCCCTGTGCGCAGCTCAGGAATGCCCCCGGCGGCGCCCTGGCGCAGCTAGACTGCCGCCCCAATGGCCACCACCCCCGCCGACCTGGCTGAACTGCTGACCCGCGTGGCGCTGCAGGACCAGCGCGCCTTTGAGCAGCTCTACCGCGCCACCTCGGCCCACCTGCTGGCGGTGGCTTACGGCGTGATGCAGCAACGCGAACGCGCCGAAGACGTGCTGCAGGAAGCCTTCATGAACGTCTGGCACGGCGCCGGCAGCTTCAAGGTGCAGCAGGCCAGCGCCATGACCTGGCTGATCAACATCGTGCGCAACAAGGCCATCGACCGCATCCGCGTGGGTGTGGCCGAGCGCAAAAGCACGGTGGAGCTGGACGACAGCGCTCTGCAGGTGGCCGACGACGCCGAGCGCCAACCGCAGCAGCTCATCGAAAACAGTTTTCTGCGCCACCACATCGACGGCTGCATGCAAGACCTGGCCGCCGGCCAGCGCCAAGCTTTGGCACTGGCCTACTTTCGTGGCCTGGTGCACGCCGAGATTGCGCAGACCATGGGCGCCCCGCTGGGCACCGTGAAAGCCTGGGTGCGCCGCGGCAGCGACCGGCTGCGTGAATGCCTGCAAGCCGCCGGCTTTGGACAGGCGGGCAGCGCATGAACCTGCTGCTGCCCCCACGGCTGACCGGCCTGGCCCGCGACTACGCGCTGGGCACGCTCACCGGTGGCGCGCGTCGCCGCTTTGAACAGCTGCTGCAGAAAAGCCCCGAGGCACGCGCCGAGGTCAGCCGCTGGCAAGAGCAACTGGCGTCACTGACCACCGCCCTGCCGCCCCTGCAGCCGCGCGAACAGGTGTGGACCAGCATCAGCCAGCGCTTGGGGCTGCAGCCCGCAGCCGCTGCGTCGGCCAGCAGCAAAGCCCCCTGGTGGCAAAGCTTCTGGAGCGGCCGGTTGTGGGGCGGCGCGCTGGCCGGCGCCTTGGCCAGCCTGGTGGCCAGCACCGTCTTGCTGCAGAGCAACCCGGTCTGGCTGGGCGTTGAGCCCCTGCGTGACGAACTGCCCGCCAGCTATGTCGGCCTGCTGTCAGACAACGCTGGCAAACCCACGGTGCTGCTCAGTTCACGCCGCCATGGCCGCGTGTTGACGGCCAAGCTGCTGCAGGCCTTGCCCGCACCGGCGGGGCAGGTGGGCCTGCTCTGGGCCTTCCCCAAAGGCGGCGGCGCACCGTTCCTCGTGGGTCCGGTGCCGGCCCGTGGCACGGGCGCGCTGGCCCTGAGCGACACCTCTGAAAAACTGTTCTTCAAGGTCGACCGCCTGGGCGTGAGCTTTGAGCCCACAGGCACGCCGCCAGCTGCGCCCAGCGGCAAGCTGGTGGTGGAAGGGCCTTGTGTCAAGCTTTGGTAGTGCCCGATGCCGGCCTTGCGTCCAAACCGCGCACGCCCCTCGTAGATCCCCACGAGGCCCTCACGCCATGTGATGGCCCCCATCCCCACCCCATGTAGACCCAGGAGCCTGAACCCATGAACCGAAACCTGATCCAGCTGTGCACGCCGTTGCTGCTGTCGGCCATCACCGCCGTCGCAGCCCTGACCGCGACCTTGCCCGCGCGCGCCGCCGACACCACCGCGCCCGCAGCGCCAGCCGCCGACGCGCTGGCGCCGGCGCGTGCCTTCATCGCCAAGGGCCAGTGGCGCGACGCCGTGGCCGCGCTGCAGCAGGTGGGCGACACCGGCAGCGCCGACTGGAACAACCTGATGGGCTACAGCCTGCGCAAGAGCAAGACGCCCGATCTGGCCGGCGCCGAACGCTTCTACAACGAAGCGCTGCGCCTGGACCCCAAGCACCGCGGTGCGCTGGAGTACAGCGGCGAGCTCTACCTGATGATGGGCGACCTGGCCAAGGCCGAAGCCCGCCTGGCCGCGCTGAGCAAGGCCTGCACCTTTGGCTGCGAAGAGTTCACCGACCTGAAAAACGCGGTGGCCAAGTTCAAGGCCAATGGCAATCGCTACATCGCTGCGCCCTGAACAACTGAACGCCGGCCGCGGCACAAGGCCGGGCCAGCCGCCAGCCACGGGGCTGGGCGGGGATGCAGGCTGAGCCAGCGCAGCGCCTTGCAAGCGAGATACTCACGCATCAACAACCACCGCGCGGCTTCCAGATGGACGACTTCAGCGCCTGGGTAGGCCGCAGCGAGACGGTGCACGACACCCTGGGGCCTACGCCCCTGCAAGCCTTGACCGCCACGCTGGACCACCCGGCCTGGCTGCCGGTGGCGGGCGATGCCTTGCCGCCCTTGTGGCACTGGCTCTACTTCCTGCCCTTGCACCGGCAAAGCGACATCGGCGCCGACGGCCACGCCAAACGTGGTGGTTTCATGCCGCCGGTTCCCCTGCCGCGACGCATGTGGGCCGGCAGCCAGTTCGAGTTTCACCACCCACTGCGTGTGGGCGACGCGGTGGCACGCACATCCACCATCGTCGAGGTGACACCCAAGCACGGTCGCAGCGGGCCCCTGGTCTTTGTGAAGGTGAAGCACGAGTTGAGCTGCAACGGTGCTGCAGCTGCGGCGCTGGTGGAGTTCCACGACATCGTCTACCGCAACGCCATGCAGCCCACCGACGCCGAGCCACCACCCGTGGCTGCACCCAGCGGCGCGGCTTGGCACGCCCAGATCGTGCCCAGCGACGTGCTGCTCTTTCGTTACAGCGCACTCACCTTCAACGGCCACCGCATCCACTATGACCGCCGCTACGTGACCCAGGTGGAGGGCTACCCCGGACTCGTCGTGCACGGCCCCTTGATCGCCACCCTGCTGCTGGATCTGCTGCGTCGCCACGCGCCCGACGCGGTCGTCACCCGCTTCCACTTCAAGGCCATTCGGCCCACTTTCGACCTGCACCCCTTCGAGATCCATGGCCGACGCGAAGGCCAGACCGTCAAGCTGTGGGCCCAGGACCACGAAGGCTGGTTGACGATGGACGCGGTGGCCACGCTGAAGGACTGAAGATGCAACCCTTGCGCGGCTTGACGGTCGTCTCCCTGGAACAAGCCATCGCCGCGCCCTTCGCCACCCGGCAACTGGCCGACCTGGGGGCTCGTGTGATCAAGGTCGAGCGCCCGGGCGCGGGCGACTTTGCGCGCGCCTACGACCAGCGTGTCAACGGCCTGGCCTCGCACTTTGTTTGGACCAACCGCAGCAAAGAGAGCCTGACGCTCGACCTGAAGCACCCCAGGGCCATGGAACTGTTGATCCAGCTCATCACCTTGAAAGCCGATGTGGTGGTGCAGAACCTGGCGCCCGGTGCCGCAGCCCGCCTGGGCGTGTCGTGGGACGCGCTCAAGACCCAGCGCCCCGACCTCATCTTCTGTGACATCAGCGGCTACGGCGACGACCCCGACCGACCCGGCCCTTACCGCGACAAAAAGGCCTACGACCTGCTGATCCAGAGCGAAAGCGGCATCGTCAGCCTCACCGGCACGCCCGGTGAGCCCAGCAAGGCCGGCTTGCCCGTGGCCAACATCACCGCCGGCATGTACGCCTTCAGCAACATCCAGTCGGCCCTGTTGCAGCGCCAGATCGACGGCCAAGGCCGGCGCATCGACATCAGCATGCTCGAAGCCCTGGGCGAGTGGATGGGCTACCCGATGTACTACGCGTATGAAGGCGCATCGCCACCGCCCCGTGCGGGCGCCGCCCACGCCACCATTTATCCCTATGGCCCCTTCCCGTGCGCGGGCGGCAAGACGGTGATGCTGGGCGTTCAGAACGAACGCGAGTGGTTGCAGTTCTGCACCCAGGTGTTGCAGCGGCCGGCCTTGGCCGCAGACGAACGCTTCAAGGGCAATGCGCAGCGAAACGCCAACCGCGACGCGCTGCGCGCATTGATCGTCGACGCCTTTGCTTCACTGAACTTCGAAGCGTTGGTGAAAAGGCTAGACGACGCGCAGATCGCCAACGCCGAGCTGCGCGACGTGGCCGGCTTGTGGCAGCACGAACAATTGGCTGCACGCCAACGCTGGCGCCAAGTGGAGACACCGGCAGGCCCGGTGCCCGCCTTGCTGCCACCGGGCAGTTGGACCGATGGCGACCCCCAACTCGGCGCGGTGCCCAGGGTGGGTCAGCACACCGACCTCATCCTTGGCGAACTGGGCGTGGCAGCGGCTGAGTTGGCGGCCCTGCGCGCCGCCGCAGTCATCTGAAGCCCAAAACCTGCCGAGCGTGGCGCGCCGACACCCACGCCAACCCAGCTTGCACCCGAGCGTGCTCAGAGCCCCTGAACTGCGCTCAGGCGTGGCGCCCAGGCCGCCAAAGCCCAGAGGGCGACGTTCAGCGCGGCAACGTTGCGCAGCAAGGTCCACCAGGCCCGTGTGTCGGCGGACATGGCGGGCGTTTCAACGCCTGGTTCTGTAGCGGGTTCAGTGCCGGGCTCAGTTCCGGGCTCAGTGGCCGGACTTGGGCCGACCCACCTTGACGGGCGCCAAAGCGCCCAAGGCCGCCAGCAGCGCGGCGGTGTCCAGCGCGGCCAGCGCATGCAGGCCGGCGCGCAGCAGTTCGCTCTTCTTGGTTTCTCGCTGGGCCGACAGCAAGCGGCCCTTGAGAGCAGCGATCAGCGCGAAGTCGGCTTCGGGCATGGTGAAACTGTCGCGCACAGGCTTTTGGCGCTGCTTCACGGGCTTGGACACTTTGGCTACTTTGGCAACCTTGGCAACGCCAGCGACCTTGGTCGGCTTGATGGCCTTGAGTACCTTGGCGGGCTTGGCAGCTTTGACCGGCTTGACCGACAACGCGACGGTTGCCGCAGTGGCCGGCTTGGCGGCGGGCGAGCGGGCAGCCTGGGCGGGTGCAGATTTCTGCGCGGCGGGGCGCTTCGCAGCAGGCCGCTTGGCAGCAGCTTGTCCGGCAGTGGAGACTCGGGGTGCTTTGGCAGCAGTCATGGCAGGCTTTCAAATAACGATCTATACAGTTTATATCTTTTTTGCCAACCGCTTCAAGCTTTGGCGGTCGAAGACGGATCGGCTGTCCTGCTTCAATCGTCCGGCTTCAATCGTCCTGCTTCAATCGTCCAGAATGGCTCCTTGCCGCGGCTCACCACGCTGACCAGCCCATGGCGAAGGAACCGTTTGGAGCGATGATCAGCCCCCCTGCAGCTCTGGCCCTGCCACCGCCCGCCATGCGCCCCACCCTCGTCTACCAAGGTCAGACCCTCCACGCCGACGACGTCGAGCTACGCTGGCTGCGTTCGGCCGCGGCCCTTCACAGCGCAGGCGTGCGCGAGGGCGACGTGGTGGCGCTGCTCATGCGCAACTGCCCCGAGGCCATCGAACTGATGCTGGCAACGCGCCACCTGGGCGCGCAGTGGTGCCCGGTCAACTGGCACTTCAAGACCGACGAGGTGCAGTACATCCTGGGCAACAGCCAGGCCAAGGTGTTGATTGCAGACAGTGCCTTGATCGAGTCTCTGCACGACTTGGATCTGGGCCACACGCAAGCCTTCACGGTGCGTGGCAGCGCTGCCGGACTGCCCGCCTGGGAACCGCTGCGCGACGCCTCACCCGCGCACACCGGGCCCGCGGCCGCCCCGCGCGGCGCGATGTTCTACACATCGGGCACCACCGGGCGCCCCAAGGGCATCCTGCGCCACCCTTTCACACCACAACAGGCGGCCGCCAACGCCACCATGCGGCGCGTGGCCTATGGCGCAGAGCCGGGCATGCGCGCCCTGCTCAACGCACCGTGGTACCACAGTGCGCCGAACGGCTATGCGCTGGGCATCGCGCAAGACAGCGGCACGCTGTACATCGAAGACCGCTTCGACGCCGAGGGCACGCTGCAGCTGATCCAGCAACACCGCCTGACCCACGCCTACCTGGTGCCCACGATGTACGTGCGCCTGCTGGCCTTGCCGGCCGCCACACGCCAGCGTTATGACGTGCGCAGCATGCGCTTTGTGTCCAGCACCGGCAGCCCCTGCGCGCCCGAGGTCAAGCGCGCCATGGTGGACTGGTGGGGCCCCGTCATCAACGAGTGTTACGGCGCCAGCGAGCTGGGCTATATGACGCTGCTGACCAGCGAACAAGCGCTGCGCAAGCCCGGCTCGGCGGGCCTGCCCATGGACGGTGTGGTGATGAAGATCCTGGACGAACAGGGCCAGCAGCAGCCCGCTGGAACTGCCGGCCTGATCTACATCCACCAACCCGCCACACCCGACTTTGGCTACGTAGGCAAGCCCGAGGCGCGTGCGCAGATGGAGCGAGACGGCTTAAAGACCATGGGTGATGTCGGCTACCTGGACGAAGACGGTTTTCTCTTCATCGTCGACCGCCAGGCCGACATGGTCATCAGCGGCGGTGTCAACATCTACCCGGTTGAAATTGAACATGCGTTGCAGGCCATGCCCGGTGTGGCCGACTGTGCGGTGTTTGGCATTCCCGACGACGAGTTCGGCGAAGCCCTGGCCGCTGCCGTGCAGCCAGCACCTGGCGTCACGCTAACTGCCGAAGACGTGCGCAGCTGGCTGCGCGAACGCATCAGCGGCTACAAGGTGCCCAAGGTGGTGGCCATGCACGGGCAGCTGCCGCGCGAAGACACCGGCAAGATCTTCAAACGGCGGCTGCGCGACCCCTATTGGGCGGGGCGCGCCAGGCGGGTCTAGCTGCTGGCTGCTTGGCTCGTCAAGTAGCTCTGAAACACCCCGACATGCACCCAGGCGCGGTCGGATGCGTCGGGCCACAGTTCCTGGCTGGAGAAGCGCACGTCGTAGGTGGGTTCGTCTTCGGCCTGCACGCCGTGGGCATGGGCATCGGGGAAGGGGTAAGCCGGTGACACACCCACCACCACACCGCGCTTGCCACGAATGTAGGCGGGCATGCGCACATGGCCGGCCACTCCGTCTGCCTTGACACGAACCTCGTCCCCCACAGCAAAACGCTGCCGCTCGGTTGCATTGCCTCGGCCCACTGTGGCGGGCAAAGCCAAGGGGAAGGCACCTTGGGCGCGGCGCTCCAGATCGGCCAGGCTCAGCACGCCTTTTTCCACACACAGTGTGGCCAGGCTGGTCAGGGTTCGCTCGTAGTAGCTGGCACCCATGTAGTGGCGCGGATCCATGCGCTCAATGGCATGGCGGTACTCGTCCATGTTGAAGATGCCCTGCTTCACGGCCAGGGAATACAGCGCGTTGACACGGCGTTCCCAGGGCTCGTGAAAACACGGCGCCTGGGGCGTGTGGCGCACCCGGCCAAAACCTTGTTTGCCGCCCAAGTCGTGCAGGCCGTCCATGGTGCTTTTCCTTGTCTCTGTGCTTGTCTCTGTGTTTGTCTCTGTGCTGGGCTTCGAGCGAATCTCAACCGCCGGCGCTCAGAGCGCCGCCACGCCGATCATGCCGTCCTGCGTCACCAGCGCCGCCAGCTGCGCTTCTGACCAGCCCAGCGTGTGCGCCGGCTGCACCGGCAGCACCATGTAGCGGGTGTCGGCGGTGGTGTCCCAGACACGCACTTCCGTTTCAAGGGGCAGGTCCAGCCCCATCTCGCGCAGCACGGTGCGCGACTCCCGCACCACCCGGGCACGGTACTCCAGGTCCTTGTACCAGTCGGGCGGCAGGCCGATAACCGTGAAGGCCGTGCACGAACACAGCGTGCAGCAGATGACGTTGTGCACCGCTGCGCTGTTGGGCAGCGCCACCAGATGGCGATGGTGGCGCGGCATGCCGATGCCCAGCTCGGCCACCGCCGC
>JANMHH010000046.1:0-58202 GCA_031375065.1 Rubrivivax sp. | reverse complement strand
AACCAGGGTTGGCCGTCGCGCGCACGTCTGAAGGGGCGCGACAGTTTTCCAGCCTGGACGAGCTGTCGCGCCAGACCCTGGGCGAAGCGCTGCCCCTGGCTGCCCTGCCCGACTGGCTGGCCGGCAAGCCTTGGCCCGGCGCGCCCTTTGAAACGCAAGCCGATGGCTTTGTGCAGCTGGGCTGGCGTGTGCTGACATCGCGTTTGGCAGAAGGCTGGATCAGCGCGCGCCGCGACGCCGCGCCGGCCGTGGACTTGCGTGTACGGCTGGACAGAGCCCAGCCTTGAGGTCCAATCGCCTCCATGCCGATCAAAGCCCTGTTCGACCTGCCCGCGCCGGCCAAGCTCAACCTCTATAAGCACGTGGTGGGGCGGCGCGCAGACGGCTACCACCTCTAGCAGTCGGTTTTTTTGCTCATCGACTGGGCCGACACGCTGCACTTCGAGTTGCGCCGCGACGGCCAACTGCGGCGCCACGACCTGGGCCCAGCCCTGCCCGCCGACGACCTGTGTCTGCGCGCCGCAAGGGCCATGCAGCAGGCCAGTGGCAGCGCTTTGGGTGTCGACATCAGCATTCACAAACAGGTGCCCTGGGGCGCGGGCATGGGCGGTGGCAGCTCTGACGCGGCCACCACGCTGCTGGCGCTGAACCGCCTTTGGGGTTTGAACTGGCCGCGCCAGCGCTTGCTGGATTTGGCGCTGCCGCTGGGCGCCGACGTGCCGTTTTTCGTCGGCGGACACAACGCTTTTGTGCAGGGCATAGGCGAGCAACTGACGCCACTTGAGGTGCCTGCCGCCAGCTATGCGGTGGTCAAGCCACCCACATCCATTGCCACGCGTGAGATCTTCGAGCACCCGCTGCTCAAGCGCGACAGCCAAGCTGTTATACTTTTGGGCTCTTTCGACGGCACAGGGACTGTAAAAAGTAACACCAGTTGGCCGGCGCAATGGGACGCAGATAGCTCAAGCCTTTTCGGCAAAAACGACCTGCAACCCGCCGCCCAAGACCGGTGCCCTGAAGTGGCGCAAGCCGCTCGCTGGCTCGAGTCCCGTTACGGCAACAGCCGCATGACGGGCTCAGGCAGCGCAGTCTTCGCAAGAACAGAATTTGCAGGCAAGGCAAACCTTCCCTTGGCGACAAAAGCGTTGGATGAACTTCCGGCGGCTTGGGTGGGGCGCTTGTGCCGAAGTCTGGACGAACATCCCTTGGTGGGCTGGGCGTCAGACTGAAAGTCAAAGGTGATGGTGAAAGCCAGCACCTGTGTAGGGGAGTCGCCAAGTTGGTCAAGGCATCGGATTTTGATTCCGACATGCGAGGGTTCGAGTCCTTCCTCCCCTGCCAGATTTAGCTACCAAGCCAGCCACCCAGGCAACCCATGCTGCGGCCCTTGCTGCCAGCGCCCAGCGGAGAGTCCACCGTGCTGTTCAACACCGTGCTGTTCACCGGCAACGCCAACCCGGTGCTGGCGCAGGAGATCGCCGACCACCTGGGCATCGACGTCGGCCAAGCCGATGTGGGCCGCTTCTCCGACGGCGAAGTCACGGTCGAGATCCAGCAAAACGTGCGCGCCCGCGACGTCTTCGTGGTCCAGCCCACTTGCGCGCCGACCAACGAAAACCTGATGGAACAGGCGTTCATGGTCGACGCCCTGAAGCGCGCCAGCGCGCGGCGCATCACGGCCGTCATCCCATACTTTGGCTACGCCCGCCAGGATCGCCGGCCGCGCAGCATGCGCGTGCCCATCAGCGCCAAGGTGGTGGCCAACATGCTGGAAACCGTGGGCGTGGAACGCCTGCTCACGATGGACCTGCATGCCGACCAGATCCAGGGATTTTTCGACATCGCGGTCGACAACATCTACGCCAGCCCAGTGCTGCTGTCCGACCTGAAGAGCAAGAACTACCCCAACCTGGTGGTCATCTCCCCCGATGTCGGCGGCGTGGTTCGCGCCCGCGCGCTGGCCAAGCAGTTGGGTTGTGACCTGGCCATCATCGACAAGCGTCGGCCCACCGCCAACGTGTCCGAGGTGATGCACGTCATCGGTGAAATCGAGGGCCGCAACTGCGTCATCATGGACGACATGATCGACACCGCCGGCACGTTGGTCAAAGCCGCCGAGGTGCTGAAAGAACGCGGCGCCAACAGCGTCTACGCCTATTGCACACACCCCGTCTTTTCGGGCCCGGCGGTGGAGCGCATCAAAAATTCCCAGATCGACGAAGTCGTCATCACCAACACCATCCCGCTGTCGGACGCCGCCAAAGCCTGCGGCAAGATCCGCCAGCTGTCGGTTGCCTTCTTGTTTGCCGAAACCATTCGCCGCATCAGCGACGGTGAGTCGGTGACGTCGCTGTTTGCGGAGCAGAACAACAACTTCTGATTCGCAACACCGGGGCTGCGCGTCGCGTGGCCTCTTCTACCCAGGTGCCTGGTCGCGGGCGCCTCATCCACATCGGAGTCAACCATGAAATTCACAGCCTACGAGCGTACGCTGCAGGGGACCGGAGCGAGCCGCCGCCTGCGCAACGCTGCCAAAGTCCCCGGCATTGTTTACGGTGCCGGCACCCCCGCCATGATCGAACTCGATCACAACGCCCTGTTCTTCGCGCTGAAGAAAGAGGCCTTCCACTCGTCCATCCTCGAGATGGACCTGGGCGGCAAAGCGCAGAAGGTTCTGCTGCGCGACTTCCAGATGCACGCCTACAAGCCGATGGTTCTGCACATCGACTTCCAGCGCGTGGACGAGACCACCAAGATCCGCAAGAAGGTGCCATTGCACTTCTCTGGCGAAGAGAACTCACCGGCCGTCAAGACCGACAAGTGCCTGGTCAGCCACGTGCGCCTGGACCTGGAAATCGAGTGCCTGGCTTCCGAATTGCCTGAATTCGTGAGCATCGACCTGAGCGCGCTGACCAAGAACCAGAGCCTGCACGCCAGCGACCTGACCCTGCCCGCCGGCATCAAGGCCGTGCGCCACGGCACGCAAAACCCGGTGATCGTGGCCGTCACCACGCCCAAGGCCGAAGTCGAAGAAGTGGTGGCCGCGCCCGTGGTGGCTGCCAAGGGCAAGGACGCCAAGCCCAAGAAGAGCGAAAAGCAAA
Organism: Rubrivivax sp.; assembly: GCA_031375065.1. Classification (GTDB taxonomy): domain Bacteria; phylum Pseudomonadota; class Gammaproteobacteria; order Burkholderiales; family Burkholderiaceae_C; genus Rubrivivax. The sequence goes on along the minus strand of JANMHH010000046.1, from coordinate 55,101 downwards.
ACGCCAAGTAAGCCTGTTTCACCCGGATGGGGGTGTTGGCCGATCGGCTGCCTCCCCCAACGACAGGCCCCACTGCGGTGGGGCTTTTTTCTTGGGCGCGGCTTTCATAATCCCAGCCATGATTCGACTCTTTGTTGGCCTGGGCAACCCTGGCCCTGAATACGAAGCCACGCGGCACAACGCCGGGTTCTGGTGGATCGACTCGCTGGCCGATCAACTGGGTGTGCGGCTGGTGCCCGAGCGCACCTACCAGGCCTTGGCAGCGCGGGTCAACCGCCCGCAGGGGCCCATCTGGCTGCTGCAACCCATGACGTTCATGAACCGGTCGGGCGTGTCGGTGGCTGCACTGGCACGTTTTTTCAAGGTGGATCCGGCGCAGGTGCTGGTGGTGCACGATGAGCTCGATTTGCTGCCGGGCCAGGTCAAGCTGAAGTTCGGTGGCAGCGCTGCCGGGCACAACGGCCTGAAGGACATCAATGCGATGTTGGGCACACAAGACTATTGGCGCTTGCGGCTGGGCATCGGCCACCCGGGTGACCGGGCCGAGGTGGTCAACTACGTGCTCAAGAAGCCTTCAGCAGAGCACCGCGATGCGATTGCCAAAGCCAGCGAGCAGTCACTCAAAGCGCTGGCGCTGTTCGAGGCCGGCGACATGGACAAGGCCCTGGCGATGGTTCACGCGCAGCCACCACGGCTCAAGCCGCCCCGCCAGGAGCGGCCGCCCAACGCTGCGCCTGCGACACCTGATCCCACCGATCCCACCGATGCCAACAAGCCGCCTGGGACGCCCGACAAGCCCAAAGGAGAAGCCTCATGAAAACCGCTTTGACCCTGCTGTTGGCGCTTTGCACCGCCATGCCCACCGCACTGCACGCGCAGACCGTCTGGCGCTGCGGACCTGACGGCCGCACCTTCACCGACACACCCTGCCCTCAAGGCCAGATGCTGGACGTGGTCGCCTCCAGGCCAGCAGAAGATGTGCACAGTGCGCAGCAGCTGGCACAACGCGAAAAGACTTGGGGCCAGCAACTGCAGCGTGAACGGCAACAGCGCGAAGCGCAGGCCACCGCCGGGCCCGCCGGCATCTACGGTTTGCGCCCGGTCAAGGCGCTGCCGGAGCCGAAGGCAAGGCTGGCAAAGAAGCACCCGAGGCAGCACTTTGAAGCTGCTGATACTTGGCAGTCAACTGGGCCTTCGATTCGACGAAAGAAGGGTTGACCGGGATACAACTGACGGGGCAAACCTGCACGCACTGGGGCTCGTCAAAGTGGCCCACACATTCGGTGCAGCGCTGGGGGTCGATCTCGTAGATCTCCACACCCATGTAAATGGCCTGATTGGGGCACTCGGGTTCGCAGACGTCGCAGTTGATGCATTCGTCGGTAATCCACAAAGCCATGCCGCATCAGCCTTCAGGTTGGGTCACGCGGTCGCGCAGCCGGCTCAGCACCGAGGGCGCCACGAACTTGGACACATCGCCGCCCAGCGTGGCGATTTCGCGCACAAAGGTGCCGCTGACAAACTGGAATTGGTCGCTGGGCGTCATGAACACCGTTTCCACTTCGGGCATCAGCTGCCGGTTCATGCCGGCCATCTGAAACTCGTACTCGAAGTCGCTGACGGCGCGCAGCCCCCGCACCACCACCTTGCCGCCAATCTGGCAGACAAAGTCGCTCAAGAGACCGCGAAAGGCCATCACCTCGACGTTCTTGTAAGGCTTGGCCATTTCGGTGGCCATGTCGACCCGCTCGGCAATGGTGAACATGGTGCGTTTGTGGTGGCCCGCGGCCACCGCCAGCACCAGGCGGTCAAACAGCCGTGAGGCCCGTCGCATCAGGTCTTCATGGCCCAGCGTCATCGGGTCAAACGTGCCTGGGTAAACGGCGGTCAGCGGTGCTTTCAGGGTCACGGCGTTGTCCTCCAGACAGGGTGGGGTTGGAAGCGGCAGGTTCAAGCGCGGCCGCAGTTTAGTCCTGACGCCTTAAGCCGCGCTGGCGGCCTGCCACAACTGGGCGTGTACCGCGCCGGCTTTCAAGCTGCGGTGCAGTTGCAGGCCAGCGGGCTCGTGGGCCAAGGGCTCGCCAGCCTCGGTGAACAAAAAGCCTCCGGGCACCAGCAGCGCTGCAGCGGCTTGAACGGCCGCTGGCATCAAGCCCGAGTCGAAAGGCGGATCCAGGAACACCAGTTCGAAGCGGGCCGGGCCGGCGCGCAGCATCCAGGGTTGGGCATCGGCGCGCTGCACGGTCACCGTGCCTGCCTTGAGGCGCAGCTTGGTGGCTTCCAGGCTTTGCAGAAGCACCGCGTCGCGCTCCAGCAGCATAACTTCGGCGGCTCCGCGTGAAGCCGCCTCGAAGCCCAGCGCGCCGGTGCCGGCAAAAGCGTCGAGCACACGCCAGCCGCTCAGGTCCTGGCCGAGCCAGTTGAACAACGTCTCGCGCACGCGGTCGGGCGTGGGCCGCAACCCGGGGCGGTCGGCCACCGGCAGCTTGCTGCGTTTCCACAGACCGCCGATCAAGCGCACTTCGCCCAGGTGATGGGTGGCGGGTTTGATGACCGGCCGGGTCGACTTGGGGTCGCGCCCATGGGCTTGTGGTTTGGCTTTGACGGGCTTGTTGCTCATGGGCTGGGTGTGGTCTGACGGACCTCGATGCCCTCGCGGGCCATCAAGGCTTTGGCTTGCCCGACGGTGAACTCGCCGTAGTGAAAGATGCTGGCCGCCAGGACGGCATCGGCGCCACCCAGGCGAATGCCATCGACCAGGTGCTGCAGGTTACCGACACCGCCACTGGCAATGACGGGCACGGGCACGGCATCGCTGACGGCGCGGGTCAAGGCCAGGTCAAAGCCGCTCTTGGTGCCGTCGCGGTCCATGCTGGTGAGCAGAATTTCGCCGGCACCGGCCTGAGCCATCTGACGCGCCCAGGCCACCGCGTCCAAGCCGGTGTTCTTGCGTCCGCCGTGGGTGTAGACGTCCCAACCTGCGGCGCTGTCGCCTGAAGCGGCACGGCGCTTGGCGTCGATGGCCACCACGATGCACTGGGCACCGTACTTGTCGGACGCATCGCGAATGACCTGTGGGTTGGCCACGGCAGCAGAGTTGAAGCTGACCTTGTCGGCGCCGGCGTTGAGCAAACGGCGCACGTCGGCCACGCTGCGCACCCCGCCACCCACCGTCAGTGGAATGAAAACCTGCGAAGCCACGGCCTCGATGATGTGCAGGATGAGGTCGCGCTCGTCGCTGGTGGCGGTGATGTCCAGGAAGGTCAGTTCGTCCGCGCCCTGCTCGTTGTAGCGCGCGGCAATCTCCACCGGGTCACCGGCGTCACGCAGCTCGGTGAAGTTGACGCCCTTGACCACGCGGCCACCGGTCACGTCCAGACAGGGAATGATGCGTTTAGCGAGCATGGTCAATCGTGTCCGTTGCCGCAGCCTGCAGCGGCGGGTGCGCAAGTCGCGGATGAGGCGGGTGCGGGTGCGAGCCAGGGTTCGCAGCAGCGGTTGCTGCGGTGAACGCAGCGAGGGATGACCAGGGTCAAAGCTGGCCGTTCAGCTCGTCGGCGCGAGCTTGTGCGGCCGCAAAGTCCAGCGCCCCGGTGTAGATGCTGCGGCCGCAGATGACGCCTTCGACGCCGTCCGATTCCACTGCACACAAACGCTCGATGTCGGCCATGTCGCTCAGCCCACCCGAGGCAATGACCGGGATGCTCAAGGCCTGCGCCAGGCGCACCGTTGCTTCGATGTTGATACCGGTGAGCATGCCGTCGCGGCCGATGTCGGTGTAGATCACACCTTCCACGCCGTAGTCTTCAAACTTCTTGGCCAGGTCAACCACCTCGTGCCCCGTGAGCTTGCTCCAACCGTCGGTGGCGACCTTGCCGTCCTTGGCGTCCAGACCGACGATGATGTGGCCGCCAAAGGCGCTGCAGGCGTCTTTCAGGAAGCCCGGGCTCTTGACGGCGGCGGTGCCGATGATGACAAAGCTCAGGCCGTCGTCCAGGTAACGCTCGATGGTGTCGAGGTCGCGGATGCCACCGCCCAGCTGCACCGGAATCTCATCACCCACTTCACGCAGGATGGCCTTGATGGCGCTTTCGTTGACGGGCTTGCCCGCGAACGCGCCGTTCAGGTCAACCAGGTGCAGGCGGCGCGCGCCCGCATCCAGCCAACGCCGGGCCATGGCGGCCGGGTCTTCACCGAAGGTGGTGGACGACTTCATGTCGCCCTGTTGCAGGCGGACGCACTTGCCGTCCTTGAGGTCGATGGCCGGTATCAGCAGCATGGCTCAGTGGGAGCGTGGTGGAACAAACGGTTCAGGGCGCGATGAAGAAGCTGGGTGCAGCAAGGGTTGGCAAAGATCAAGGCTCAGGGCTTCCAGTGCAGGAAGTTTCGGTACAGGGCCAGGCCTTGCTCGGCGCTCTTCTCGGGGTGGAATTGGGTGGCGAAAATGTTATCGCGTGCCACCGCGCAGGTAAAGCGGTGGCCGTAGTCGGTTTGGCCCACGCTGTGCGCGGGGTTGTCTGGCACGGTGTAGTAGCTGTGCACGAAGTAAAACCAGGACAGGTCGGGCACACCGGCCCACAGCGGGTGGGCCGATTGCGAGACGCGGTTCCAACCCATTTGCGGCACCTTGAAGCGGCTGCCATCCTTTTGCAGCTGGCCTTCCAACTGAAAGCGCCGCACCCGCCCCGCAATCAAGCCCAGGCCAGGCGTGTCTTGTTCTTCGCTGTGGTCGAGCAGCATCTGCATGCCCACACACACCCCCAACAGCGGCTTGTGGGCCGCGGCGTGCAGCACCGCCCCGAGCAGGCCGCTGTCCCGCAGTTCCCGCATGCAGTCACGCATGGCACCCTGGCCCGGCAGCACCACGCGGTCGGCGGCCAGCACGTCGGCCGGGCTGTGCGTGACCTGCACGTCCACACCCGAACCCACGGCCACGTGCATCACCGCCTGCGACACCGAACGCAGGTTGCCCATGCCGTAGTCGACCACCGCCACCGTCGCCATGCTGCTACAGCGAGCCTTTGGTGGACGGGATGACGCCCGCCGAGCGCGGGTCCGGCGTCAGCGCCATGCGCAAGGCGCGGGCAAAGGCCTTGAAGATGGTCTCGCACTGGTGGTGGGCGTTGTCGCCCTTGAGGTTGTCGATGTGCACCGTGGCCAGCGCGTGGTTGACGAAGCCCTGGAAAAACTCATAGGTCAGCTGGGTGTCAAACCCGCCCACCATGCCGGCCTTGAAGGGCACGTCCATGTGCAAGCCCGGGCGGCCCGAAAAATCGATGACCACACGCGACAGGGCTTCGTCCAGCGGAACATAGCTGTGCCCATACCGGGTGATGCCCTTTTTGTCGCCCACCGCCTGCGCCACCGCCATGCCCAGCGTGATGCCCACGTCTTCCACCGTGTGGTGGCCGTCGATGTGCAGGTCGCCCTGGGCTTGCACCAGCAGGTCGATCAGACCGTGGCGCGCGATCTGGTCAAGCATGTGGTCGAAAAAACCGATGCCGGTGTTCAGTTCAGCGGCGCCCGTGCCGTCCAGGTCCACCCGCACGCGGATCTGGGTTTCTTTGGTGTCGCGCTTCACGTCGCCCACGCGCGCGGCGGGGTTGCTGGCCAAGGGTGTGGCGCTCACAGGCTGTCTTTCAGGGCTTGAATCATGGCGTCATTCTCGCTGGGCGCGCCCACCGTCAGGCGCAGGCAGTTGGCCAGCAAGGGGTGCAAGCCGGCAATGTGCTTGACCAGCACGCCGCGCGATTTCATGCCTTCAAAGGCTTTTTTGGCGTCGGGCACGCGCACCAGGATCATGTTGGCGTCGCTGGGAAAGGCCTTCAGCCCGGGCAGGGTAGCCAGAACCGATTGCAGGCGCGCCCGCTCGGACTTGAGCACGCTGGCCTGGCGGTCGTACTCTTCGGCGTGTTCCAGCGCAAAAAGCGCCGCTTCGGCGTTCAGCGCGCTGACGTTGTAAGGCGGGCGCACCTTGTCGATCTCGTCGACCAGCGCAGTGTGGCCGCACAGGTAACCCAGGCGCACGCCGGCCAGGCCAAACTTGGACAGCGTGCGCAGCACCAGCACATGGGGGTGCGCGGCCATGCGCTGCATCCAGCTGCGGCTGGCAAAGGGCTGGTAGGCCTCGTCAAACACCACCAGGCCCTGCTGAGCGCCCACGGCGTCGACGATGCGGTCGATCACCGCGTCGTCCCACAAATTGGCCGTCGGGTTGTTGGGATAGGCGATGTAGGTGATGGCGGGGCGGCGCAGCTCGATGGCCGACAGCATGGCCTCAGCGTCCAGCTCGAAATCGGCTGTCAAGGGCACACCGGCAAACTTCAACCCGCGCAGGCGCGCCGACATTTCGTACATCACGAAGCCCGGCACCGGGGCCAGCACCGTGGCACCCGGCACGTCGCAGGCCACCGACAAGATGTCGATCAACTCATCAGAGCCGTTGCCGACGATGAGCTTGCAGCTTGAGGGCAAGCCCACATGGGTCGACAAGGCGGCAGCCAACTGCGCCACACACTGCGACGGGTAGCGGTTGATGGCCACCCGGCCCAGGCGCTCACCCAGTTCACGTTGCAGCGCCGGGGGCAGCGCAAACGGGTTCTCCATCGCGTCCAGCTTGATCAGCCCGGCGCTGGGCTGGATGGCGTAGGCGTGCATGCTCTTCACGTCCTGGCGGATGGTGGCCTGGATGCGGTCGCTGAGCGGGTTCATGCGGTGGCCTTGGGTGGCAAGGGGTTGCAAAACAGGTGTTTGGCCACGCTGGTGAAGTGGGCGGCGTTCATGCCAACGAGAGCCGCATTTTGTGCTCGCCATCGTCCACTTCACCGGTGTAGGTGAAGCCCAACTTCTCATAAAAGGGGCCCGCGTTGCCGGGCAACATCACATGCGACAGGCCGACCTCAGCCACGCCCCAGCGCCGCGCCTCTTCAACAACCCAGGCCATGGCCAGGCGGCCCAGGCCGCGCCGCTGGTGCTGTGCGTCGACCAGGATGCGCCAAACGTAGAGTTGGGGCGCAGGCTTCTCTTTGTCCAAGCGGGCGTCGTAAAGCAGCATCATGCCCACCGCTTCGTCGCCGTCGAACAGGGCCAGGGCGCGGCCGGCGGGCTCGTAGGCCACCTGGGCCAAAGAGCGCTCGGGCGTCGCGACAAACGCCTTCTGGCCGGCCGCGACGCTGAGCTTGAGCACGGCGTCCAGGTTGCCGGCGTCCACTGGTCGCACGCTGAAGGCCACCACCGGGCGCGGCGGCTTTGCCGCCCCGTTCAAGCGCAGTTCAGCGGCTTGCGCATGGGCCTGCAGGCCTTCGCCATGAGCCAGTTCAGCGGCGATCGGGCCCAGCACCTGCGCGCCGGCTTCACTGACTTCGATCAGGCTGCTGCGTTTGACAAAGTCGTACACGCCCAGCGGCGAGCTGAAACGCGCCGTGCCCGAGGTGGGCAGCACGTGGTTGGGCCCGGCGCAGTAGTCGCCCAGGCTTTCGCTGGTGAAAGCACCCAGGAAAATGGCACCGGCGTGCTTGAGCAGCGGTTCCCACTTCGTCGGCTCCTGCGAGCTGACCTCCAAATGTTCTGGCGCGATGCGGTTGCTGATCTCACAGGCCTCTTCCAGGCTGCGCGTGTGGATCAGCGCACCGCGGCCTTCCAGGCTGGCGCGGATGATGTCGCGACGCGCCATGCCAGGCAGCAGGCGGTTGATGGCCTGCAGCACCGCATCGATGTAGGCCGCATCGGGGCACAACAGGATGCTCTGCGCCAGCTCATCGTGCTCGGCCTGGCTGAACAGGTCCATGGCCACCCAGTCGGGCGGTGTGCTGCCGTCGGCCAGCACCAGGATCTCACTGGGCCCGGCAATCATGTCGATGCCGACCTGGCCAAAGACGCGCCGCTTGGCGCTGGCGACATAAGCGTTGCCTGGGCCGGTGATCTTGTCGACACGGGGCACGGTGGCGGTGCCATAGGCCAAAGCCGCCACCGCTTGCGCGCCGCCGATGGTGAACACCCGGTGCACGCCGGCCACGAAGGCTGCGGCCAGCACCAGCGGGTTGCGCTCACCTTGCGCGTCAGGTGCGATGCCGCCGCTGCGCGCGTCGGGTAAACGTCCGCCGCCGACGCCGCCGCGCGCGGGTGTGGGCACCACCATGATGATTTCGCCCACCCCGGCCACCTGGGCCGGAATGGCGTTCATCAGCACACTGCTGGGGTAGGCCGCCTTGCCACCGGGCACGTAGATGCCCACGCGGTCCAGCGGCGTGACCTTCTGGCCCAGCCGCGAGCCGTCGGCGTCGCGGTATTGCCAGCTGCGGCTGCTGGCGTTCAGCTGGCGCTGGTGGTAGCTGCGCACCCGCTCGGCCGCTGACAAGAGCGCAGCGCGTTGCGCGGGCGTGATGGTGTCCATGGCGGCACGCAGCTCGTCGCGGCCGATCTCCAACGCGGCCATGCTGGTGGCGTGCACGCCGTCCAATCGGGCGGTCAGCTCCAGCAGCGCGGCGTCACCCCGTTCGCGCACGTCGGCGATGATGTCCGCCACGCGGGTTTCAATGGCAGCGTCGGTTTGGGCCGACCAATGCAGCACACGCTGAAGGCCGGCATCAAAGTCGAGGTCACGGGTCGAAAGGCGCCGGATGTTGACGGGGTTCATGGGCCGACCCTTTCGGCAAACGCCCCCGCTTGGACCGCGACGCCAACGTCAGCCGAAGTCACTGCAGAGACCCCGGTGGCGGCCACCGCAGCCTCGAAGGCGTCGATCAAGGCGCGCAGCGGCTCACGCTTGAGCTTCAGCGCGGCCGGGTTGACCACCAGGCGCGATGAGATGTCCATGATGTGCTCCACCTCCACCAGCTGGTTGGCCCTGAGCGTGCTGCCCGTCGACACCAGGTCGACGATGGCATCGGCCAGGCCCGTCAGCGGCGCCAGCTCCATGCTGCCGTACAGCTTGATCAGGTCGACGTGCACACCCTTGGTGGCGAAGTGCTGGCGCGCAGTGTGCGTGTACTTGGTGGCCACGCGGATGCGCGAGCCTTGCTTGATGGCGGCGGCGTAGTCAAAGTCAGCCCTCGTGGCCACGCTCATGCGGCAGCGCGCGATCTTCAGGTCGACCGGCTTGTACAGGCCGTCGCCGTCTTCGAGCAGCGTGTCCAGGCCCGCCACACCCAGGTCGGCACCGCCATGGCGCACATAGGTGGGCACGTCGGTGGCGCGCACCAGCACCACCCGCAGGTCGCTGCGCGTGGTGGCCAGGATCAACTTGCGGCTCTTTTCCGGGTCGTCCAGCACCTCGAAGCCGGCAGCGCGCAGCAGCGGCAAGGAGTCGTCGAAGATGCGGCCTTTGGACAGTGCGAGCGTGATCATGGGTGTGTGGCCCGGAGCACGCCGCAAGGGTCCCACTGGTGGCCGCACGGGCGGCGCGCAGCGGCCCCGCGGCGCGCCGCAGGGCTGGTCAGTGGTGGTGGAGGCCGGCCGAAGACGGCGGTGCAGCGCCTTCAGCGGGCGCAGCAGCGTGTTCGGCGGGGGTCAGCGTTTTCATCGACAGGGCGTGGATTTGCTCGCGCATTCTATCGCCCAGGGCGGTGTAAACCCGCTGGTGGCGGCGCACGCGGGGCAGGCCCTCGAACTGCGCCGACACGATGGTGGCAAAAAAGTGGCGACCATCACCCTGCACGTCCAGGTGTTCGCAATGCAGCCCTGCGGCGATGAAAGCGCGGACTTCGTCGGGGGTGGGATCGGCCATGGGGGGATTGTCTCTCAGGCTCAAACGCAGTTGACGCCATCAATGGCGAATCTTGTACCCCGTGATCAACAGCCGCAAAGCGATGGCTGCCACCAACAGGAAGCTGCCCCCCACCACCGCCAGACTCAACCAGGGCGATGCGTCGCTGACACCAAAGAAGCCACGCCGAAAGCCGTCGATCATGTAGAAAAACGGGTTCAGGTGGCTCACCGCCTGCCACACGGCCGGCAACGAGTGCACCGAATAGAACACGCCCGACAAGAAGGTCATCGGCATGATGATGAAGTTTTGAAAGGCCGCCAGCTGGTCGAACTTTTCCGCCCACAGCCCGGCGATCAGCCCCATCGAGCCCAGCATGCCCGCACCCAGCGCGGCAAAGGTGAAGACCCACCAGGGCTCGGCCAGTTGCAGCGGCGCAAACCACACCGTCACCAGCATCACGCCACCACCCACCGCCAGGCCGCGCACGATGGACGCACCCACGTAGGCCACAAACCAGGCCCAATGGCTCAAGGGCGAGACCAGCAGGAACACCAGGTTGCCGGTGATCTTGCTCTGGATGAGCGAGCTGCTGCTGTTGGCAAAGGCGTTTTGCAGCACGCTCATCATCACCAGGCCCGGGATCAGGAAGCTGGTGTAGCCCACGCCCGGAAAGGCCTCCACCTTGTCCTGCAGCACATGGCCAAAGATCAGCAGGTACATCACCGCGGTGAGCACCGGCGCGGCCACGGTCTGGAAGGCCACCTTCCAAAAGCGCAGGATCTCCTTGCGAAACAGCGTGCCTGAACCGGATAGTGCCGCGGCCAGTGGCGAGGCCGATCGCTGGGCCGACGTGGGGGTCAAGGGTTGAGCCGACATCAGGCCAGTTCCTTCGCGGGGTCACCTTGCATGATTTCCAGGAAAACGTCTTCCAGATCGGCACGGCCGATTTCCAGGTCTTCCACCTTCACGCCGCTGGCGCGCAGCATGGCCAGCAGCGTTTCCACCTCGACGGCGTCACGCGCCTTGACCTGCACGATGCGCCCCGTCACGCGCGCCTGCCCTGCCAGCGTTGCGGGCAAAGCGGTGTCGGTCTTGAAGCGCAGCATGGTGCTGGCGCGGCCGGCCAACAGTGCGGACGTCTTGTCCAGTGCCTTCAGACGCCCCTGCTGCAGCATGGCAATGCGGCCGCACAGCGCTTCGGCTTCTTCCAGGTAGTGCGTGGTCAGCAGCACCGTGTGGCCTTCCTTGTTCAGGCGGGCGACAAAACGCCACAGCGTCTGGCGCAGTTCCACGTCCACCCCTGCGGTGGGCTCGTCGAGCACGATCACCGGCGGGCGGTGCACCAACGCCTGCGCCACCAGCACGCGCCGTTTCATGCCGCCCGACAGCTGGCGCATGTTGGCGTTGGCCTTGTCGCTCAGGCCCAGTTCGGCCAGGACCTCGTCGATCCAGGCGTTGTTGTTCTTCACGCCGAAGTAGCCGCTTTGAATCGCCAAGGTCTCCCGCACGCTGAAGAAGGGGTCGAAGACCAGTTCTTGCGGCACGATGCCCAAGACCTGGCGAGCAGCCACATAGTCCTTGACCACGTCGTGGCCCAACACGGTGGCGTGGCCACCGCTGGCCCGCGTCAGGCCGGCCAGGATCGAAATCAACGTGGTCTTGCCCGCACCGTTGGGCCCCAGCAGGCCGAAAAATTCGCCCTGCTCGATGTTGAAGGACACGTCGTCCAGGGCCTTGAAGGCGCCACGGGCACCGTCGTAAACCTTGGTGATGTGGTCAAAACAGACGGCGGGCTGGTTGTTGTTCATGGCAGGGGCGGGATTGTAGGCAGCCCTGCCGCGGCCCGCTGAATGCAGAATGGCGCGCATGGCCACCCCTGCAAAAAAGCCGCCCCGCCGCACCGCCGAACGCATCCTGGAGGTGACGCTGGAGCTGTTCAACCGCTTTGGCGAGCCCAACGTCAGCACCACGCTGATCAGCGCCGAACTCAACATCAGCCCGGGCAACCTGTATTACCACTACCCGGCCAAGGACGAGCTCATCAACGCGCTGTTTGACCGCTACGAAAAAGCGCTGGGCGAAATTTTGCAGGCCGCCGACGGTGTGGAGAACGTCGAAGACGCCTGGCTGTTTTTCCACATGCTGTTCGAGCTGATCTGGGGCCACCGCTTTTTGTACCGCGACCTCAACGACCTGCTCAGCAAAAACCGGCGCCTGGAGACCCACTTCCAGTTTGTGCTGAAGAACAAGACCAAGGCCATGCACGCGCTGCTCGACGGCCTGGCCCGCAACGGCGTGGTTCGCATCACCGGCCCCGAAGCGGCCACCACCGCCACCAGCATGGTCGTGGTGGTGACCTATTGGCTGAGCTTCGAGTACGTGCGCGACCCGCGGCGCGCCCTGGAGCCAGAAAACGCCGCCGCCGCGATGGGCCGCGGCGCCTATCACGCACTGGCACTGCTGTTGCCGCACCTGGCCGACGCATCACGGGCCCACCTGCAAACGCTGGCGGCAGCCTACCTGCCGAACTGAGGGGACTGGACGGCGTTGCCCGATCCACCGCATCGGCTGGGCAACGGCGCAGGCTGGCGAAAACCCCGCCTCTGGCCGGGTGCCCTTCCCTTATGCTGCCCAGCAAGAACCCCTTTTCGAACCGCAGAGTTCAAGCCTTTGGAGACACGATGAAGCTCAAGACCGTTTTGCTCGGCACCCTGCTCGCCGCCAGCACCTGTGTGGCTCTGGCGCAGGGCTTTCCCAGCAAGCCCATTCGGCTGGTGGTGACTTTCCCGCCCGGCGGTGCGCCCGACATCCTGGCGCGCCTGTTTGCCGACAAGGCGCAGCTGGGCCAGGCCGTGGTCATCGACAACAAGCCTGGCGCCGGCGGCAACATCGGCGCCGACCAGGTGGCCAAGGCCGCACCCGACGGCCACACGCTGGTGATGGCCACCGTGGGCACGCATTCGATCAACGGCGCGCTCTACAGCAAGATGCCCTACGACATGGTGCGCGACTTCACGCCCGTCGGGCATGTGGCCTCGGCGCCCAACCTGCTGGTGGTCAACAACGACCTGCCGGTCAAGTCGGTGGCTGAACTGGTGGCCTACATGAAGGCCAACCCCAACAAGCTCAGCTTTGGTTCGCCCGGCGTCGGCACCTCGGTGCACGTGTCGGGGGAACTGTTCAAGTCGCTGACCGGCACCCAGATGGTCCACGTGCCCTACAAGGGCCGCCAATTTGCCATCCCCGACCTCGTGGGCGGGCAGATCCAGGTGATGTTCGACAACATGCCGTCGGCCCTGCCGATGGCCAAGGAAGGCAAGATCCGCGCGCTGGCGCAGACCACGGCCAAGCGCTCGCCCGCAGCGCCCGATGTGCCCACCGTGGCCGAAACCGTGCCTGGCTTCGAAGCCACCACCTGGTTTGCCATCTTCGCGCCTGCGGGCACTCCGCGCGAGGTGGTGCAAAAGCTCAACGCCGAAATGCAGCGCGTGTTCAAACTGCCGGACGTGGCCGACAAACTCAAGGGCCTGGGCCTTGAACCCTGGATCTCCACGCCCGAAGAGTTGGCCGCCTATCAAGCCCGCGAGATCGTGAAGTGGGCCAAGGTGGTCAAGGACTCTGGCGCCAAGGCCGACTGACGCTTTCCCAGTCCAACCGCGCCCGACGGACGTCGTCCATCCATTCACAACACAAGGCTTCCACACCATGTCCATCACCACCCAGCGCCGCCAGTTCATCACCCAGGCCGCTGCTGCCGCAGGCGCCATCGCGCTGCCTTCTCTGGCACGGGCGCAAACCTTTCCGGCCAAGACCATCCGCTATATCTGCCCCTGGCCTGCCGGTGGCAGCACCGACGCCGTGATCCGCGCTTTTGCCGAAAGCGCCAGCAAGATCCTGGGCCAACAGATCATCGTCGACAACAAGCCCGGTGCCGGCGGCATGCTGGGCGCCAATGAACTGGTCAACGCCGCGCCCGACGGCTACACGCTGAGCCAGTTGCCGCATGGCGTGTTTCGCATTCCGCACATGCAAAAGACGGCCTTCGACACCCAGAAAGACTTCACCTGGATCGCCTGCCTCACCGGCTACACCTTTGGCCTGGTGGTGCCGGCCGACGGCCCCATCAAGAGCATCAAGGACCTGGTGGCCTGGGCCAAGGCCAACCCGGGCAAGTTCAACTACGGCAGCACCGGCATTGGCACCAGCCCGCACTTGGCGGTGGAAGAGTTTGCGCAGCGCGCCGGCATTCAGCTGAACCACGTGCCGTTCAAGGGCAACGCCGACAACATGCAGGCCATTCTGGGCGGCCACATCATGGCCGCCAGCGACGCCACCGGCTGGGCACCGCACGTGGCCAGCGGCAAGCTGCGCCTGCTGGCCACCTACGGCAGCAAGCGCACCAAACGCTGGAGCGACGTGCCCACGCTGGACGAACTGGGCTACAAGACCGTGAGCGACTCACCGTTTGGCGTGTGCGGCCCCAAAGGCATGAATCCGGCCGTCACCCGCACCTTGCAAGACGTCTTCAAACGCACGCTCGACGACCCCGCCGTGCTGGCCACGCTGGAGAAGTTCGACCAGTCCATCATCTACATGGGCACCGAGGACTACACCCGCTTTGCGCGCGAAACCTTCGTGGCAGAAAAGGCCACCATCGAACGCTTGGGCATGGCCGCCAAGAGCTGAAGTCAGGCAGCAGGGCCGGCGATGCTGACGGTGGCCTCGCCAAAAACCACCCGGTCGCCGGCGCGCAGCTTGCGCCCGCGCCGGGTGTCCACCTCGCCGTTGACCTGAACCTGCCCGTCGGCTATCAGCATCTTGGCCGCGCCGCCGCTGCCCACCAGGCCAGTGGCCTTGAGCAAGGCGTCCAGCGTGATGTGGTCGCCGCGCAGTTCGAAGTGGGTGTGCTGTTGGCTCATGGAAAAACCCTTCGCGCTGCGCGCTTCTGTGTGGGCGCTGGGGAACGGCTCGGCGCGCTCATGGGGCGGCGCCCAAACGCCAAAGCGACGTGACCTCGGCTGCACGCGCGGCGTGCAAGGGGTCTTCGGTATCGGCCGCCTTGCGGTGCTGCGGCCGCGTGTCCAACCGGCCCAGCACCTGCAGGCCCGCGCCCGCCACCCAGGCCAGCAGTTGCTCGCGGGTGCGCAGGCCCAGGCGCTCGGCCAGGTCCGACAAGATCAGCCAACCTTCGCCGCCTGGCAGCAGATGGTGGCGCAGGCCACCGAGAAAGCCGCGCAGCATCTGGCTGTCTTCGTCGTAGACCGCACGTTCGATGGCCGAACCCGGCCGCGCCGGCAGCCAAGGTGGGTTGCACAGCACCAAGGCCGCACGTGAATCGGGCGCGGGCGGGAACAGGTCGGCCTTGAGCAACTGCACCACTTCCGTCAGGCCCAGCCTGTCCAAGTTGTCCTGGGCGCAAGCCAAGGCCCGCGGGTCCTGATCGGTGGCCAGCACCGACAACACACCCCGCTTGGCCAGCACCGCCGCCAGGATGCCGGTGCCGGTGCCAATGTCGAAGGCCAGGGCCTCAGCGCCTGCTGGAAGTTCAGCTTGCGCCACCAGGTCCACATACTCGCCGCGCACCGGTGAAAAGACGCCGTAGTGCGGGTGAATGCGGTTGTCGGGCGCCGGGCCCAACACCGGAAAGGGCACCCCTTTTTTGCGCCACTCGAAAGCGCTGATCACGCCCAGCAGCTCGCGCAAGGCCACCACACTTGGCTGGCCGTCGGCCGGGCCCCAGGCTTGTTCACAGGCCAGCCTGACGTCGGGTGCGCGGCGCAGCGCGATGCTGCGATCGCCCTGCAGCGGAATCAAGACCTGCGACAGCACGCGGGCGCGCTGCGCCTGGGCCTGTCGGTGGCGGTGAAAGGCGGCGCCCGCCACGCTGTCGTCTGGCGGCACGGCCAGGCCGCGCGACTTGCGCCGCGGCAGTTTTTCGGCACGCCGAGCCAGCGCGTCGAGCAGGTGGCGGGCGTTTTGAAAGTCAGCGTTCCACAGCAGGCCGGTGCCTTCACAGGCCAGGCGGTAGGCGCTGTCGGCGGTCAGCGTGTCGTCGACCCGTTGCACCCGCACGGGGGGCGGGGCCTGGCGCTCGCTGCGCCACAGGGCCTGCTTGGGCTGCTCGCCTTCCATCCAGTGGATGGCCGCAGGGTTGCCAACAGGTGGCGGACTGGGTGCAATGTCATCGGGCATGCACCGAGCGTACCGCGCCGCCGTGCGGCGCCTCATCGTTGTCGCGTCAGTTGGACGCTTGCACGGTAACGGCTGAAGTTTTGGCACCCGACTTGGCACTGGCCAAACGGAAGGACGCCGCCGTGTCGGTGCCCATTGGGTCTTGGCCCGTGCGGTCAACCCACAAGCGGTAAGGCGGCAATTCGCCCAGTTGGTTGTCCAGCGACTCGCCTTCAACCCGCGCCGCAGCCACAGGGGTGGTCTTGCGGGCCCACGACATCGTCCACTTCGAAAAATGCGGCAGGCTGCCCAGCCCGCTGTCCTGTTTTTCCCCCGCCACGGGGTTGGCAGACTGCGCCAAGGCGGGTGCGGCCCAGCAGGTCAGCACGGCGACAAGAAAAAAGGCAGGGGTGCGGCAGGTCATGGATGCTCCAAGGTGGGGTTTCAGCGGCAGAAGGCCAAAGCGGCGCCTTGCACCATCGGGCACGCAGCGCGCTGGGCAGGCCTTCACTGAGTCGTTTTCGGCGGCCCTTGCAGGCTCTGTAGCCGACGACCCGTGCTGTGCTTCACGGCCGAGTGGCGCCTGAGCGCGTCCGCTCCAACGCCGCCCGCCACGGGCTGACCGCCGTCAACGCTGCGTCGACAATGCGGCCATGACCGATCCAGCCCCCGCCAAGCCCAAGGACCCGTTGCAGGGTCTGACGCTCGAAGCGCTGCTCACCGCGCTGGTGGCCGCGTATGGCTGGGCGGGGCTGGGCCAGCGCATCGCGCTGCGCTGCTTCACACACGACCCCAGTCTGGGCAGCAGCTTGAAGTTCTTGCGCCGCACACCGTGGGCGCGCGCCAAGGTGGAGAGCCTGTACCTGTTCAAGCTGCGCGAAACGCGCCGCCAGCAAGGGCCGGCTGGCCCCGCCGCCCCGCCGTAGTCCCTCAGCAGTCTTTCAGTAGTGCGGCGGCAGTTCGTCGCGCAGGCTGCCTGCGGGGCTGGCGTCTGCCGCGGTGGGTTGCTGGCGCAGCTGCATCACCTCGCGGATCAGCAGGTCAATCTGCGCCTGCTGGCGCACGATGACATCGTTCAGGCGGTCCAACGTGTCTTCGGCGAAGCTGGCCTTGATTTCCAGTTCGGTCAGGCGCTCGCTCAGGTGCTCATTCAGGGGCTGCGTGTCGGTCGGATCGTTGTGCATGGCAAAAAGGGGCCTCAAGACGGCGGCCATTCCGGCGCTGGCTTCAGGCGGGCCAGCACCTCGGCATTGTCCTGGCCCACGGCAGGCGCAGCGCGACGCTGCCGCCCCGGTGTGCGCGACAGCTTGGGCACGATGCCCGGCACCGCCAACACCGTGCCGTCGCTCAGCGTGACGCTGTCGAGCATGCCGCGCGCCCGGTAGTGCGGGTCGGCTGCGATGTCGGCCACGGTGTAGATGCGCCCAGCCGGCACGGCTGCGGCGTCCAGCACCGCCAGCACCTGCGCCACCGTCAGCGGCGCCGACCAGGCACCCAGGGCAGCGTCGATTTCTTCGACGCGCGCCACGCGGCCGGCGTTGCTGCCCAGCGCCGGGTCGGCCGCCAGGTCGGGGCGGCCGATGGCGGTCATCAAGCGCTTGAAGATGCTGTCGCCGTTGCCGGCAATCAACGCGTAGCCGTCCACACAGCGGTAGGCGTTGCTGGGCGCAATGCCGGGCAGCGCGCTGCCGGCGGGCTGGCGCACCGCGCCAAAGGCGCTGTACTCGGGCAGCAGGCTTTCCATGCAGTTGAAAACCGCTTCGTAGAGCGCCACATCCACCACCTGGCCCAGGCCGCTGCGCTGGCGCTCGTGCAGCGCGGTCAACACACCAATCACACCGTGCAGGCCGGCCAAGGTGTCACCGATGCTGACGCCCACCCGCACCGGCGTGCGGCCGGGCTCGGCGGTGAGGTGGCGCAAACCGCCCATGGCCTCGGCCACCACGCCAAACCCCGGCTTGTCGCGGTAGGGGCCGGTCTGCCCATAGCCGCTGATGCGCAGCACGATCAAGCGCGGGTTGCGTTGCATCAGCAACGCCGGATCGAGGCCAAAACCTTCCAGTGCACCGGGGCGGAAGTTCTCCACCAGCACATCACTCTCATCGGCCAAGCGGCGCACGATGTCTTGCGCAGCAGGGTCTTTGAGGTCGAGCGCCACGCTCTTTTTGTTGCGCGCCTGAACCTGCCACCACACCGACGTGCCGTCTTTCAGCAGGCGCCATTGGCGCAGCGGGTCGCCGGTGCCGGGCGGTTCGATCTTGATCACGTCGGCGCCAAAGTCGGCCAGGGTCTTGGCCGCAAACGGGCCGGCGATCAACTGGCCCAGTTCCAACACCTTCAGGCCCGCCAACGGGCAGACGGGCAGCGCTTCGTTCAAGGCCACAGCACCACCACCCACACCACGGCAGCAAAAATCAGGCTCAACATCACCGCTGCGCTGCCCAGGTCCTTGGCGCGGCCCAGCAAAGGGTGGCGCTCCACCGTCAAGGCGTCGGCCAGGGCCTCGACGGCCGAGTTGAGAAGTTCCACCACCAGCACCGCCACCACGCTGGCCGCCATCAGCAGCGCCTGCCACCGCCCTGGCGCGATGAACGGCACCAGCAGCAGCATCGGCACGCCCAGCGCCAGCTCTTGGCGAAAGGCCGCTTCGTGGCGAAAGGCCGCGCGCAGACCGGCCCAGGAATAGCTCATCGCATTCCAGACGCGGCGCAGCCCGCCGCGGCTCTTGAAGGCCGAGTCGGGCGGGTCGGGCTGAGGTGGGGAGTCGTTCATGCTGAGGCGGGGTGGGCGGCGCCGGCATTGTCGTCGGGCCGCTGCGGACCCAGGTCCAGCACCACGGCGAAGCCCGATTCGCATTCGGGCAATGACAGCGCACCACCGTGCGCACGCGCCACCAGGTCAGCCAGCATCAGGCCCAAGCCCATGCGGCCTTCATAGGCCTGGGCGTCCAACGCCGCTTGCAGGTCCAGGCGGCGCTGTGGGCTGACGCCGCTGCCGTCGTCGTGCAGACTCAAGCGGCCCGCTTGCGGGGTGCCGATGTTGACAACGTGTGCGCCGTGGCGTTGTGCGTTGTCCAGCAGGTTGACCAGGACGGCCGTGAGCAGGTCGGCATCACCACGCACTGGCGCTGTGGCCTGCAGTCGAAGCTCCAGGCCCTGCACCGGCAGTTTGTCCAGCAGTCTGGCCAGGTCCAGCGGCACGTGCTCCACCTCAGCACCGCCGCGGAACAGCGTCAGCAGCGCCGCCACCACGCGCTGCAGGCGAATGGCTGCCGCACGCACCCGCTGCAGCCGGGGCTGCAGGCCGGGTGGTGCCTCTAGCAGGGCCACGGCCAGCTGGGCGTCGATGCCCGCCAAGGGCGTGCGCAAGGCATGCGCCGCATGGGACGTGAAGGCGCGCTCATGCGCCACCCGGCGCGCCAGCCGCGCGGCCATGGCGTCGATCGCAGCCTGCACCTGTTGCAGTTCTTCGTCGTCCTGGGCGTGCAGCCCCACCTGGGGCCGCAGCGGGTCAAACTCGGCCAGGCGCTGCAACATGCGCTGCAGTGGCAACAGGTCGTGACGGACCTGGGCATTGAGCCAGACCAGGCCCAGCAGCAACATCGGCAAACCCGCCATCAGGCCGGTGAACACCAGCTCCAACTTGGCTTCGGTGCGCTCTTCCTGGCTCTGCGCAACGTACAGCATTTGTCCGTCTCGTCCCAGCGCCAAACCAAACACGCGCCACGGTCCCGACGTTGAAAATCCGGCCGTTGGCGTTGACTGCAGCGCGCTTTCTGGCGCCCCTTGCGCGCTGACCAGCAGTCGGCCTTCGGGGCCCGGGCCCACCAGCTGCCAGACAAAACGGGGGCCACTGGCCTGCACGCCCGAGTCGGCCCGCAGCGCGCTCACAGGCCCATCCGCCGCACCCAGGGTCGACCGCTGTTCCAGCATGGGCCCGATCAATCCCACCGCCGCACTCTGCAGTGTGTCGTCCAGCAACTCGTCCACTTCGTGCTGCACCGCCAGCCACATGGCCAAGGCCAGCGCGGGCCCCAGCAGCAGGCCCCACAGCAGCTGGGTGCGCACCACGCGGGCACGAATCGATCGGTCCTTGATCATGGTTTCACCGGCACGCAACCTGCCCCACAAACGTCACACAGCCATCACGCGGTAGCCCAGGCCACGCACGGTTTCCACCGCCTCACGCCCCAGCTTGCGGCGCAAACTGGACACATGCACCTCCAGCGCGTTGCTGGACAGTTCGGACTCAAAGCCCAGCACCAGCCGCTCCAGCTCGCCTTTGTCGACGATGCGGCCTGCGCGCAGTGTCAAGGCCTCGAGCACCGCCCATTCGCGCCCAGTCAGTTCCACCCGCTCGCCTGCCAGCCAGGCACAGCGCGCTTGCAGGTCCACCTCCACCGCAGCCGGCGCGGGCGCCAAACCCACGCGAGGCTGGGCAGCCCCGGCCGTGCGCCGGCACACGGCGCGCAGCCGGGCCAACAGCTCCTCGGGCGCAAAGGGCTTGACCAGGTAGTCG
The DNA here is from genome assembly GCA_031375065.1 of Rubrivivax sp. Classification (GTDB taxonomy): domain Bacteria; phylum Pseudomonadota; class Gammaproteobacteria; order Burkholderiales; family Burkholderiaceae_C; genus Rubrivivax. Next base: position 34,706 of record JANMHH010000046.1, on the reverse strand, counting down.
TCGGCACCGATGTCCAAGCCTTGCAAGCGGTCGGCCAGCTGGTCACGCGCGGTCAGCATCAGCGCAGGCGTCAGGTCACCCTGGGCGCGCTGCTGGCGCAACCAGTCCAGGCCTGAACCGTCGGGCAACTGCCAGTCCACCAGCCACGCGTCGAAGGGTTCGTGATGGAAGGCCCGAACCGCCGCAAGCGAGCGCGCCAAGTCGACTTGATGGCCTTCAGCCCGCAAGAAGTCATGCAAGCCGTCGCCCAGCAGTTCATCGTCTTCGATCAGCAGCAATCGCATTCGGGCGCCGTCCACAACATCAACCGGCACGGTAGCACCAACGCAGGCGCCGCAGTTCCAGGTGCGCTTCAGGTGCGCTTCAGGTGGGCTTCAGTTTGCGCAGGCGCAATCGGGCCCATGTTCTTGCGCACAGCTTCACCACCATCGCTCTCCGGTCCATCACCGCGCGGCGCCTTGCAGCCGTTTTGCATCCAGGCCACGGTGGAGCAACTGCTGTTGGCCGCCAGCCTGTTCTGGGCATTGGCTTCGAACCACCTGTTTGTGTCGGCCGCGCTGAAAGACCGCAGCCTCTCGGAACCCGGCACCTGGGGCTTCTGGTTGGCGCTGGTGGTGATGTTGACTGCATTGCACTTTCTGTTGCTGGCGCCGTTTGCCAACCGCTGGACCGTGAAGCCGCTGTTGGCGGTGCTGATCGTGGGCACTGCGTTCGCCACCCACTTCATGCAGAGCTTTGGCGTCTACCTGGACCCGTCGATGATGCGCAACGTGTTGCGCAGCGACGTTCACGAAGCGCGTGAACTGTTGTCCTGGAGCCTGCTGCCCCACCTGCTGCTGTACGCCGTGCTGCCGTTGCTGCTGCTTTGGCGCGTGCGTCTGGTGCAGCGAACCTGGTGGCGGGCCGGCGCTGCCCGCTTGGGTGCGTTGGTGCTGGGCGTGGTGGTTCTGGTGGGCGCCTTGCTGCTGGTGTTTCAGTCGTTTTCATCGTTGATGCGCAACCACAAGGAAATGCGCTACCTGGTGACACCCGCCAACTATTTGTGGTCGGTAGGTTCTGTGTTGGCTTCCAGCGCCAAAGGCGCAGCACTGCCACGCCAGGCCATCGGGCTGGATGCCACGGCAGGCAGCCGCATGGCCGCACGCACCAAGCCGCTGGTGCTGGTGCTGGTGGTGGGGGAAACCGCGCGCGCCGCCAACTGGGGCCTGAACGGCTACCACCGCCAGACCACGCCCGAACTGGCCCAGCTGCCGGTGATCAACTTCCCTCAGGTGACGGCCTGCGGCACCAACACCGAAGTCTCCTTGCCCTGCATGTTTGCGCCCGTGGGCCGGCGCGACCACGACGAGTCGCGCATCCGGGGCAGCGAGTCGCTGCTGCACGTGGTGGCCCGCGCCGGCGTGGGTGTGCAATGGCGCGACAACCAGTCGGGCTGCAAGGGCGTCTGTGAAGGCTTGCCGCAAGACGAGGTGGTGGCCCTGAACCCGGCCGGTCTGTGCAGCGATGGCCGCTGCCTGGACGAAGGCCTGCTGGCAGGTCTGGACGAGCGGCTGGGCAAGCTCAAGGGGTCGCGCGGCACGCAACTGATGGTCTTGCACCAGCTGGGCAACCATGGCCCCTCTTACTTCAGGCGTTACCCCAGCGCCTTTGCGCGCTTCGCGCCAGCCTGCCAACAGGACGACTTGCAAAAGTGCAGCCGCGAGGAAATCACTGCCGCCTACGACAACGCGCTGCTCTACACCGACCACGTGCTGGCCAGCCTGATGGCCAAACTGCAGGCCGCCTCTGGCGACGTGGACTCGGCCGTGATCTACGTGTCCGACCACGGCGAGTCGCTGGGCGAGAACAACCTGTACCTGCACGGCCTGCCTTACGCCATGGCCCCTGATCTGCAGAAGCAGGTGCCCATGGTGGCCTGGTTCTCGGCCGGTGCGCCCGCCAGCCTGGGGCTGGACACCGCTTGCCTGCGGGCACGGGCCCAAAAGCCGGTTGCGCACGACCACCTGTTTCACACCCTGCTGGCCTTGCTGGACGTCAAGACCGTACTCTATGAACCGGCGTGGGACCTGACCCAAGGCTGCCGCAAACCATGACCCGGTATCAGCCGGGCCCAGCCTGGCGCGACGCGCTGGCGACGGTGCTCAGCCTGGCGCTGCTGCTGGCCTGGGACGCTGCGGGCCTGGACCTGCCCGTGGCGCGCTGGTTCGGTTCTGCCACCGGCTTTGCGGGGCGCGACACCTGGTGGGCCAGCACCTTGCTGCACGACGGGGGCCGTTTGGCTGCCTGGCTGCTGTTGTCGGTGTTGGTGGTGACGGCATGCCTTCGCCCCCCGGCGGGCACGCCCAGCCGGGGTCAGCGCTGGCGTTGGCTGGGCGTCATCACCCTGTGTGTGGTGCTGGTGCCGTCCATCAAACGTTTCAGCCTGACCAGCTGCCCCTACGAGCTGGCCGAGTTTGGCGGTGTGGCGCAGTACGTCTCGCACTGGCGCTGGGGCGTGGCCGACGGCGGGCCTGGGCACTGCTTTCCTTCAGGCCACGCCGTTTCGGCCTTTGCTTTCTTGGGTCTGTACTTCCTGTGGCGCCACCACGCCCCGGGCCGCGCCCGGGCGTGGCTGGCGGCCGTGGTGTTGATGGGCTTGCTCTTTGGCGCCGCCCAACTGGTGCGCGGCGCGCACTACCCCAGCCACACGCTGTGGACGGGCTGGCTATGCTGGGCGCTGTGCGCTGCCGCCGCCCACACCCTTGCGCGGCCAGTGCCAGAGCCAGCACACGCGCGACCACTGCCGCAGCCGAAGCCGAAACCACACCCGCAGCCGTCACAAGTGCTTTGACGCCAGGGGCGCCATCATCGAACGGGCCGGGCTCACAATGAAGCCGCAGGAGCACACCCCACCATGGCCCACACCCAACCCGACCCCGCCTGGAAACACGACGGCGTGCGCGTCGTGCCCGCCAACCAGCTGGACGCCAACACCGCACAAACCCCGGGCATGGACCGCAAGGCGGCCATCAACTTTGCCCGTGTGGGCGCGCAAAAACTGTGGGCCGGCACGGTGCACATCCACGCCAACGCCAAGACCGGTGCGCACCACCACGGGCCGCTGGAAAGCGTGATCTACATCGTCAAGGGCCGGGCCCGCATGCGCTGGGGCGAGGCGCTGGAATTCACCGCCGAAGCCGGCCCCGGCGATTTCATCTACGTGCCACCCTTCGTGCCGCACCAGGAGATCAACGCCAGCGCCACCGAAACACTGGAATGCGTGCTGTGTCGCAGCGACGGCGAGGCCGTGGCGGTCAACCTGGACATCGAGCCGGTTGAAAAGCCCGAGCAGGTGGCCTGGGTCGACCCCACCCACCCGGCACCTTCGGCTTGACCCCTGCCAGACGCTCACCCATGCCTTCCATCCACGACCCGCGCCAACTGCTGCGCGCCCTGTACGACGCCGCGGTGCAGCGCGCCCTGCCGGCCCACAACACGGCTGCGTACCTGCCGCCACCGCCAGACCCCCAAAAGGGCCGCACGCTGGTGCTGGGCGCGGGCAAAGCCGGCGGTGCCATGGCCGCGGCCGTGGACGCCTTGTGGCCTGCGCACGCGCCGCTCAGCGGCTTGGTGGTGACCCGCTACGACCACGTGCCGCCGGCCTATCTGGCCCGGCCCGGCCGCATTGAAGTGGTGCAAGCGCGCCACCCGGTGCCCGACGAAGCCGGCCAGCAAGCCGCACTGCGCATCGCCGCCATGGCCCGGGGCTTGACGGCCCACGACCTGGTGCTGTGCCTGATCTCGGGCGGTGGCTCCGCGCTGCTGTCGCTGCCCGCGCCGGGCCTGACGCTGGCACACAAACAGGCCATCAACCAGGCGCTGCTGAAAAGCGGCGCCGCCATCGACGAGATGAACTGCGTGCGCAAGCACCTCAGCGCCATCAAGGGTGGCCGGCTGGCCGCGCTGTGCGCACCGGCGCGCGTGGTCACGCTGCTGATCAGCGACGTGCCGGGCGACGCCCCCGAAGTCATTGCCAGCGGCCCCACCGTGGCCGACAGCAGCACCTGCGCACAGGCGCTGGCCATTTGCCGCCGCTACGGCATCCAGCTGCCCGCAGCCGCGCTGCAGGGCCTCGAAAGCGGCGCCTTCGAGACACCCAAACCCGGCGACGCGCTGTTCAACGGCCACCAGGTGCACATGATCGCCACGCCGCAGCAAAGTCTGGAAGCCGCCGCCGCCGTGGCCCGCGCGGCGGGCCTGCAAGCGCACATCCTGAGCGACGAGATGGAAGGCGAAAGCCGCGAAGTGGGCAAGGTGCACGCCGCGCTGGCCCGTGCGGTGGCCCGGCGTGGCCAGCCCTTCGAGCGGCCCTGCGTGATCTTGTCGGGCGGCGAAACCACGGTCACTGTCAAAAGCAAGGGCGTGGGTTCAGGCGGCGGCGGCGGCGTGGCCGGGCCGTCGCCCGGCCGCGGCGGCCGCGCCACCGAATTCCTGCTCGGCTGCGCCATCGCGCTGCAAGGCGAACCGGGTGTGCATGTGCTGGCCGCCGACACCGACGGCATCGACGGCATCGAAGACAACGCCGGCGCCATCGTCACCCCCAGCACCCTGGCCCGCGCCCAGGCGATGGGCCTGAAGGCGGCCGACTATTTGGACCGCAACGACGCCTACAGCTTCTTCAAACCGTTAGGCGACCTGGTGACGCCGGGGCCGACGTTCACCAACGTGAATGACTTTCGGGCGATTCTGGTGAGTTGAAGGAAGGCTTCGCGCCTTGCGCCGGGTGGGCGCAGGTTGTTGCGATTGCCCTGGCCCGTACTCGCCAGAAGGGTGGGAGCGCGTGGATCAGACCAAGTGTGACGTTGTACAGGCGATCCAAGCTTGATCTGCTGGCAACGGTTGCAGAGTCTCGTGCAGTCGCCGCCAGCTTTGCGGTGACTCAACTCCGCTGGTCGGTGGGCGCTATCGACCCAAAGGCGTCGGTCAACTTCGTAAACAGCAGTCACACGCGCGTGCGACGTCACACGCGGACTCATCCGTGGACCTTGGCTCAACCCTCTCGACTGCGCGAGACCACCTCTGACCCGCATCCATCGGTCCCGAAAACACTTGGAAGCAGCCGACTCCAGCGGCCCCGGTCGCCTGGTCGCCTGAATGGTCACTGTTGGGCAGCCTCAGGCCGCCTGCAGCGCTTGGCCGCGAGCCGGTGCACGAGGCGGTGCCCGCGCCTGCAATCCCAAATGCGTGAGGATCTTCTCGATGACCGGCTGTTCGAGGATCGCCGCAATGATCTTCAGTTCGCCGCCGCAGTTCGGGCAGTGTTCCATGTCGATATCGAACAGAGCGGACTGGGCGGCCGTCACACTGCGCGCGCCCTCTGCGCAAGGCAGAGCCCGTTGTCTATGTCTGCGTAGCCTGCGGCGAGCGTTCGAGCGCTCGGCGAAGGGGTGTTCTGGTAGAAAGGGGCGTTTGAAAAGCCTGTTCTCACCAGTTCGTGATAGTTTGGTGAAACTTTCTGGAAGTCGCTTGGGTAATCTGGTGGCATTGGCTTGTCACACCTCTGGGGAAGATTCCTTTCTCAGCTCCGGACAACGCCATTGGTTCAGCCCCCCCGACCTTCAAAAGGACCTCACATGAAATTCCTCGTGCCGCAACTTTCCTCCGCGCTGGCCACAACGCTGTCCACGGCCGTATCGCTGATGGCGGTGGCCGCCATCACCACCGTGATGGGCACCACTGAGGCCCATGCGCAATCAAACAAAAAAGCCGTCAATCCGCCCACAACCACTCCCATACCGGCGCCCGTTGTCAGTGTCACCAGGGTTCGCCCAGATGTGGCCGAACTGAGCATCCTGCCGTCCCTTGCAACCGCCGGGACCAGGCAGGAATACCAAGTGATCAGCGGCCCCAACTCCGACAGCTCAGCCTCCAGCATCACGCTCGGTGGAACGATCTTGGTGGGACTCAAAAACGTTTTGGGTCAATATCCCATTGAATTGCAACCCAACGCTGATTACCACGTTCGGGTGCGCAACGTCAAAACCTCGATTGATTTTTCTGCCTGGACCACGGTCTTCTTCCGAACACCTGGCCAGTTTGACGATCGCCCTATACCGCCCGCCAACCTGCGCATCACCAACCAGACCAGCACGACAGTGACGCTGATGTGGGATGACGCTGACCGCAATCTGTTGCCGAACGTCTTCCAACGGTACGAGTTTTTCATCAACGCCGTCAGAACACCCCTTCCCCAATGCGGCGGGCCTTATACGTTTTGCACTGACGCCGACTACAGAACCGTCACCATCACCCGGCCACCGGCTGGAACCACGTTGGACTTTGGCGTCACCAACCGAGACGCCAATTTGAATCGCTCCGAAATCAGCACGCTCAAGGTGAACTAGGAGCCTGCAGCGAAAGTCTCGGAAGCATGATCATTTCATGCTGGCGCAGGGCGTGGCCTTGCAGGGTCACGAGCCGGTGGCGTACGTTGTGGCGGGGCGCCCCGTCAAGGGCACGGCCGAGTCCAGCGCCAAGTCCGGCAGGACTGCAGCCGTGCCGGAGTCAACGGAGCTGAGGTACTCAAGCCCGGCAAGCCCTTCAGGCCCGCACGCACCTGGGCGTCCAGCCGGGCTTCGGCCTCGCGCACGGCCGCCAACCGCGCCACCACCGCGTCGATGCGGTCAAAAGGCACCACCACCACGCCGTCCTGGTCAGCCGCCACGATGTCGCCCGTGGCCACGGCCACGCCCGCCAAGGTGACCGCGAAGCCCACGTTGAGCTTGAGCGTGTTGAAGACGTGCTGTAAGCGGTCAATGAACCCCGTCTTCCGCCAAGGCCCCTGAACGAGGAAGCTACGTGTCCATGTAGATCAACGTGGACACGTATGTCAGAGATCAGCACAGAAGTGGTTGGCCGACTGGTGCTTAGGCGCAAGCACGATGGCCGATGCGTTTATGACCCGCAGGTTAAGGCGCAAATCGTTCAAGCCTGCTTGCAGCCCGGGGTGTCGGTGGCGCGAATGGGCCTGCAGTGCGGCGTCAACGCCAACCTGCTTCGGCGGTGGATTGGTGAGCGGCGCAAGGCTGACCCGAGCGGTCCAGCGGTGCTCGCGGTGGAGCGTGCCGAAAGCGCACCGTTCGTGCCGCTGCGGATCGAGGCCGCCATGACTGCAGCCAGCCACCCTCAGGTGGTCAACGTGGAGCTGCACGCCCGGCTTGCCAATGGCGTGCAGGTCGAGCTCAGGCCTATATGCCTGGATGATGTGGCGCGCGTGATCGAAGCGCTTGGGGGCCTGAAGTGTTCCGCCTCGACGAGACCCTGAAGGTCTACCTGCACCGCGAGCCGATCGACTTCCGGCTGAACATCAACGGCCTGGCACTGCTGGTGGAAAGGGCGCTGGGCCAGGATCCGTTCGCGCCCTGCGTGTACGTCTTCAGCAACCGGCGCCGAAATCGCGTGAAGATCCTTGGCTGGAACCGCAACGGCTTTTGGTTGCTGCTCAAACGGCTGGAGCAGGACCGCTTCATCTGGCCGGCCGCCCAGGCGGTGCCGGCGTTGACGGTGGAGCAACTGCACTGGCTGCTCGAGGGCATCGACATCGGCGTCGTGCAGCGTCACCCCCAGCGCTTGTACGAACGCGTGGCCTGAACTCCACAGCGGCACTACTGTATGGCTTGGTTGCGCCAAGTCTGCATTGTTACGGGCTGATGCGAAGATGCGGGGCACTTCGGCACGCGCGATAAAGAGAATGCGCGCCGATGACCCGCATGCACATGCCCGAAGAACTTGAAGCGCTGAAAAAGGCGTTGAACGATGCCCTGGGCGAGTTGCGCGTGGTGCGCACCGAACGCGACCTGCTCAAGGAGCAGCTCAACCGCTTCAAGCGCCAGCTCTTCGACGCCACGAGCGAAGTCAGCACCGCGCACCAGAAGGACCTGTTCTTCAACGAAGCCGAGACCGAAGGCGTGCAAGCCCAGCCTGCAGCCGCCGAGACCGAGGGCGAGAAGATCGAGGTGCCAGCGCACCAGCGCACCAAGCGCGGCCGCAAGCCGCTGGATCCGGCGCTGCCACGCGATGTGCGGCGCCACGAACTGCCTGAAGACGAGCGTGTGTGCCCGCATGACGGCGCGGCATTGCGCGAGATCGGCGTGGAGGTCAGCGAGCAATTGGATGTTGTTCCGCAGCAGGTGCGCGTGATCCGCCACGAGCGGGTGAAGTACGCGTGCCCGTGCTGCGACGGCGGCCTGCGCCTGGCGCCCAAGCCACCGCAGGTGATCCCCAAGGGGCTGCTCAGTGAGGCGGCGCTGGCTTGGGTGATCACGTCGAAGTACCTCGATGGCCTGCCGCTGTACCGCCAGGCCGCACTGCTTGGCCGCTTCGGCGGCACGGAGCTGTCGCGCAACACGCTGGCCGCCGGCGTCGTGCGGGTAGGCCAGGCGACGCAGCCGGTGATCAACCTGATGCGCGACGCGCTGCTGGACTCGTTTATCGTGCACGGCGACGAGACCGAGGTGCAGGTGCTCAAGGAGCCGGGGAGAAAGGCCCAAGCCAAGAGCTACATGTGGGTGCAGATGACCCAGGCCAGCGGGGCCGACAGCACTGGGCCGCCGATCCGGCTGTTCGGCTACTCACCCAGTCGCAGCACGAACTCGGCCAGGACACTGTATGAGGGCATGCGGCCGGGCGGCGCGTTGATGAGCGACGGCTACGAGCCTTATGCAGCCATTGCCGAGCAGCACCGGCTGGTGCACCTGGGCTGCTGGGCGCACTGCCGCCGGTACTTCCACGAGGCCTTGCAGGCGCTGCCCAAGGACAGGCGCGGGCCGGAGCAATTGCCGGCGCGCTTCATCGAGCTGATCGGCCGGCTGTACAAGGTCGAGGCCGACGCTCGCCGCGACGACCTTGATGCCCATGCACTGCAGCAGCGGCGCACGCGGCACAGCAAACCGGTACTCGAACAGATTGAGGCCCTGGCGCTGCAGCATCTGCATGGCGTGCTGCCGGGCAGCCTGCTGGGCAAGGCACTGCACTACGTCACTGCGCAGTGGCCCAAGCTCGCGCGCTATACCGACGACGGGCGCTACCCGATCGACAACAACGCCTGCGAAAACGCGATCCGCCCCTTCGTCGTCGGAAGAAGGAACTGGTTGTTCGCCGACACGGTAGGCGGCGCCAACGCCAGCGCCAACCTGTACTCGCTGCTGCAGACTTGCGTGGCCAATGGAATCGATGGCTACCGGTACCTCAGGGTACTGCTGGTTGAGTTGCCCAAGGCCAAGACCGTCGAGGACTTCGATAACTTGCTCCCCTGGCACCTCGACACAGCCGAACGCTGATCAGCAGATGGATGCTCCCGCAAGGGCGTGGTCTATTGACCGCTTACTGATGCCCGACCCCAGCTACCCCTGCAACCGGCATTTCGTGGCGGCAGCAGGGGCGACGCCCAAGCTGCTGGCCACCGACGCCAGCACGCGTTTTCAACCCGACGCGGCCCGCGTTGAAAGCGCGTGGGGGCCGAAGACACGCGGGGTGCTGCTGGCGTCGCCCAGCAACCCGACGGGCACCTCCATCGGCAGGTCAGCGTTGGCCTCGATCGTGCAAACCGCCAGGGCGCGCGGCGGCGTGACGCTGGTCGACGAGATCTATCTGGGCCTGAGTTACGACGAGGCTTTTGGGCACAGTGCGCTGAGCCTGCGGGACGAACAACGCCAGCTGTTGACAGAGCACATCATCAGCATCAACAGCTTCAGCAAGTACTTCGGCATGACGGGCTGGCGCCTGGGCTGGATGGTGCTGCCACGTGAACTGGTGGCCCCGGTGGAGCGGCTGGCACAAAACCTCTACATCTGCCCCAGCACGGTTTCGCAGCACGCTGCCCTGGCCTGTTTCGAGCCCGAGTCGCTGGCCGAATTCGAGACCCGCCGCACCGAGTTTGCCCGCCGACGTGACTACTGCGTCCAAGCGCTGCAAGACATGGGGCTGCCCGTGCCCGTGCTGCCCGACGGCGCGTTTTATGCCTGGTTCGACTGCTCGCGTTTTTCCAGCGACAGCTGGGACTTCTGCGACCACATGATGCACCGCGCTCACGTGGCGCTGACCCCCGGGCGCGACTTCGGCCCCAGGTGGGCGCGCCAGTTTGTTCGCCTGTCTTTTGCCAGCAGCATGGCGCAGCTGGAAACCGCCATGCAGCGGCTGCGGCGCGAGCTGCCGGCCCTGGAAACAGCTGTGAGCGGCCGTTAGCGCTTCACCACACCAGGTCGATTGGCCTGTTCTGGCAGCCGATTGCGGCGCTTTTGCCGGCCTTTTGCACCGCTTTCGCCGCAGCGTCACCGTTAAGCTGCGGCACCGTGGGATACAACCTCTTTCAGCGGCGCTCGCCCATCGACGCCCCAATCAGCGACTTCGCTGCTACCGTCGCATCGATGCCGCCCGGCTTGGACTCCACGCCACCGGCGGTTCTCTCGAGCCCGGCGATGGAAACCTCCTCAACCCACGATTCCAGCCCGGCCGCGCCAGACTCCGGTCTGTTGGACAGCCAACCTGCGCCACCCGATCTCGCGGTGGAACAAAGCCCCACGCTGTCGCACATCGGGCGCTACGCCATCAAGGGGCCGCTCGGACAGGGCGGCCTGGGTCAGGTGCACGAAGCTTGGGATCCACTGTTGTCGCGCACGGTGGCCGTCAAGACCTTGCACTTCGACGTGGAGATGGCGGAACGGGTGTCCCTGGACGGCCTTTTTCTGAACGAAGCCCGCGCAGCCGCGGGCCTGAGCCACCCGCACATCGTCACCATCCACGATGCCGGCCTGTCGAGCAACGGTGTCTACATCGCGATGGAAAGGCTGCACGGCCGCGACCTGCGCCAGGCGCTGGCGGCTGGCTGGCAACCCACGCCGGCGCAGGCCGCGCAATTGGTACGCCGTGTTGCGGACGCCTTGGCCTACGCCCATGCACGCGGCGTCGTGCATTGCGACATCAAGCCGGCCAACATTTTTCTGTGCCGTCGCGACAAACCCAAGGTCTTGGACTTCGGCATTGCGCGCGTGGCGCACAGCTCGGCCCTGGCCCTTCTGGACGGCTTGGTGGCCGGCTCACCCCACTACCTGGCGCCTGAACAGTTGCAAGGCGGCACGGTGGACGCGCGGACCGACATTCACGCCTTGGGTGTCGTGTTCTATGAGCTGCTGGCCGGGCGCAAAGCCTATACCGGCGACTCCGTCGAACAGATCAGCGTCGCCGTCCTCACCAACCACCCGGCCCCGGCCCACGAGTTCCGTTCGGGTGTGCCACCCTTGCTCTCCGCCATCGCGGCCAAGGCCATGGCACGCGACCCCACCCAGCGCTTCAGCAGCGCTGCCGCGATGGCGGTGGAGTTGCGCCGCTGGGCAGACAAAAACCAGGTCAGCGAAGGACCGACGCCACCCGTGGCCGCGGCACTTGAGCTGCCACCCACACGACCCTCCGGTGGTGTGGCGCGCCCGCGCGCAACACAGCCGCGCCGCATGGCGGCTGCGGGCGCACTGCTGCTGGCATTGTTGTTGGCCGTGGCCGCAGTGCCGCTGTGGCGCTCGCCAAACGGTCAGCCCCTGGCGCAGTCACCCGTGCAGGTGGCGCCTGCGCTGCAACCCTTGGGCGCGGTGCAGTCGACTGCACCAGCACCCGCACTGGAAGCCGCTCCGGCGCCCAGTTTGCCGACCGAGGTCGCCGTGTCGACGCCAGCGGCTGAACCGGTGTCCGCCATCACACGGGCACTTGCACCCGTGCCAGACAACTCGCCTGCACCGGTAGCAAAACCGGCCGCCGAGCCCACGCCCAGTCCCCGGGCCAAAGTGGCGCCGCAGGTTTCCAAGGCCCGTGAAGCCCGGGCCACGAACTCTCGTGCGCCAGCCTCGCCGGTGCTCACAGGCACCCTGCAGTTGGCGATCAGTCCCTGGGGCTTGGTTGAAGTGAACGGCACCGCTGCAGGCACCACGCCGCCACTCACACGGCTGACCTTGCCCGAGGGCACACACACCGTTACCGTTCGCAACGAAGACTTCTTGCCCATGGTCTTCACCGTGCAGGTGTCGGCCGAGCGACCGGTCACCGTGCGCCACCGCTTCTCGCCATGAAATCGAGTTTGCAAAACCCCAGCGTGAGGCTGTCCCCCATCGCGAACCGCGTCGGGCTTGGGCTGCTGTGGCTGAGCCTGGCCGGGTGCGCCTCGCAACCGGCGCCAGCACCACGGCCAGCACCCAACGGCTTGGCAGAACTGATGGAGCGCCCGGCCGAGCGCAGCCTGATCGAAGGCATTCGGGCCTACGACGACGCCCAGTACCCACAGGCCGAGGCCGCTCTGCGCAAGTCCTTGGCTGTGGGCTTGGCCAGCGCCCGCGACCGCGCCAGCGCCTACAAACTGCTGGCCTTCATCACCTGTTCCAGCGAGCGCATGGCCGACTGCGAAGCGGCCTTCCGCGCAGCCCGCGCCAACGACGCTGCCTTCGCACTCAACCGGTCCGAAGCGGGGCACCCGCTCTGGGGCCCGGTCTACCGCAAGGTGATGCAGTCGGCCACCCACTGAGGCCCCAGGTTGGACGCAGGGCTGTCGGCATAATGGCCACCGCCCATGACCGCATCCCCCGCCGCTGCGACTGTTCCAACCGCACTGCCCCTGCGGCAGACCTTCCAACACCGAATGCGTGTGTACTGGGAAGACACCGATGCTGGCGGCGTGGTGTTCTACGCCAACTACCTGAAGTTTTTTGAACGCGCACGTACCGAATGGCTGCGCGCGCTGGGTGTGGGCCAGCACACCCTGCGTGAAACCACCGGCGCCATCTTTGTCGTCACCGACACCCATGTGCGCTACCGGGCACCGGCCCGGCTGGACGACGAACTGGTGGTCACCGTGGCCCTGCGCGCGCTGGGCGCGGCCTCGATGACCATCGCACAACAAGCCTGGTGTGGTGAGGTCGGACAAGGTTCGCTGCTGGCCGAGGGCGACATCCGCATCGGCTGCGTCGACCATGGAACCTTTCGACCGCGCCGCATTCCGAAAGAAGTCATGAGCACGCTGCAATGAACCAAGACATGTCGATCACCAGCCTCATCCTGCACGCCAGTCTGGTGGTGCAGTTAGTGATGGCCGGACTGCTGATCACGTCGCTGGCCAGTTGGACGGTGATCTTCGGCAAGCTCTTTGGCCTGCGCAAACTGCGCGGCAGCAACGACGACTTCGAACGCGAATTCTGGTCGGGCCGCAGCTTGACCGAACTGCACGCCGCGGTCGGTCAGAAGGCCGACAGTGCGCCGATGGAACGCATCTTTGCCAGTGGCATGCGCGAGTTCCTGAAACTGCGTGAAAAGCGCCTGGACTCGGGCGCGCAGCTCGACGGCGCCCGGCGCGCCATGCGCGCCAGCTACCAGCGCGAACTCGACGTGATTGAAAGCAACCTCAGCTTCCTGGCCAGCGTGGGTTCGGTCAGCCCCTACGTGGGCCTGTTTGGCACCGTGTGGGGCATCATGCACGCGTTTGTGGGCCTGTCCAACATGACGCAGGTGACGCTGGCCACCGTGGCCCCCGGCATTGCCGAGGCGCTGGTGGCCACCGCCATTGGCCTGTTCGCCGCCATCCCGGCGGTGGTGGCCTACAACCGCTTTGCGCGCGACATCGACCGCATTGCCATCCAGCTGGAAACCTTCATCGAAGAGTTCAGCAACATCCTGCAGCGCAACGCCGGCCAGGCGGGCGCCACCACCACCTACGCCGGCCCGGCGGCAACGCGCTGACATGCCAGCCGTTGCCTCCCGCGGCCGCGGCCGCCGCTCGATGAACGAGATCAACATGGTCCCGTTCATCGACGTCATGCTGGTGCTGCTGATCATCTTCATGGTCACTGCGCCGCTCATCACCACCGGCGTGGTGGACCTGCCCAGCGTGGGAAAAAGCGCGCAGCGGCCACAAAGCGTGGTCGAAGTGATCGTCGGCAGCGACGAAAAACTGCGCCTCAAGGTCGACAAGGCTGACGCCGAAAGTGTGCAGCTTGTGCAACTGGCTGCACGCGTCAAGACGGCGCAGGCCGGCAATGCCGATGTGCCGGTGGTCATCAGCGCCGACAAGAGCGTGCGCTACGAAAGCGTGGTCAAGGTCATGGACACCCTGCAGCGCGCCGGTGTGCGCCGGGTCGGCCTGTCGGTGAAACAGGGCAGCTGAATGCCCGACCACGCCCAGGCAGATTCAGCGTGACCGCCGCCGCGTTTCCGCACGACAACCTGTTGCCCCGTCCGCCCGGCGGCAACGGCCCAGGCGCCGCTTTGGCGCTGATCGTGCATGCCGGCCTGATCACCGCACTGACGCTGGGCGTGGACTGGCGCACCCACTCACCCGACGTGGTGAGCGCCGAGCTCTGGGCCAGCGTGCCGCAATCGGCCGCTGCACCGCCCCCAGCGCCCCCCTCGCCCCCACCGCCGCTGCCAGAGCCCCCGGCACCGACGCCCGCCCCTGCGCCCCCTCCGCCAATGGCCCGCACCGAGCCGCCCGCGCCTGCGCCGGACATCACGGTCGAGCGCGAGCGAAAAAAAGCCGAAGCCCAGCGCAAGAAAACCGAGCTCGAAGCCGAAGTCGAACGCAAACGAACCGCCGACAAGAAGAAACTGGAAGACGAGCGCAAGGCCCAAGAGCTGAAGCTGGCCCAACGCGAAGCCGCCCGGCTGGCCAGCGAAAAAGCCGAAGACGACCGACTGGCGCGCCAGCGCGAGGAAAACCTGCGCCGCATGTTGGGCCAGGCCGGCGCCACGGCAGCCACCCCCTCCACCCGCGCTGGCACGGCCGCCCAGAACGCGGCGCCATCCGCTTCCTATGGCGGTTTGGTGCGCGCCAAGATCCGGCCCTTGATCGTCTTCACCGGCTACGCCGAGTTCAACGCCGCAGCCGAAGTCGAAGTCACCTTGGCCCCGGGTGGCAGCGTGAAGTTGAGTCGCCTGATCAAGAGCAGCGGCTACAAGGACTGGGACGAGGCGGTGATGCGCGCCATCGACAAGGCCGGTTCGATGCCGCGCGACACCGACGGCCGCGTGCCACCGATTCTGATCCTGTCGTTCAAGCCGACCGAATAGGCGCTGGGCCTGCCTGCGTAGGCAGGGTGTAGCGCGCAACAAAACCGCGGTCGATGCGGTCCTTCCACCACCAAGCCCAGCGGCCCTGCGCCGACCAATTGCCCCAGGCCACGATGGCCTTGCGCTCGCCACACGAGATCAGGTTGAGCGTGCGGGCCTGCGGCGGGTGGGGCATGAGCGCACCGCCGCCGACAAACCGGCGCAGGTTCAGGGCCAACGCCGGGCCAGCGCGCACCGCATAAACACCGCTCTTGGCGTGCGGCGCATCCAGGCGGCTGGCCACGTCGCCTGCGGCAAACACTTCAGGATGGGTTGCACTTTGCAGCGTCGGTCCGGTCTGGATGAAGCCGCGATCATCCAGTTGCAAGCCACAGCCGGCCAACCAACGTGGCGCTTCGGCGCCGGTGGCCAACACGGGGGCGTCGCAGGCCAGGCGCGCCCCACTGCCCAAGACCAGTGAACCGGGCAGCAAAGCAGCACAGCTTTCGCGAAAGACCGCGATGCGGTGCTGGGCCAGCACACGAGCCGCCCGCGCCACCACACTGGCCGGGTAGCCTGCCAAGGGCTCGGCACCGCCGGTGACCAGGACCACGCGCGCCCGCTCCTCACCACGGCCGCTCAAGCGGTGCTGCAAAGCCAAGGCCAGCTCGACACCGGCCGCACCGCCGCCCACCACCACCACGTCCAGAACACGCCGGGCCGCCAGATCCCACAAGCCGTCCAACAGGCGAACAAAGTGCTCGATCGGGCGCACAAACAAGCCGTGTTCGCGGGCACCGGGCAGGCGATCGCGGTCCATCACCGCACCGGTGTCCAGCGACAGCACGTCATAGCCCAGCACCTGGCCGTCGAGCAAGGTCACCCGCCGGGCCCCGGCGTCCAGGGACTTGGCTGCGCCCTCGACAAAACGCACCTGGGCCGCGGCGGCCAACGGTTGCAGCGCGATGGCGCAGGCCTCGGCCTTGTAGTGGCCGGCCACCAGGCCCGGCACCATGCCGGAGTACATCTGGCGCCCATACGGGGTCACCAGCGTGACCTCGGCACCCGCCAGCGCTTCCTGGGCCAAGGCCTGCAACACGTGCACATGGGCGTGGCCCCCGCCCAGCAACAGCAGTTTTTTGCTCATCTGGCGGGAGTCTGCCTCACGGCTGCCAGCGCAGATCGGCGACGTGGGCCAAGGACGTTGCGCCGGTGTTGTCGCCGTCGCCTGAGACGATGACAGCCGTCACGGGTGGAACGTCCGGACTTTCGTCGCCAAAGGCGCGGCGGAAGTCGGCCGCCACGTCGCGGGTTTCGTCAAACCAGGTCGACAGCGGATCCTGCGACTGACGCAAGACGATGTAGCGCACACGACGGCTGAAGGGGTCGGGCAGCAGCGCGCCCCTGGCCTCTGCAGAGCCCCACACCCAGCACAGCGTGGCGGCCGGCAAGTCCTGCCCTGTGCTGGCGCGGGCCATGCGCAAGACCTGTCGCTCCAGGAAGGGCACCTGGTCGATGTTCAGCTCAAAACTCATGCAGACTTTGACCGCGGTGTCGTCTCCGGCTTTGCTGCGCAAGTCGGTCGACGGGTTGGCCTGCTGAACCCGCCAGGACCAGCTCAAAGTGCGCGGCGCGGGCACGGCTGGCAGGTCCTGCACCAGATTGCCGTAGCTGGCTGCAACCTGCACGCGCAAGGCCGGTCGGCCGCCAACCGTGTCAACGGCGTAGCGGGTGAGCGGCAGCGACTGCTGCGGCAGGCCCACCACACGCCAAGCCGGCCCCATGACCTGGCCTTGAAGCAGCGGCGAGAGTCCCGCAGCCGCAGCCGACGTGAACGTCAACGTCAACGGAACCGCCAGGGCCCAGACGGCCAGGCTAGCCACGGCGCCAGGTGTGCAGCTTCTCCACCCAGCGCAGCAGCGAGAGCGGCTGATGCGCACGTTTCCATTCGCCGGCCGCGTACTTGTTGGCCTCGGCCCAGGTCGGGTAGATGTGGATGGTGCCCAGGATCTTCTGCAAACCCAGGCCGTGTTTCATGGCCAGCACATATTCAGCCAGCAGGTCGCCGGCGTGCACGCCGACGATGGTCACGCCCAGGATGGTGTCCTTGCCCGGCACGGTGAGCACCTTGACCCAGCCGTGCGCGGCGCTGTCGGCAATGGCGCGGTCCAGGTCGTCGATGCCATAGCGTGTGACCTCGAAGGCCACCCCTTTTTCGCGGGCCTCTTGCTCGTTCAGGCCCACCCGCGCCACTTCGGGGTCGATGAAGGTGGCCCACGGAATCACCGAGTAATCGACCTTGAACTTCTTGAAACTGCCAAACAGGCCGTTGACCGCCGCGTACCATGCCTGGTGCGAAGCGGTGTGCGTGAACTGGTAGGGCCCGGCCACATCACCGGCGGCCAGGATGTTGGGGTACAGCGTTTGCAGGTATTCGTCGGTGACCACCGTGCGCTGCGTCGGGATGCCCAGTTCTTCCAGGCCAAAGCCTTGCAAGCGCGCCACCCGGCCCACCGCACACAACAAGACATCAAAGGCGATGCGCTTTTCAACGCCAGCGTTCTCGACAACGATGAATTTTTCGCCGTCGGTTTGTTCGCAGCGCAGCGCCTTGTGCTCGGTCAGCACCTGCACGCCATCCGCCTCCAGGGCCTGGCGGGCGTAGGCCGAAACGTCAAGGTCTTCGCGGATCATGATGCGCGGCGCCATCTCCACCTGCGTGACCTGCGAGCCCAGGCGGGCAAAGCTTTGTGCCAGTTCGCAGCCAATGGGCCCGCCGCCCAGCACCACCAGACGTTTGGGCTGTTCGCGCAGACCCCACATCGTGTCGCTGGTCAGGTAGCCCACGTCTTCGATGCCCGGCAGCGGCGGCACAAAAGGCCGTGCGCCCGTGGCAATGACGATGCTGCGGGTGGACAGCACCTGCACCTGCCCATCAGCGCCCGTGATTTGCACGTGCCACGGGTCCAGGATCTTGGCGGTGCCGATCTTCACGTCCACGCCCAGGCCGGTGTAGCGCTCCACCGAATCGTGCGGCTCGACTTCACGCACCACGCGGGCCACGCGCTCCATCACCTGCGCAAAGTCCAGCTTGTATTCGGCGCTGGCAATGCCGTAGTCGGCGCTGTGCCGCATCTGGCGCGCCAAGGTGGCGGTCTTGATCAAGGCCTTGCTGGGCACGCAGCCGTAGTTCAGGCAATCGCCACCCATCTTGTGGCTTTCCACCAGGGTCACCTTGGCCTTGACGGCGGCGGCGATGTAGCTGGTGACCAGACCCGCTGCGCCAGCGCCGATGACCACCATGTTGCGGTCAAAGGACTTGGGCTTCTTGTGGGACCAGCGCGCATAGACACGGCGGGCCTTGACGGCGTCGATGACCTTTTTGGCCAGCAGCGGAAACACGCCCAGCAAGACCAGAGCCGCCGCCAGACCCGGGCTGACGATGCTGCCCAATGACGTGATCTGCGCCAGCTGCGTGCCGGCGTAAACGTAGACCAGCGTGCCAGCCAACATGCCAACCTGGCTGACCAGATAGAAGGTGGCGGCCTTCATTTTGGTCAGGCCCATCAGCAAGTTGACGACAAAAAACGGAAACAGCGGGACCAAGCGCAAGGTGAAGAGGTAGAAAGCACCCTCGCGTTCGATGCCCTTGTCGATGTCGGCCAGCCGCGCGCCAAACCGCGCCTTGACGCTGTCACGCAGAACATAGCGAGAAGACAGCATGGCCAGCGTGGCCCCTGCGCTGGACGCGAAGGAAACCACCACCGTGCCCACCAGCAGCCCGAAGATGGCGCCCGCCAGCAAGGTCAGGATCGCTGCACCCGGCAACGACAGGGCAGCCACGGCCACATAGATGGCGAAGAAGGCACCGGCCACCAACCCAGGCCGCGCCGCGTACAAAGCGGCAAAGTCGGACTGCGCGCCCTTGATGTAGTCGAGGCTGAAAAACCGCCCTAAATCCAGGACAAAAAACGCCACAACGGCGGCCGCCAAGGCCCCCACCAACAACAGCTTGCTTTTGTTCAATTCACGCTCCTCGCTGGCTGCTCTGTCGCCCGCAAGGACCGCCAAATTACAGACGGCACCAAGCCAGGTCTCGTGCTTCGGCCCAGCGCACACCAGCGGCGCGACGTTACACCCGAAACGCCTGCCACCCGGCCCAGAGCCGCCCCACGATGGTCAGCGCGCACAACGCCGCGAAGGCGTAAGCCCACCAGGCGAACTGCGCCGGCCACAGGCACATCAAGACAAAGCAGATCAGGGTCTCGGACGCCTCGGTCAAGCCACCCAGGTAATACAGGCCTTTGCGCGGATAAGCCGAACTCTCCAGGCCACGCCGTTCGGCCAGCACCGCAAAGGCCAAGAAGCTGGAGCCGGTGCCCATGAAGGCCGCCAGCAGCACCGCCGCAGGCAACGCATGCTCCACCGGTTTGGCCACAGCAAACGCCAGCGGGATGCTGGCGTAGAACAAGAAGTCCAGCGTGATGTCCAGAAAGGCCCCGCGGTCGGTGCTGGCCGTCAGCCGCGCGACCGCACCGTCCAGTCCGTCCGCCAAGCGACTGAGCGCAATGCCCAACAGGCCCCACAACGGCCAACCCAGCGCGATGGCTACTGCTGCAGCCATGCCGACAGCAAAGCCCACCAACGTGACCGCATCGGCTGACACGCCCACGCGCACCAGCCGTCGGGCCAAACCATCAACCGGCCGCCGGATCAGGCTGGCAAGCGGTCTGTCCAGCATGGGGCGGTCAGATCCGCTCTTGCCCCAACACCACGATGCGGGTCAGCGAAACGGGGGTCAGCTCCTTGCGGCCGCTGTCGTCCACAAAGCGCAGCCGCAGGGTGTAGACGCCAGGCGCCAAGGTCAACGTGGCCTGGGTGGCCCCGTTGCTGAGGTCGGGGGCCGTCAGCGCGGCGCCATCCGAACGCAGCAGGTCGAGCTGGAAGTGGCCCATGCCCGCGCCACCAAAGCCTTTGGGCGCGACGCCAAATCCGTCCACGGCCAGGCGCACATTGATCGGGCTGATCACCGGTTCGCCGTCGCGAATGTTGGCCACCAGCGCGCGCACACCTTCAGGCCGCGGTCGCGAGATTTCTTCTTCGTACCACTGGCGGCAGGTGGCTTCAAACTGGGCACGGGTGACCTTGGGCGAGGCTGCGCCACGCGGGCCCTTGACGGTGATGCGCAGCTCGGGGCTGTAGACAAAGTAGGGCCGGTGGTCGTGGTCGGCAAACAGCAGGCGCACCCGGTGCTCACCGGGCGGCAAGGCCACCACCGCGCCAGTCTGGCCTTTGCCAAAGTGGCGGTGGAAATCGTTGAACGGAATCTGCTCGGTCGGGTTGATCGGCAAGGCCATGTTGACCAACAGGTGGTGGTGCCCGGCCTTGGGGTGCGGCTTGCCCGCCGGGATCACGCCCATGCCACGGATCGAAAAGTCGACCCGAAAAGGTGAGCTGACCACCTGGCCGTCTCGCAGGTTGGACACATCGACCGCCGTGGGCTCGGTCAAGCGAACCCGGGTGCGTTCTCGGGTGTGCTGCAGCCAGCACTCTCGCTCGAGTTCGTCGCTGGGCAGGGGCTGGGCGGAGGCACCTGTCGTCAACAACAGGAGTCCCAGCATACAAGACAGTGCGGCAATCAGGCTCATAGAGATTGGTTTGAAGAAGTCAATCTGAATAACTCGCATTTTGACCTGATCCGGACGTGGGCGCGGTCAGCGGCGACGCCTTGGCTACCCCTTAAGTGAAGGAGCCCAGCCCCATCGCCGCGCGCCGGTCAGGTCAGCGGTAACAGGCTGACTGAAGCCAGCCACCGGCGGCTCAAAGCTGACACCAACCAGGGCTCAAAAGCAAAACCATCCACGTCGGCAAGCTGACTGAGCGCCGCACCCAGACTCTTGCCGTCACACAAGGCCCAGGTCAACCGGGCGTCAGCCGGGTCCAGTGCGGCCACCTGAACCTGCCAGCCGGCACGCCAGATCAAGGCGGTCTGCGCTGGCGCAGTCGAAAAAGCTTCGCGAACGGCGGCAAAGCGGTCTTCACCGGCTTGCGGTGCCTGGCGGTGCGCTTGCCAGATGCTGACCACCGGGTGCGCCGACACCAGGATTTGCGTGCCTGGCTTGGGCCGCAGCCAAAGCTGGTCGGGCTCGCTGCCGGCCAACAACGCCAGACTGTCGGCGTCCAATTCGGCGTCGGCAGCCGCGTGCGCTTGGTGAACGGCCCATTCCAGCCGCGCCACGTCGGCCAGGTAGGGTTCATCTGCCAGGTCCGGCGCAGCTGCGACAAACGTTGCCAATTCCGCGCCCCAGTTGCTCAGGTCCCCGCGCGCAGGCGGCGCGTGCTGCCAAAAGGCGCGTGCGAGATGGCCGAAAGAGTCCTCACTCAGCAGCTCTTGCAGGGTTGGGAAGGCAGCCGCCAAGGCGCGCTCGGCCAGTGCGCCCGCATTGGCTTGGTAGACCTGCAGCCCACGCGTGAAGGCGGCGCCGTCGCGCGTCCAACCGGCCAGCACACCGGGCCGTGCATCGCGCCACAGTGCGCGCAACAGCATCTGTTGACGCAGCGTTTCCTTGCCGGCGCTCATGTTGGCAGCGGCTCGCGTGCAGCGCTGGCTGGGGACAGCAGCCGTTCGGCCTGGGCCGCTTCGTCGAGCAACACCCCCAGCGCTGGCAGGTTGGTGTCCCACTCCACCACCACCGGCCGGGGGCCCAGCCGGTGCACCGCATGGCTGAACACCTGCCACACCGGCGGGTGCACACGGCTGCCATGGTCGTCGATGACGAGGTCGCCCCCGTCGTGGTAACCGGCCAGGTGGATCTCGCCCACCGAGTTGGCGTCGATGCGGTCGACCCAGGCCATCGCCGCGCGCGCCGCCGCGAGCGGGGTCAGCTTTTCGTTGAGCGCGTTGACGACCAGGTTGTTGACGTCCAGCAGCAAGGCGCAGCCGGTCTGGCGCGTCAGGCGGTTGAAGAAGTCGGTCTCGGCCAGGTGGTCGTCCGCCCAGTGCAGGTACGCGCTGAGGTTCTCAACCAGGATCGGCCGCGCCAGGCGATCTTGCACCTGCTGAACGTTGCTGGCCATGATTTGCAAGGCGGCTTCAGTGAAGGCCACGGGCAGCAGGTCGTTGGCGTGCACTGGCGTGGCGCCTTGGCGGCGCGGGGCGCGGGCAAAGCTGGCGTGGTCGCTGACACGCACGGGTTGCACACGCTGCACCAAATCGGCCAACCGGTCCAGGTGCCAAGGGTCCAGGCCAGCGGCCGAGCCCAGTGACAGACCCACGCCGTGCAGGCTGACAGGCCACTGTTGCCGAGCTTGCATCAAGACCTGCCGCGCCGCGCCGCCGGGCGCGAAGAAGTTTTCGCTGTGGACTTCAACAAAAGCCAACGGCGGCGGCTCAGCCAACAGGGCTTGGTAGTGCGGTTGTCGCAGCCCGATGCCGACGTGGCGCGACCCGCCGCTTTCAGCCATCACGCGGCGGCCCGTGAGGACCCTCTACTTCTTGTCCTGCTTGACTTCGTCGGCGGTCTTGCCCTTCATGGCCTTGCAGGTGCCCTTGGCCACGTACTTCCACTCACCGGGGTCGTTGTCGACCTTGGCCTGGCCCGCGCAAGAGTGGGTTGCGGCCAGGTTGGCGCAGTCGTTCTGACCGGCCTTGGCGACGCCGTAGCACTTCTCCTTGCCCTTGTCCTGGGCGACAACCTGGCCCGCCAGGCCCAAGGCCAGTGCAGAGGCCAGTGCAGAAGAAACGATGAGACGCTGATTCATGGTGAACACTCCTGAAAAGGTGGGGCGCGAAAGTGGCGCAGGGTCCGCAGCTTGCCGTCCTGATTCTGGGACCTTGCGCGGAAAGGGTCGCGCCGCACTGCAGTTTCTTACAAGCGAATGCCCCTGCTGCAGCTCAGGCGATGGTGCCGCCTGTCAAGCGCAAGTCAGGCCCGGTCTTCAGCGCGGCCAGCAACGCCGCCCGCACCCCCCGGCACTGGGTCTCCAGGTCCAGCCCCGCCAGACCCTGCAGCTGCGCCTGTTCGGGCAACAGCGGCACGTGCATGAAACCGGCCTTGACCTTGCGGCGGCGGCGCAGGTGGTGCATCAGGCCATAGAACACATGGTTGCAGACAAAGGTGCCGGCCGTTTGCGACACCGCCGCTGGCACACCGGCCTGCAGCATCTGCTGCACCATGGACTTGATGGGCAAGGTGCTGAAGTAGGCTGCTGGCGCACCACCCACCACCGGTACATCGATGGGCTGGGCACCGGCGTTGTCGGCGATGCGCGCGTCGTCGACGTTGACAGCCACCCGCTCCACCGACAGTTCGGCTCGCCCGCCGGCCAAACCCAAGGCCAGCACCAGCCTGGCCTGCCCTTGATCAATGGCCTGCTGCAGCACGTCCAAAGACTGCCCGAAGGCACAAGGCAGACAGAGGCCCTCGACCCGGGCGCCGTCGATCATCTGCCCGTGCAGCGTTTGCGCCACCAGCCAGGACGGGTTGACGGTGTCGCCGTCAAAGGGCTCGAAGCCGGTCAGCAAGATCGTGGCAGCACGGGTTCTGGGCATGGTGGTGGCAAGCATAGGCCAGCGCCACCAACCAGGGCAAGCCGCAGCCCGCTAAAGCACGCAGGCAAGCTGGGGGGTTGCGGGTGCTCAGGGTGCCGGGCCGTAGCCGCCACCGCCCGGGGTTTCGATGACAAACACGTCCCCCGGCTCCATCACCGAAGAGCCGATGTGGCCGAGCTTTTCCACCCGCCCGTCGGCCCGCTCGATGCGGTTGACACCCAACGCACCTGCTTGACCACCGGCCATGCCAAAAGCGGGTACGGTGCGGCCGTTGGACAGGATCGAGGCGGTCATGCGTTCGAGAAACCGAACCCGGCGCACACCGCCGTCACCACCGTGGAACTGGCCTTGGCCTCCGCTGCCGGCGCGGATGGCATAACTTTCCAAGCGCACGGGAAAGCGGAACTCCAGCACTTCCGGGTCGGTCAGGCGCGAGTTGGTCATGTGGGTTTGAACCACGCTGGTGCCGTTGAAGCCGCCGACGACGCGGCCGGCGCTGTCTTTCACGGCACCCGCGCCGCTGCCGCCGCTGATGGTCTCGTAGTACTGGTGGGTCTCGTTGCCAAAGGTGAAGTTGTTCATGGTGCACTGGCTGGCCGCCATCACACCCAAGGCGCCATACAACGCGTTGGTGACGCAGGAGCTGGTTTCCACGTTACCGGCCACCACGGCGGCGGGCGTTTGCGGGTTGAGCATGCAGCCCGGCGGCACGATCACATGCAAGGGCTTCAGGCAACCGGCGTTGAGCGGGATGTCGTCATTCACCAGCGTGCGAAAAACGTAGAGCACCGCCGCCATCGTCACCGCCTTGGGCGCGTTGAAGTTGTTCGGCAGCTGGGCGCTGGTGCCGGTGAAGTCGATGGTGGCCTCACGCTCGGCACGGTGCACGGTGACTTTCACGCTGATCACGGCACCGTTGTCCAGCGCCAGTTCATAGGCGCCGTCCTTCAGCGCCGTGATGACGCGCCGCACCGACTCCTCAGCGTTGTCCTGCACATGCTTCATATAGGCCGCCACGGTGACCCGGCCAAACTGGGCCACCATGGCTATCAGTTCTTCCACGCCCTTTTGGTTGGCGGCGATCTGGGCCCGCAGGTCGGCGATGGTCTGCTGCGGGTTGCGCGCCGGATAGGGGCCCGAGCGCAGCGCCGCCAGCAGTTCGGCCTCGCGCAACACGCCGCCACGCACCAACAAAAAGTTGTCGAACAGCACGCCCTCTTCGTCGATGGTCTTGCTGAAGGGTGGCATCGAGCCGGGCGTGCTTCCGCCGATGTCGGCGTGGTGGCCGCGGGAGGCGACATAAAACGATGGCCGTTCGTCCGTGCTGTCCAGGTAGACCGGTGTCACCACCGTCACGTCGGGCAAATGCGTTCCGCCGTGGTAGGGGTCGTTGAGCACGTACACATCACCCACTTGCATCACCGGGTTGCGCTCGATCACGGTCTTGATGCTCTCGCTCATCGAGCCCAGGTGCACCGGCATGTGCGGCGCGTTGGCGATCAGCTCGCCTGCGGCGTTGAACAGCGCGCAGCTGAAGTCCAGGCGTTCCTTGATGTTGACCGAGTAGGCGGTGTTCTGCAGCCGCAGACCCATCTGCTCGGCGATGTTCATGAACAGGTTGTTGAAGACCTCGAGCATCACCGGGTCGGCGTCGGTGCCGATGGCGTGCTGGGTGGCCCGCGGCACGGTGCGGCGCAGCTCAAACGGACCGGCCGCGGTGAGCGTGGCCAACCAGCCAGGCTCGACCACGGTGGTGGCGTTCTTCTCGGCGATGATGGCCGGGCCGGCCAGCGTGGCGCCAGCGCGCAGGTTCTCGCGCACGAACAGCGCCGCGTCCAACCAGGTGCCGCTGTGCAGGCGCACCTGCGCGTCTGCGCTGGGCACATAGGCCGGCGGCTCCTGGTCCGGCACTGCAGCATCAAACCGTTCACCCGCACCCACCGCTTCTGCCGACACGGCTTCGATGACCAGCCCGCGGTCCGGCATCAAGAACGCAAAACGCTGTTGGTAGCCGGCTTCAAAGTCGCGCTGGATCTGCGCCAAGTCGCTGCACAAGACCACCAGCGCGGTGTCGGTGCCTTGATAGCGCACGTGCACGTTGTGCCGCACCTCGATGCGCTCTGGCGCCACACCCTGGCTGGCCACCTCGTCACGCGCTGCGCCGCCCAGCTGAGCCAGGCGCGCTTGCGCTGCGGCCAAACCGGCTTCATCCAGCGGCAGCTCCACGCTGGCTTCTCGCATCGCAATCTGGTCGGCCAGGCCCATGCCATAGGCACTGAGCACACCGGCCAAGGGATGCACGAACACGCGGCTCATGCCCAGCGCGTCGGCCACCAGGCAGGCGTGCTGGCCACCGGCACCGCCAAAACACTGCAGCGTGTACTGCGTGACGTCATAACCGCGCGCCACGCTGATGCGCTTGATGGCGTTGGCCATGTTCTGCACGGCGATCTGCAAAAAGCCCTCGGCCAGCGATTCGGCGGTGGCCTGGCGCCCTGTGCCGGCCTGCACCTGGGCGGCCAGGGCTTCGAACTGACTGACAACACCCGCGCGGTCCAGCGCCTCGTCGGCCCGGGGTCCAAACACCTTGGGAAAGTAGGCCGGCTGAATCTTGCCGAGCAGCACGTTGGCGTCGGTGGTGGCCAGCGGCCCACCGCGGCGGTAGCTGGCCGGGCCGGGGTTGGCACCGGCGCTCTCGGGCCCCACGCGCAGCCGGGCACCGTCAAAAGCCAGCACCGAACCGCCACCCGCCGCCACGGTGTGGATGCTCATCATCGGCGCGCGCATGCGCACGCCAGCCACCTGGGTCTCAAAGGCGCGCTCGAACTCACCGGCGTAGTGGCTGACGTCGGTGCTGGTGCCGCCCATGTCGAAACCGATGACCTTGTGATGGCCACCGGCCACCGCCGTGCGCACCATGCCGACGATGCCGCCGGCCGGGCCCGACAGGATGGCGTCCTTGCCCTGGAAGTGGTGGGCCTCGGTCAGGCCGCCGCTGCTCTGCATGAAGAACAGCGGCACACCGGGCATCTGCGCCGCCACCTGCTCGACATAGCGGCGCAGGATCGGCGACAGGTAGGCGTCGACCACCGTGGTGTCGCCGCGTGAGACCAGCTTCATCAGCGGGCTGACCTCGTGGCTGGCGCTGACCTGGGTGAAACCCAACTCGCGCGCCAGAGCGGCGGCGGCCTGCTCATGGGCCGTGTAGCGGTAGCCGTGCATGAAGACGATGGCGCAGCTGCGGATGCCGGCGTCAAAGGCAGCCCACAGCCGTTCGCGCAGGTGGGCCAGGTCCAGCGGCACCAGCACGTCGCCATGCGCGCCTACACGTTCCTGGGCTTCGATCACCCGTTCGTAGAGCAGCTCAGGCAACACGATGTGGCGGTCAAAGAGCCGCGGCCGGGCCTGGTAGGCGATGCGCAGCGCGTCGCGAAAGCCTTGCGTGGTGACCAGCAAGGTGCGGTCGCCCTTGCGCTCGAGCAGCGCGTTGGTGGCCACGGTGGTGCCCATCTTCACGCACTCCACCTGCTCGGGCGTGATGGCCTGGCCCGCGGCCAGGCCGAGCAGGCGGCGAATGCCCTCCACGGCCGCGTCGAGGTATTGCTCGGGGTTTTCGCTGAGCAGCTTCAGGGTGTGCAGCTCACCACCCGGCGCACGGCCCACCACGTCGGTGAAGGTGCCGCCGCGGTCGATCCAGAATTGCCAGCGCTTGAAGGGTTTCATGATGGACTCCATCGCTCGTTCACAAGCGTCAAGAGGTGGTGGACCGGCAAACCCGTGGCCTGGGCCAAGGCTTGTGCAAAGGGGGGCAGATTGGTGCACTCCAGCACCAGGTGCCGAACCTGCGGGTGCCGTTGCACCAGCCGCGAAGCGGCTTCCAGAACGTCTTTCAAGGCCAGCGCCGGGTCCAACTGTGACTGGTTGCCCAGCAGCACGCTTTGCAAGTAGCAGCCTTCGGCCAAGCCAACGACGGGCGTGTCCGGGGCCGCACCCGCGGCGTGCAGGTGCGCCGCGGTCAACGCGGCGGCGTCAACCGTCAACACACCGGGCGAAGCCAGTTCAGGCAGCTTCAGCAAGGCCGAAGACCACACCGGCACCGCAAGTTGCGCTTGCAGCCTGGCCTGGTGCTGCACCAGGAAGCCGCAGCTGGTGGTGATGGCGGCGGCGCCCTGGGCAACCAGCGAGCGCGCGGCATCGACAAAAGGCTGCAGCAAGGCCGGGTCACCCTCGCGCACCACCCGCTGTGGCGTCGCCCCCGGCACCACGACGGAGCGAACTGGCATCGGATAGCTGTCGGGCCGACCCGCATCACCCGGCAGACGCGGAAAACGCGTGTCCAGCAGCAGCAGGCCCAGGAAGCGGCTCATCGGCGCACTACAACGACGTGGCGGCGCGAGCGGCCTGGTCGTACATGCCGCTCATCAAGCGAAGCAATCGGGCCAGTTCGCCGATCTCGGCGTTGAGCTCGGTGTCCAGGCTCTGCACCAGGCACTGTTCGCGGATGCTTCGGTACTGGGCCACAAAGGCTTCGCCTTGTTCGGTGGGGCTGTAGAAGACCTCCTTGCCCTGTTTGTCGGCGCGCACCAGGTCGGCCGCCACCAGCTTCTTCAGCGAGTAGGCCACCACGTGGGTGTCCTCGTAGTTCAGGACGAAGCAGATGTCGGCCAGCTTCTTGTTGCGCGCGCGGTGGCTGACGTGGTGCATCAACAGCACGTCGGTGATGGTCAAGTCGCTGCAACCGGCGGCAGCCATGCAGCGCACGGCCCAGCGCGAGAAGGCGTTCCAGGCCACGATGAGGCCAAACTCAAATTCCGACAGCTCCACGCTCCTGGGCGACACCAGATGCGAGGACGAAACTATCCCGCCGGCCCGCGGCACGGCATTGGACGAGGTGGCTCTGGCACGAGCAGGCAGCAGTGCTGCAGGACGGGAAGCAGGGCGGGGAGCGGGGCTGGAAGCAGGGGCTTTGCGCGGCATCGGGGTTTTCACCAGAACGTCGAAGAAACGTTGACACTTTATCGGCAATGTCTCTAGACTTCAATCCACCTGATGCAAACCCCGAGCCGCAGCAGCTTCACAGGGCCACGGGACCACGTCATGCTTGCTGCCTTCCCTTCACCTCGTCTCACCTCACCTCAGTCCACAGGAGTCTCGATGAAACCACTGTCAACGCTCATGGCCGCTGCCGCCCTGCTGGCTTGCGCCGCCGCGCAGGCCCAGGTCAAGTGGGACCTGCCCGCAGCGTACCCGGCCAGCAATTTCCACAGCGTCACGCTCAACGAGTTTGCGGCCGACGTGGACAAGGCCACGGCCGGCAAGCTCAAGATCACGGTGCATGCAGGCGCGTCGCTCTTCAAGGCCAATGAGATTAAGCGTGCCGTGCAGGGCGGGCAGGCCCAGATCGGTGAAGTGCTGTTGGCCAACCTGGCCAATGAATGGCCCATCTACGCTGCCGACGGCCTGCCCTTTCTGGCCGACAGCTACGACGAAGCGATGAAGCTGTACAAGGCACAAAAGCCGCTGATGGAAAAGAAGCTGGCCGAGCAGGGCATGATGCTGCTGTACAGCGTGCCCTGGCCGCCCCAGGGCTTCTACGCCAAGAAGGCCGTCAATTCGGCCGCCGACCTCAAAGGCGTGAAGTGGCGCGCCTACAGCCCCGCCACCGCCCGCATCGCCGAACTGGTGGGGGCGCAGCCGGTCACGGTGCAGGCTGCCGAAGTCTCGCAAGCACTGGCCACGGGCGTGATTGAAAGCTACATGTCCAGCGGCTCTACCGGCGTCGACAGCAAGACCTATGAACACCTGAAGTTCTGGTACGACACCCAGGCCTGGTTGCCCAAGAACGCCGTGTTGGTCAACAAGGCCGCATTCGACGCGCTCGACGCACCGACCAAGGCCGCGTTGCTGAAGGCTGCAGCCGACGCTGAAGTGCGCGGTATCGCGGCCAGCAAGCGCACCAACACCGAGTCGCTTGAAAAGCTCAAGGCCGGTGGCATGCAGATCCTGCCGCCCAGCGCCACGCTCAAGGCCGACATGAAAAAGGTGGGCGACACCATGCTGAAGGAATGGCTCGACAAGGCCGGCCCTGAAGGCAAGCAGCTGATCGACGCCTTCACCAAGTAAAGCCTGCTGCCCGTGCGCCGCGCGCTCGACACCCTGTTTGGCGCCGCGGCGGCCCTGGCCGCGCTGACCGTGTTGACCATCTTCGTGCTGATGGTCGGCGCGTCGGTGGGCCGGCAGCTCGACTGGCGGGTGGGCTGGGTCAACGACGTGGTGTCCTGGTTGTGTGCGGCAGCCGCCTTCCTGGGCATGGCGCACGCCTTCAAGCACGGCGACTTTGTGCGTGTGACGCTGCTGCTGGAGCAGCTGTCGCAGGCCTGGCGGCGCCGCCTGGAGGTGGTCTCGTTGCTGGTTGCGGCGCTGGGCATTGGCTACCTGGCCTGGTGGGCGGCGCGCTACACCTGGGAAAGCTACACCTTCAACGACATTGCCAACAACATGGTGGCCATCCCGATGTGGATTCCGCAGATGAGCTTTGTCATCGGCGCGGCGCTGTTTTTGCTGGCGGTGCTGGACGAACTCTGGCTGGTGCTCAGCGGCGGCAAACCCACCTACGTGCGGCTGGTGGAAGAACGCCACGCGCGTGGTGATTTTTCCGAGGACCTCTAGTGCAAGGTTCCACGCCATGAGTGTTGTTGCCATCGGTGGCCTGCTGCTGCTGGTCTTGTTGCTGCTGCTCAGTGGCGGGGTGTGGATCGCCATGTCGCTGGCCATCGTGGGCTGGGTCGGGCAGGCCTTTTTCACGACCACGCCGCCGGGTAAGAACCTGTTCACGGCGTTCTGGGAAACCACGGCCAGCTGGGAACTGGCGGCGCTGCCACTCTTCATCTGGATGGGCGAGATCTTGTTTCGCACCCGGCTGTCAGAGCAGATGTTCAGTGGCCTGGCGCCCTGGCTGAACCGCGTGCCGGGGCGGCTGATGCACACCACCATCTTGGGCTGCGGCATCTTTGGCTCGGTGTCCGGGTCGTCGGCCGCCACCTGCGCCACCATCGCCAAGGTGGCTCTGCCGGAGCTGAAGCGCCGCGGCTACGACGAGAACCTGGCCATTGGCGCGCTGGCCACCGCGGGCGGGTTGGGCATCCTGATTCCGCCGTCGATCACCATGGTGGTTTATGCCGTGGCGGCCGACGCGTCGGTGATCCGCTTGTTCCTGGCCGGCTTCATTCCGGCGGCGGTGCTGATGGGGCTGTTTTCGCTGTACATCGGCTGGTGGAGCCTGCGCAATCCGAGCAAGGTTCCGCCGCCCGACGCGCCCACCTCGTTGATGGAAAAGCTGCGCCTGTCGGCCAGCCTCATCCCGTGCGGGCTGCTGATCCTGTTCATCGTCTGGGTGCTGGTCGCGGGCTGGGCCACGGCCACCGAATGCGCGGCCTGGGGCGTGCTGGGCTCGCTGGCCATCGCGGCGGCCGGTGGCAGCTTGAATGGGCGCAACTTCTGGGACGGCCTGATGGGCGCAACCCGCATGAGCTGCATGATCATGTTCATCCTGGCCGGCGCAGCCTTTTTGTCCAAGACCATGGCCTTCACCGGCGTGCCACGCGAGTTGGCCGAGTGGGTGGCGGCCATGAACCTGAGCCCCTACACCTTGATCGCCGTGCTGGTGGTGGTCTACCTGGTGCTGGGCACCGCGCTGGACGGCATCAGCATGATCGTGCTGACCAGTGCCGTCGTGCTGCCCATGGTGCAGAAGGCCGGTTTCGATCTGGTCTGGTTTGGCATCTTCATCGTGTTGCTGGTCGAAATCGCCGAGGTCACGCCGCCGGTGGGGTTCAACCTGTTCGTGATGCAAAACATGACCGGCAAGGACAGCAACGTCATTGCGGTGGCAGCCCTGCCCTTCTTTGCTTGTCTGGTGCTGGCGATCGCGGTGATCACCGTGTTCCCTGGGCTGGTGACGTGGCTTCCCGACGTCTTGATGGGCGTGCAGAAGTGACAGCCCGGGGCTGAAGCAGGGCCACATCTGGCTCGCTTCTGCCCCCCTGATCAAGGTTTCGGGCCTGACCCGTGTCCTTAGCATCAACGGAGCCCCGGGTAAGCCGGTTGTGGTTCTCATGCGCACCATCTCTCCAAACATCGATGTCTGACCTGTCATTGCCACCGCTGGAATTGATGCCCGCCGAGCCCGTGGGGTGGGCGTGGCCAACGCCCAGCCTCAGCAACTACCCGGCGCCCTCGGTGCCGCCACAAGCCCACCCTTGTGCGGTGGAAGGGATCAACGGCCACGCCATGCGCGGTCGGCTCAGCCTGTTTGCGCCGCAGGCCGGTCAACTGCACCTGCTGCTGCCCAACCAGTCCAAAGCGCTGCTGTTGCGAACCGAACAGTTTCGGCGCCTGTGCCTGACCGAACCTCTGAAGTGTCTGAACCCCAACGAGACCGTCGGGGACCTGATTCCCACCGTGAGCGGCCTGCCCTTCTCGGTGCAGTTCACCGATGGCCAGGTCTGGGACGGCCAGACCATGGGGCACTTTGAAGAAGCCTGGGGCTTGTTTCTCTTCGAGCCGATGGACGACGAGGGCGGCGTGCGGCGCTGGTTTGTGCCGCGCACCGCCTACAGCGAAGCCGAGGTCGGTTTGCGGCTGGGCGAGGCGCTGGTCGCGCAGCGTTCGGCTTCGCCTGAACAGATCCGGCTGGCCTTGGCCGAACAGCAGGAAATGCGCCATCGCAAGATTGGCGACATCCTGGTGGTGCGCCAGATCATCACGCCCGATGAATTGGTTCTGGCGATCGAGAAGCAAAGCAAGATGCCGATGGTGCGCATCGGTGAAGCCCTGACCGCGATGGGTTTCATCAACGAAGCGCAGCTCGAAGACGCCTTGGTTCAGCAGCGCCTGGACCGCAGCGTGCCGCTGGGCGAACTGCTGGTGCGCAACGGCGTGGTCTCACGCGCCGACCTGCAAACCGCCTTGGCCCGCAAGATGGGCTACCCGCTGGTCGACGTGGCGGCCTTTCCGTCCGACGTCGAAGCGCTGTCACGTCTGCCCTATGCGGTGGCGGCGCGCTTGCCGGCCCTGCCCTTGATGATGCGCGGCAGCCGCTTGGTGGTGGCGGTCGAAGACCCTTCCAACCGCAGCAGTCTGGACGAGCTGGAGTTCGCCGCCCAGAGCAAGGTGGTGCCGGTGCTGGCGCGCATGGGCGTGCTGGCCGCGGCGGTTGACCGCGCCTACGAAAAACTGGGCACCGCCCATCCCAACGCCCGCCCGGCCGACGACCCCGGCCGCCTGGTCGAGTACGAACCCGGCGACGCCAGCAAGTTGCTGGCCACCATGGAACGGGTGGAAGCCCGCATCGACGACGACGACGTCTCGCCGATCGAACAAAGCGACAACTCGCTGGTGCGCCTGATCAACTCGATGATCCTGGAGGCCCACGCCCAGAACGTCTCCGACGTGCACGTGGAATGCCCCGCCGGCAAGGAAAAGGTGCGCATCCGCTTTCGCAAGGACGGGTTGATGCGGCCCTACCTGGAGCTGCCCATCAGCTACCGCAGCGCCTTGATCGCCCGCATCAAGATCATGTGCGACCTCGACATCAGCGAACGCCGCAAACCGCAGGACGGCAAGATCAACTTCAGCAAGTTTGTCCAGGGCGTCAAGCTGGAACTGCGCGTGGCCACCATTCCCACCGCCGGTGGCATGGAAGACGCGGTGCTGCGGCTTTTGCAGTCCAGCAAGCCGATTCCGTTGAACAAGCTGGGCTTGAGCCCGTCCAACCTCGAACGCGTCAAGGCCGCCGCCGCACGCCCGTCCGGCATGCTGCTGTGCGTGGGGCCCACCGGCAGTGGCAAGACGACCACGCTGCACTCCTTGATGGGCTCGATCAACACGCCCGAGCGCAAGATCTGGACCGCTGAAGACCCGATCGAAATCACCCAGGTCGGCCTGCGGCAGGTGCAGGTCAATCCGCGCATCGAATGGACCTTTGCCAAGGCGCTGCGGGCCTTCTTGCGCGCCGACCCGGACGTGATCATGGTCGGCGAAATCCGCGACCAGGAAACCGCCCAGGTGGCGATCGAGGCCAGCCTGACCGGCCACCTTTTGCTCAGCACCCTGCACACCAACAGCGCGCCCGAAACCATCACGCGTTTGCTGGACATGGGCATGGACCCGTTCAACTTTGCCGACGCCTTGCTCGGCGTGCTGGCCCAGCGCCTGGTGCGCCGGCTGTGCAACAGCTGCCGCGTGGCCAGCCCCGCCAGCGCCGAGCAAGAAGAAGAACTGCTGCACGACCACATGCACGCCATGGCCGACGCCGACAACGCGCCCAAGCCCGAAGACGTGCTGGCCGACTGGCGGCGTCGCTTCGGCTCGCCCGGCACCGACGGCCAGGGCGGCGGCCCCATCACCTTGTACAAGAGCGTGGGCTGCCCGCACTGCTCGGACACGGGTTTTCGCGGCCGCGCCGCCATTCACGAGCTGATGATGGTCACGCGGGGCCTGCGCCACCTGATCCAGACCGGCCAGCGTGCCGACGAACTGCAGCGACATGCCTTGAGCGACGGCATGCGGACACTGCGCCAGGACGGCATCGAAAAGGTGCTGGCGGGTGTGACCACGATCGAAGAGGTGCGGGCCAACTCCTGAACGGGCGGCCACAGCGCGCTGTGGCCCACCGATCGCCGCACCCGCACCCGAACCCGAACCCGAACCTGGGCATCAGGCCCAGGCCGGGGCAGTATTTCAGGGCCCGAGGTTCAGCGCCGGTGGCAGTTGGCCCTGCAGGGCGCGCCAGACCGAGGCTGCGGTCAAGGGCATTTGCACCTGCTCGGCGCGCCGCCCCAGGCCCTGCCCGTCCAGGCCATGGGCCAGCGCGTCCACCACCGCGTTGACCACCGCCGGCGTGGCGCCGATGGTGCCCAGTTCGCCCACGCCCTTGGCGCCCAGGCTGTTGCTCAGGCAGGGCACCGTTTGATCAAAGGCGGTTTTGAAAGCCTTGAAGCCATCCACCCGTGGCAGCGCGTAGTCCATCAGGCTGGCCGACAGGATCTGCGCCGTCTGCGGGTCGTAGACGACCTGTTCCATCAGCGCCTGGCCGATGCCT
>JANMHH010000030.1:0-10028 GCA_031375065.1 Rubrivivax sp. | reverse complement strand
GGTGACGACGCCGTGGTGCTGGCCGGCGGCGCGATACGCGGCGTGGCCTTGGGCGTGGGCGGCACGGCCATGGTGCAGGCGGTGCTGGGCGGCCTGGGCATAGCGCTGGCCGGCGTGCCCTTTGCCACCTTGCTCAGCGCGTTGATGTTCATGTTGTGCATCGCGCAGATCGGGCCCATTCCGGTGCTGCTCGGCGCGGCGGGCTGGGCGTTCTACGACGGCAGCACGGGCTGGGCCATCTTCCTGGTGGTGTGGTCCTTGGTGGTGGGGACGTTGGACAACGTGCTGCGGCCCTGGCTCATCAAGATGGGTGCCGACCTGCCGCTGCTGCTGATCTTTTCAGGCGTGATCGGTGGCCTGTTTGCCTTTGGCCTGGTGGGCATCTTTGTCGGCCCGGTGATGCTGGCCGTGGGCTACACCTTGCTGGACGCCTGGATGGCCGACAGCCCGCACGTCGGGCCGGAGCACCGCGACTGAATTCTGCGGTTGAGTTGCGCGCCCTTCAGCAAAGACACGCCGAAGCTCTGCACCTCAGGCGCTCAATCAATTTGAGCCCAATCTCTCTGCACCAGGTCCAGTTTGGCTTGTTGGGCGTTGCTGAACTGCAGCGCATGCCAGCCCAGGCTGCGCGCCGCAGCCACGTTGGGTGCGTGGTCGTCCAGAAACACCAGCTCTGCAGGCGCCACGCCAAACTGCGCTGCCGCCAGCTGAAAGATCGCGGCTTCGGGCTTGTTGTGGTGCACACGGCCTGAAAACACACCACCGCTGAAGCGGCTGAAGAAGGGGTGGCGCTCCAGCACGTCGGCATAGGGTGCGGGCATGTTCGACAGGTAGTGCAGGGTGTGGCCGGCATCAGCCAGCTGATGGATCAGGGCCACGGTGTCGGGCATCGGTTGCAGCTCGCGCGGCACGGCGTCGACGATGGTCTGCACATCGGCGGCCGCATAGCCCGTGCGCTGGGCGATGCGCCGCACCAGGTCGGGTATCGCGACGGTGCCGCGGTCAAAGTCACCCCAGTCGCCGCCATAGGCCTGAAAGACCTGTTGTTCCCAGACCGCCGCCAGCGCTTCGCTGGTCACCACATGCGGCAGTTCGCGCATCAGCATCTGGCGCGGCTTCCAGCTGAAGACCACGGCGCCAAGGTCAAAGACGATGCGCTTCATGCGGTCAATCTTTTCAAAAGCCCTGCGGTGGACCCGTCCAGGCCGAGGGTGTCGCCGCTGCTCAGGCGCGGCAGCAGGATGTTGCACAGGGCCTTACCCAGTTCCACGCCCCACTGGTCAAAACTGTTGATGCCCCACAGCGCGCCGCTGACAAACACGCGGTGTTCGTACAGCGCGATCAGTGCGCCCAGGCTGCTGGGGGTCAGCGCGTCCAACACCAGCGTGGTGCTGGGCCGGTTGCCGGGGAAGGCGCGGTGCTGCGCCAAGACCACCGGGTCGATGTCGGTGGCCGCCGTGGGCGCTTTCTCCTGCACGGCTTCCAAAGCGCTCTTGCCCAGCATCAGCGCCTGGCTCTGGGCCAGGCAATTGGCCAGCAGCTTGCGGTGCTGATCCACCAGGTGATGGCTGGGCGTCTTGACGGCGATGAACTCCACCGGGATCACGTCGGTGCCTTGGTGCAGCATCTGAAAGTAGGCGTGCTGGCCGTTGGTGCCGGGCTCGCCCCACACCACCGGGCTGGTGCCGTAGGGCAGGGCGTTGCCGTGCAGGTCCACGCGCTTGCCGTTGGACTCCATCTCCAATTGCTGCAGGTAAGCTGGCAGGCGCTTCAAGCCCTGGTGGTAGGGCGCCACGCTGCGGCTGGTGAAGCCGTGAAAATTGCGGTACCAGATGTCGATCAAGCCCAGCAGCACCGGCAGGTTCTGCGCCAGCGGCGCTTGCGCAAAGTGCTGGTCCATGGCGTGCGCGCCGGCCAGCAGGGCCCGAAAGTTGGGGCCGCCGATGGCGATGGCAATCGGCAGGCCGATGGCGCTCCACATCGAATAGCGGCCGCCCACCCAGTCCCAAAAGCCAAAGGTGGTGCGGATGCCAAAAGCCGCAGCCGCTGCGACGTGGGTGGTGGTGGCGCAAAAGTAGCGCGCCACGTCGGTGCCGCCCTGTTCCACGAACCAGGCGCGTGCGGCCGCCGCGTTGGCCATGGTCTCTTGTGTCGTGAATGTCTTGCTGGCCACGATGAAGAGCGTCTTCTTCGCATCCAGCCGTTGCAGCAACGGGGCCAGGTCGTGGCCGTCGACGTTGCTGACAAAGTGCAGCCGCTGCGCCGGGTTGCCGTAGGCGTCCAGCGCCGGCACCACCATGGCTGGCCCCAGGTCGCTGCCGCCGATGCCGATGTTGACGATGTCGGTGATGGCGCTGTCGCGGCGCACGCTGTCGGCATAGGCCAGCATCGCGTCCAGCACCGTGTGCACCTCGGTGCTGAAAGGGCCTTGGCCCTTGGGCGCGCGCAAGGCGGTGTGCAGCACCGCGCGTCCCTCGGTGGGGTTGGCGATGTCGCCGCGCAGCAGGGCGTCGCGCTGGGCTGGCAGGCCGCATTCGCGGGCCATGTCGAGCAGCCAGCGCAGCGTGGCGGTGTCGATGCGGTTTTTGCTGAGGTCGGCAAAAACCTCAGGCGCCTGCAGGCTGAAGGTGTTGAAGCGGCCGGGGTCGCGGGCAAAGGCTTCGCGCAAGTCCAGCTCACGCCCGTGGGCTTCGAAGTGGCCTTGCAGTGCGCCCCAGGCCTGGGTCTGGTCGCAACGGATCATGCCTTCAGGCCCAGAATCAACTGGTCCAGCTTGCCCGCGTCCAGCGCAAAAGCGCGGATGCCTTCAGCCAGCTTTTCGGTCGCCATGGCGTCTTCGTTCAAGGCCCAGCGGAAGGACTTTTCGTCGTGGTGCACGGCCGGCAGGTTCATCGTGGTGGCAGCAGCGGCGTCCAGCGCCAAAGGCACCGGGACTTCGCTGGCCTGCAACTGGGCCAGCAGTTCGGGGCTGATGGTCAACAGGTCACAACCGGCCAGCGCCACGATCTGCCCCACGTTGCGAAAACTCGCGCCCATCACTTCTGTGGCAATGCCGTGACGTTTGTAGTGGTTGAAGATTGCACGCACGCTCTTCACACCGGGGTCGTTGGCGCCGGCGTTGTGTGCCTCGACCCAGTTGCTGCCGGCTGACTTCTTGTGCCAGTCGTAGATGCGGCCCACAAAGGGGCTGATCAGCTGCACGCCGGCGTCGCCACAGGCCACCGCTTGGCCAAAGGCAAACAGCAGGGTCAGGTTGCAGTGGATGCCCTCGCGTTCCAACAGCTCGGCCGCACGGATGCCTTCCCAGGTGGCGGCCACCTTGATCAGCACCCGGCTCTTGTCGATGCCAGCGTCGGCATAAAGTTGAACCAAGCGGTGGGCGCGGGCCAGCGTGGCCGCCGTGTCGAACGACAAGCGCGCGTCCACTTCGGTGCTGACGCGGCCAGGCACCACCTTCAAAATCTCGCAGCCAAAGCGCACCAGCACCTGGTCGACGACGGCGTCCAGCGGTGCCTGGGCGTGCGCCGCCACCGTTTGGGCCAGCAAGGGCGCGTAGTCGGGCTGCTGCACGGCCTTCAGAATCAGGCTCGGGTTGGTGGTGGCGTCTTGCGGCGCAAACTGCGCCAGCTGCTTGAAGTTGCCGGTGTCGGCCACCACGGTGGTGTGCTGCTTGAGCTGATCGAGCTGGTTCATGGTGGGTGCGCTGATCTCGTTGATGACGTTGGAGGCCGGTGAGGGACGATGAACCTTGAATTAGACCTGAGCAGGGCGGCTCCAGTTGACAGCCGCGCCGGCCACTGACAAGGTGACCAGGCCGTGAACGCCATTTTGCAAGACCAGCCCCTGCCCGCCCGCCTGGTGCCGTGGCCCAAGGCCACGCTGACGAGCTTGCAGCGCTGTTTGCTGCTGGCCCTGCTGCTTCACCTGTGGCTGGTCCTGTGGCTGGGTAACGCGCCCAGTGGCACGGCGCCTTTGGGCCAAGGGGTGTTTGGGGCCATCAACGTGACCTTGCGCGGGCCGGTGACCGAAGGGGCCCGCGCCGAGCTGCCACCACCAGCGCCCGCCAACAGCACGCCAGGGCCCGCCGATACGCCACGCTGGGGTGGCGCGGTGCGGCAGACCGAACCGGCACCGGACAGCGCCCCCGGCGCGGCCAGGCTGGGACGCAACACGCCACTGGAAGAACCGGTAGTTCGGGCGCCCCAGCCACAGCTTCAGACTTTGCCCGTGCCCGTGCCCGTGCCGGTGCCGCTCCTGATTCCGGCGCCAGTGCAAGTGCCGGTGCCAGTTACCGTCCCTGCCCCGGCTCCTGTCCCAGTCCCAGTTCCAGTTCCAGTTCCAGTTCCAGTTCCAGTTCCAGTTCCAGTTCCAGCTCCAGCTCCAGCTCCAGCTCCAGCTCCGGTTCCCGCTCCCGCACCCGCGCCAATCTCAGCGCCGATCTCGGTGCCTGCGCCGGTGCCAACCCCGGCACCGACCTCAACGCTTCAGCCAGCGGCGCCCGCGCCCGCTGCCGTGCCGGCGCCAGACAGGATCCTTGAAAACCGCATCGCGACGCCGTTGCAGGCTGCACCTGCCTTGTCGTCCACACCGGCCGCCGTGGCGCCAACCTTGCCAACGCCGGAAGCAGCCCCGCAACCGCCGGCCGAACGCCGTTTGCAAGCGCCAGCAGCACCGGCGCGTGCGTCGCAAGCTGCGCTGTCGCCCAGCACCACCGTGGCCGAGCCGCTGGCCCCGCAACCCAGCCCGCTGCCGCGCGCGGAAACCGCATCCAGCCGGCCTGGCGCGCCCGATGCCGGCGCCCAAGTCGGCCGTGACGTGGCCACCCCCGCTGCTGCAGCGGCCAGCGCGGTGCCACGGCTTAACCTGGAACTGGCCCGGCCACGCGGCGGTGAGCTTTCGCGCCACGGCACGGCGGGTCTGTTGCCGGTGTTGCCGCGCCCACCCGATCGCGACGAAAAACTGGCCCGCGACATTGAAAAGTCAGGTCGCACCGACTGCCGCACGGCCCACAGCGGCGCGGGTCTGCTGGCGGTGATTCCGCTGGTGGTGGATGCGCTGAAAAAAGACAGCGGCTGCAAGTGGTGAAGGCCCGAGCAGGGCTGGACGCAGCCACTCCTTGCCGCCCAGCCCTCAACCCCCGTCGCGCACCACGCGGCAGCTTTCAATGTCAAACGACACCGTGCCGATCGTCAGCGCGGTCTGGTCGCGCAAGCCGCTGGCAAAGTCCAGAAAGTGCTGCACGTCGGCCAAGTTGCTGACCAGGCCCAAAGACACGCGAATGGCGCCGGCCGTTTTGCCGCCGCGCTCTTGCATCACCGACAAAAAACGCTGCAGGTTGATCTGATCACCGATTTGCGCCGCGGCCACGCGCATGTCGTCTTCGCTCAGGTCTTCGGCGGTCTCGCCTGCGCCCGGGTTGCAAAAACACCCGGTGCGCAAAGAGATGTTTTTCTCGGCAGCCAACTCTTCAATGCGCCGATAGTCCACCAGGTGGCCGCTGGGGTCGTAAAAATTCATCGTGACCGTACCGCCGCGGTCGACCATGTTGGCCGGCCCGTACAGGCGCACCATGGCCCGGCCGTTGCTGTGCTTCAAGTTCAGCAGCTGGTCCAGCAACCAGCCGGTCAAGCACTTCACGCGCGTTTGGATGAGATCCATGCCCACGCGCTGCAAATGGGCCAAGCCCAATTCCACCGCCGGGATGCTCAGGTAGTTGAGCGTGCCGTCCTCGAAACCGGCCTCGCCGCCCGACAGCACGTGCATGCGGCCCTGCACGGTGGCAAAGTTGACGGTGCCGCCGCCAAACCAGGGGCGCTTCAGCAACGTCAGCGTGTCCTTGCGCACCAACAGGCAGCCCACACCGGTGGGGTAGCCAAACATCTTGTAGAACGACATCACCACGAAGTCGGGCTGCACCTGCTGCAGGTCCAGCGTGTTGGTGGGCACATATGCCGCCGCGTCCAGCAGCACCTGCCAGCCCTGGCCGCGCGCGGTGTCGATCCAGCCCAGCGGGTGCTTGACACCGGAAAAGTTGGACTGCGCCGGAAAGGCCAGCAGGCGCGGTTGTGAACCCGGCGCCTGACTCAGCAGCGCGTTCAACGCGGGCGCGTCCAGGCGCAGGTCTGGGCGCGTCAGCGGCGCGTAGTCCACCGCGGCGCCGCGGGCCTGCGCAAATTCACGCAGGCCGTTCACCGAGTTGTGGTTGTCGGTCGTCATCAGCAACTGGCCACCCGGCGCAAACGGGTAGGACTCCCCCACCAGCTTGAGCGCGCCCGATGCGTTGAGCGTGAAGATGGCGACGTAGTCGCGGCTGGCGTTGAAGTGCTGCAGCACCGCCTGGCGCGCTTGCTCCACGCGCCGCGTCATTTCCATCGAACTGGGGTTGACCGAATGCGGGTTGCCCAGCACCTCTTCACTCAGCATTAGCGCGTGTTCACGCACCTGACTGGCGGCATGCAGGCCGCCGCCGGTGAAGTCCAAATAGACCTGCTGGCGCTGGTCCAGACGGCTGTATTCGGTGGCGCGCAGGGCGTCCAGGGCTTGCGTCTTGGCGTAGTCCGGGTGGGCCTGGTGGAAAGGGTTGAATGTGGTCATCTGGCCGAGTCTTGGGTGGACGGTGCTGCGGGAAGCTGGGCATTGTCGGGCTGGTCAGGCCTGCGCCAGCAGCAGGCCTGTTGGGCGACGTTGTGGTTTCCCACGCTCGGGGACTGCTCAGCGAGCGGGTTGGGGGCGTCACGTTGGCCGGCCTGGCCATGGCCCGTTCAAGCCACCCCGCGCACCATACCCCGGTCCTTCAGCCCGCTTCGCTCAACCGGCATCGACCAGGTCGTACAGCCTGCGCAGCGCCGGGTTGCCGGCGTCGCTGTAGTTGACCCGGCGGGTGTACAGATCGAGCTGGATGCGGACATCGCGTTGGCTGTCATGCAGGTACACCGACCACTCGTCGCGCTGGGTTTCGACAAAGCGGAACATCGGTTGCCCGGCGGCGTTGATTTCGGCCCATGCGCGATCGCCCGTGCGCCGGAAGCTGCCTTGCGCTTTGCCGTTGGCCGAGTGCGCGTAGTCGACCCGGGTCACGCGCAAGCCATTGGTGCCAAAGCCTTGCTGCAGCCGCCGGGCGGCGTCGGTGGCGGCCGCTGTTTGCATCGTCACCGCGGCAACGGCCGCTGTCCGGCTGGCGCTGGCGACGGTCGAGGCCTGGCGGGCCTGGTT
The DNA here is from genome assembly GCA_031375065.1 of Rubrivivax sp. Classification (GTDB taxonomy): domain Bacteria; phylum Pseudomonadota; class Gammaproteobacteria; order Burkholderiales; family Burkholderiaceae_C; genus Rubrivivax. The sequence continues at coordinate 2,816 of JANMHH010000030.1, read as the reverse complement.
TTCGCGCAGCGCTGCCTGGCGCAAGAGCTGCTCACGCTCTGCGGTGGTGTTTTTGGCCACCTCGGCCTGCCGCCGCGCAGCAGCGGCCCGCTCGGCGTCGCGCGCCTCCAGGGCCTGCCGGCGCACGCGCTCTTGTTCTTGCTCCTGCGCCCGGGCAGCCGCCAGCTCGCGCTCGGCGGTCTCGCGCTCGCGCCGTGCGGCCTGTTCAGCCTGAGCTTTTTGCTCAGCTTCCTTTTCGCGCGCCTGAGCCTGGGCCATGGTTTGCGCCAAAGCCGCGGTGGCGGCCGCCAGCGAGTCCCGCGCCTCGGCCAAGGTCTGCTGCAGGGCAGCCTGGGCGGCCGCGTCGGCCGCCCGCTGGGCATGGGTCTGGCGATCCAGCGCCCACCATGCGCCTGCCAGCACCACCGCCACCGCCACAACCTTGGCGACCATCTGCCAGGATGGTCTGTGCCCAGACCCCGGTTGTCGCCCGCCCCGGCTGCTGCCCAACAAGGTCAGTGGCGCGCCCGCGCTGCCGTCCTGCGGCGTGAAGCCCAGCCGCTGCAAAGATGCCAGCAGGAGGGCCAAGTCGGACGACCAGCGCGCGTGGCTCAGTTCCACCGCGTTGCGAAAGGCCAGGTCGCGCAGATCGGCAGGCAGATCGGCCGCCGTGGGCATGCGCGCGCCCTGCACCAACACGGGAATCACGGTCACGCCGCGTTTGAGGGCCGACGCGGTTTCCAGGCGCACAAAATCGGCCGCGTCGTCGATGCGGCGCTGGCCGGCCGCATCGCGCGCCGAGAGCCAGTGGCGACCGATGATCGACAAGAGCACGCTGCAAGCTGCGACCTTGGTGTCGATGACGGCGCGGAAGTCCTGCCCCGGCTCGATGCCGACCACGTCCATGAAAACCGCTTCGGCGCCAAAGCGGTCGCAGAGGTCTTCGAAGAGGCGCCCCGACTGGCCCTCGGAGTCTTCGCGTCGGTAGCTGATGAAGATCGCGCCCATGGGTCAGCGTTGGCGGCCGGGGCGGTGTGTGCAAGGCCTGCGTGACGCCGTGCCACCTGGTGGTTTCCGCTGGGCCGGCCCCTGATCGGAAAGCCTGAAAGTGCGGATCAACCATCCTGTGCCCATGTCACTGCTCCGTTTGCACGGCATGTGTCGCCTGTGCCCCGGACCTTAGCCCATGCCCCAGGGTTCGCACAAGGCGCGCAACGGTGCGCCCCCACATTCGACAGCGGTGGCTTACGCCAGCACCTGCGGTGGTTGGCGCAGATCAGCCGCTGGCGGCGGCGCCCGGCGCGCAGCGCGCGCCGCTGAAATTCAGGCCCGCGGGGCTTGGGCCAGCGCGGTGCGCCGCTGCAACCCGGCCATGCCCAGCAGCGCCAGTGCGGCCAGCGCCAGACTGCCTGGCTCGGGAACGCTGTTGCGAAAGCCGAGTTGAAAGCTCGCCACCGACTGCAGCAGCAGGGCTTGGCGCGCCGTGAGGCCCAGATCAAGCGCAGCGCGCTCACCGGCGCCAAACATCGCCGGGTCCAGGCCGGTGATCGAGCCGAAGTTCGTCAGCGCGCTCAGGTACGAGCCAGCGACACTGGCGTGGGTGCCATCGTTGAACCACAGATCGATCAGTTCGTCCGTCAGCGCGTCGGGTGCATACATGTTGCGGGTGGCAACACCGGCTTGCACGGCGGTCAAGAACGCCTGGCCGACGGGAATGATGCTTTTGATGCCCGCCGTGCCATCGTCGTCTGCAAAGTTGGCGACGTTGAGCATGCCGGTGGTCATGTCGGACGTCATCGCTTCGAGCGTGCTGAAGTAGCTGGGCGCCGGCGCGCCGGAGTAGGTGGCATTGCCGGTGGCGGAGTCGATGGTGGTTGCACCCGGTGCGTTGATCAGGTTGGGGCGGGCCCAGGTCTGCTGCAGATAGATTTCGGTCGCCGCGTTGGCTTTGGTGTTGTTCGGAATCGTGCGCAGGGCGTTGTTGGCGCAAGAACCCGAGGTGGTGACACCCGCCACCGTGACCGATGGCGTGCCGCCCGCCGCAACGCAGGCGGCTTCGTTGGCGTACTGGCCACCTGCGCCGCCCGCGGCCGTGGTGCCGCCCAGGTAGTACATGTTCCGCTCTCGGTACGTGGTGTTGGTGGCGTTGTTGGTCATGACCCCGGCTTGCACCGGCCTGCCGGTATGCACCCAGTCCTCGATCAGATCGACATAGGCTCTGATCGACGGGAAGTTGGAACCCAGGGCGACACCGCCAACGGACTGCGGCCCCAGGGCCTCGTCGCTCTGTTCCTGCAACACCATCTTGTCCCAGCGCTGGCTGCTGATGTTGCCCCGCAGGTCCCAGTTGCTGTTGGCGGTGTTCAGGAAGTGGCCGCGCAGCGAAGCCGCGTTGCGGGTGGTGAGCGCCACGTCATAGTCCAGCCCCGCCTGCACCGTGAGCTGCTTGAAGATGCCCGGCACCCCGCCCCAGCCCACCGTCTGCGAGTGCGGTGTGAAGGAGTTGAACTCGCGCCCGGTGGCCGGGTTGAGGATGCCCACCGGGTAGGAGTTGGTGCCGGTGAGGTTGGTGAAGGGTGCGCCACCGGCAAAGGGCAGCGCGGGGTCGATGCCGCCGTGCAGCGGGCCCTGCGGCCGGGTGAGGTCGCGCACGTTGGCGGCGTTGTAGGTCAACACCGGGTCGAGCCGGGCGAAGGTGTAGCTGTTGCCCACGAACAGAACGGTCGTCGGCTGCGCCCATGCGGTTTGGCTGGCAATCAGCAAGGCCAAGGCGGGGAGGTGGTTCTTCATGCGGCTTGTCTCCAGGAGCTCTGTTGTGTTGTCGGTGGCGGCAACAC
>JANMHH010000013.1:0-20303 GCA_031375065.1 Rubrivivax sp. | reverse complement strand
TTCAAGCACCTGATCGATCCATTTGACCGCCACGATTTCGAGGTTGTTCTTGGCGTTCTCAGGAATGTCCTGCAGGTCCTTGACGTTGTCTTCCGGGATCAACACCTTCTTGACGCCACCCCGGTGTGCTGCCAACAGCTTTTCCTTCAAGCCACCAATGGCAGTGACCTCGCCTCGCAGCGTGATCTCGCCCGTCATCGCCACGTCGGCGCGCACCGGAATGCCGCACAGGGCCGACACCAGAGCTGTCGTCATCGCGGCACCCGCGCTGGGACCATCCTTGGGCGTCGCGCCATCTGGCACGTGGATGTGGATGTCGCGCTTTTCAAACATCTCGTCCTTGATGCCCAGGCGCCGCGACCGTGAACGCACCACCGTGCGAGCGGCCTCGACGGACTCCTTCATCACGTCGCCCAAAGAGCCGGTGCGGGTGATGACACCTTTACCGGGCATGACCGCGGCTTCGATGGTCAGCAGGTCGCCGCCGACTTCGGTCCAGGCCAAACCCACCACCTGACCGATCTCGTTCTTCATCTCGGCGCGACCGAAGTCGTACTTGCGCACGCCCAGGAAGTCGTTCAGGTTCTCGTCGGTGACGACCACCTTTCCTTCGTACTTCTTCAGCGCAATGCCTTTGATGACCTTGCGGCAGATCTTGCCCACTTCGCGCTCGAGCGACCGCACGCCAGCCTCCCGCGTGTAGTAGCGCAGGATGGCGCGCAGCGCTGATTCGGTGATCTCCATTTCACCGTCTTTGACGCCGTTGTTCTTCTGCTGCTTGGGCAACAGGTAGCGTTGTGCGATGTTGAGCTTTTCATCTTCGGTGTAGCCCGCCAGGCGGATGACTTCCATGCGGTCCAGCAGGGCCGGTGGAATGTTCATCGAGTTGCTGGTGGCGACGAACATCACGTCGCTGAGGTCGAAATCGACCTCGACGTAGTGGTCGCTGAAGGTGTGGTTCTGCTCCGGGTCCAGCACTTCCAGCAGCGCCGATGACGGGTCACCACGGAAGTCCATGCCGAGCTTGTCGATTTCGTCCAGCAGGAACAGTGGGTTGCGCACGCCCACCTTGGACAGGCTTTGCAGCACCTTGCCCGGCATGCTGCCGATGTAGGTGCGGCGGTGACCGCGAATCTCGGCCTCGTCGCGCATGCCGCCCAGCGCCATGCGGACGAACTTGCGGCCGGTGGCCCGCGCCACGCTTTGACCCAGGCTGGTCTTGCCCACGCCGGGGGGGCCAACCAGGCACAGGATGGGCGCCTTGACCTTGTCGACGCGCTGTTGCACCGCAAGGTATTCGAGGATGCGGTCCTTGACCTTTTCCAGGCCAAAGTGGTCTTCGTTCAGCACGTGCTCGGCATTGGACAGATCGTGCTTGATCTTGGTCTTCTTGGCCCAAGGCAAATTGATCAGCGTATCGATGAAGTTGCGCACCACGGTGGCTTCAGCCGACATCGGAGACATCAGCTTGAGCTTCTTCAGCTCGCTGTCGGCCTTCTTGCGCGCTTCCTTGCTCATGCGCGCAGCCTTGATCTTCTTTTCCAGCTCTTCCAGGTCGGCGCCTTCTTCGCCGTCGCCCAGTTCTTTCTGGATGGCCTTGACCTGCTCGTTCAGGTAGTACTCGCGCTGGCTCTTCTCCATCTGCCGCTTCACACGGCCACGGATGCGCTTTTCCACTTGCAGGATGTCGACCTCGTGCTCCAACAGTTCGAGCAGCTTTTCAAGCCGCTTGGGCACACTGAACAGGTCCAGCACGGCCTGCTTGGCCTCCAGCTTCAGCGGCAGGTGGGCTGCAATGGTGTCGGCCAGGCGACCCGGATCGTCGATGCCAGCAATGCTGGTCAGGATCTCGGGCGGGATCTTCTTGTTCAGCTTGACGTATTGATCAAACTGCTGGGTGACGGCTCGGCGCAGGGCTTCGATTTCGGGCGTTGCGTCGCCTTCGGCTTGCACCGGCACCACTTCACCCACGAAATAGTCGTTGGTCTCGGTGATGCTCGTGGTGTTGGCCCGCTGCACGCCTTCAACCAACACCTTGACGGTGCCGTCGGGCAGTTTGAGCATTTGCAGGATGCTGCTGACGCAGCCCACGTCGAACATGTCGTCGGCCCTGGGCTCGTCTTTGCCGGCGGCCTTTTGAGCAACCAGCATGATCTGACGCCCCTGCTCCATGGCAGCTTCCAGGGCTTTGATCGACTTCGGCCGACCCACGAAGAGCGGGATCACCATGTGCGGGAACACGACCACGTCACGCAGCGGCAGCAGCGGCAGCGTGATGGGGTCGGACGGGAGGACGGGATGACCGGACATTGAAACCTCTCTTTCTCAGGCCCAGTTGAGGCCCAAGATCAGAAATGCAAGATGCGCATGGGGCCGGGAGGCCGCTGGCGCGGGGGGCTTCAGGCGCTGGCCTTCTTTTCGCGGTAGACCAGCAAGGGCTTGGCGCCTTCTTCGACGATGTGTTCGTCGATCACCACCTTGGCTACGCCGTCCAACGTGGGCAGGTCAAACATGGTGTCGATCAGCGAGTGCTCCAGGATGGACCGCAGACCCCGCGCGCCGGTCTTTCTGGCCAAGGCCTTGCGGGCGATGGCGGTCAGCGCCGAGGGACGGATTTCCAACTCGACACCGTCCATGGCAAAGAGCTTGTGATACTGCTTGACCAGCGCGTTTTTGGGCTCGGTCAGGATCTGGACCATGGCTTCGATGGTCAATTCCCCGAGCGTGGCAACCACGGGCAAGCGGCCCACCAGTTCAGGAATCAGGCCAAACTTGATCAGATCCTCGGGCTCGGCGTCGCGGAACAGGTCAGCCGCGCGCTTGTCGGTCTTGCTGTGAACGCTGGCGCCAAAACCGATACCGGACTTTTCGGTGCGGTTCTGAATGACCTTTTCCAGCCCATCAAATGCGCCGCCGCAGATGAACAGGATGTTGGTGGTGTCGATCTGCAGAAAGTCTTGGTTCGGGTGCTTGCGGCCACCTTGCGGCGGCACGCTGGCCATCGTGCCTTCGACCAGCTTCAACAGGGCCTGCTGAACACCTTCACCCGAGACATCGCGTGTGATGCTGGGGTTATCGGCCTTGCGGCTGATCTTGTCGATTTCGTCGATGTAGACGATGCCGCGCTGCGCCCGCTCGACGTCGTAGTTGCAGTTCTGAAGCAACTTTTGAATGATGTTTTCAACGTCTTCACCGACATAACCGGCTTCGGTCAGCGTGGTGGCGTCGGCAATCACAAAGGGTACGTTCAGCAAGCGGGCCAGCGTCTGCGCCAGCAGCGTCTTGCCAGACCCGGTGGGACCGATCAGCAAGATGTTGCTCTTGGTAAGTTCGACCTCGTCCTTGGACGCGTTGGCGCCCATGTGCTTGAGGCGCTTGTAGTGGTTGTAGACCGCTACAGCCAAGGTCCGTTTGGCCACTTCCTGGCCGATCACATATTGGTCCAGGCTGGACTTGATCTCGGTGGGCAAAGGCAGGTCGGACTTGCTGACCTTGTCGGCAACCCCTTCAGCCGGTACTTCGTCGCGGATGATGTCGTTGCACAGCTCGATGCATTCATCGCAGATGAACACCGAGGGCCCAGCGATGAGCTTCTTCACCTCGTGCTGGCTTTTGCCGCAGAAGGAGCAGTAAAGGACTTTTTCGCCGGAGGCGCCCTTCTTGTCAGCCATGGGTGCCTTTGCAGGGGATGTTGAAGGCGGAATGCATGATCATGATAGACCAACTGAGGGTTGGCTTCAGCCTGTGAAAAGAGCCCCAATCGGGGCTCTTGCAATGGGTTGCTGGTGTCAGCCGATCGGGCCGCATCATCCGCGCTTGTCGAGCACCTGGTCGATCAGGCCGTAGTCTTTGGCCTCGGCGGGGCTCATCCACATGTCGCGCTCCATGTCAGCGGCGATTTTCTCGACGCTCTGGCCGGTGCGGTCGGCGTAGATGCGGTTCAGTTGCTCGCGGGTCTTGATGATTTCACGCGCCTGAATCTCAATGTCCGTGGCCTGACCTTGCGTGCCACCGCTGGGCTGGTGGATCATGACCCTGGCGTTGGGCAGTGCCGAGCGTTTGCCTTTGGCGCCGGCCATCAACAAGAAGCTGCCCATGCTGGCGGCCATGCCCATGCACAGGGTGCTGACGTCGGGCTTGATGAAGTTCATGGTGTCGTAAATCGACAAGCCCGAACTCACGCTGCCCCCAGGCGAGTTGATGTACAGGAAGATGTCCTTGTCTGGGTTTTCGCTTTCCAGAAAGAGCATCTGTGCCACCACCAGATTGGCGGTACCGTCGTTCACCGGGCCTACCAGGAAAATGATGCGCTCGCGCAGCAGCCGACTGTAGATGTCGTAGGCGCGTTCACCACGCCCCGACTGCTCGATCACGATGGGCACCATGCCCAGGCCAACGGTCTCCTGCACGCTCATCCAGCTCTCCTGCATCAGGCTGCGGTCATCAATTCATCGAACGGTAGCACCTTGTCTACAACCCTGGCGCTGGCCAGCACGAATTCGGTCACGTTGTTCTCGATCACCACGGCCTCGACTTCGGCCATGCGCTGGCGGTCACCCAGGTACCAACGCATCACCTCGCTGGGCTTTTCGTAGCTCTGGCTGAGCTCTTCGATGTGCTTTTGCAGTTGGTCGGGCTTGGCCTGCAGGTTGTGCGTGCGAACCAGTTCAGCCACCACCAAACCCAGGCGGACACGGCGCTCGGCTTGCGGCTTGAAGATTTCTGCCGGGATGGGGGCGGTGTCAAAGTCCTTCACACCACGCTGCTTGAGATCAGCCCGCGCACCTTCAATCAGGCGATCGGTCTCCGAGGCCACCAAGGCGTTGGGGACATCCAGCTCGGCAGCCTTCGACAGGGCTTCCATCACGGCGCCTTTGTTGCGCGCCAGGACCCGGAACTTCACCTCACGCTCGAGGTTCTTCTTCACGTCGGCGCGCAGACCTTCCACGGTGCCTTCCTTGATGCCCAAGGCCTTGGCGAAGGCTTCGTCCACGGCAGGCAGGTTCTGCGCTTCGATCTTCTTCACGGTGACCATGAAATCGGCTTCCTTGCCAGCCACGTCCTTGCCCTGATAGTCGGCCGGGAACTGCAGCGGGAAGGTCTTGCTCTCGCCCACCTTCATGCCGCGCACGGACTGGTCGAACTGCTCCAGCATCTGGCCTTCACCAATGACAAACTGAAAGGCCTCGGCCTTGCCACCGTCGAAGGGTTCGCCATCGATCTTGCCCTCGAAGTCGATCGTCACGCGATCGGTTTCCAGCGCGCCTTCGGCGACCGGGCGCAAGCCGAAGGTGCGGCGCTGCTTGCGCAGGATGTCGACGGTGCGGTCGATGGCAGCCTCGCTGACCTCGGTGGCCACGCGTTCGATCTCCGCGGCGCTCAAGTCGCCCAGTTTCACTTCCGGGTAAATCTCAAACGTGGCGTCGAAGGACATCTGGCCCTCGGGCGCGGCTTCTTTCTGGGTGATGCGAGGTGCACCGGCCACCCGGAGCTTGGCTTCGGCCGCGGCGTCACTGAAGGCCTGGCCAACGCGGTCGTTGACCACCTCGTATTGCACCGAATAACCGTAACGCTGGGCCACCACCGACATCGGAACCTTGCCCGGGCGGAAGCCGTCGGCCTTGACTGTGCGAGACAGGCGCTTCAAACGCGTTTCCACCTCGCCGTTGATGGTTTCAGCAGCCAGCGTCAGGGTGATGCGGCGCTCGAGCTTTTCTAGGGTTTCAACTTGGACGGCCATGGTGTCTCTTAGCGATGAAGTGAATGCTGGGGGGTGAACGCCGAGCGTGGTGCGCGGGGCCGGACTCGAACCGGCACGCCGGTGAAGGCGTCAGGACCTAAACCTGGTGCGTCTACCAATTTCGCCACCCGCGCGGGTGGAACAGCCGAAACGCCGGCGAACTCGGGATTTTAGCCCGCGCCGCGGCGCGGTCGGCGCGAAACCCTACCGACCACAGCTTTCAGGCCCAAATCCTCACGCCGTTTCAAAGCGCCGGGGCCGGGTTGCGCTGGACCCGAAACCAGGCGGCGTACATGGCCGGCAGGGCCAGCAGCGTCAGTGCCGTGGCCACGATCAGCCCGCCCATGATGGCCACGGCCATCGGACCCCAGAACACGCTGCGGCTGAGTGGGATCATGGCCAGAACGGCAGCGGCCGCGGTCAAGACAATCGGGCGAAAGCGCCTGACGGCCGACTCGACGATGGCATCCCAAGCCGCCACGCCACGCGCGCGGTCCTGCTCGATCTGGTCGATCAGGATGACCGAGTTGCGCATGATCATGCCGACCAGGGCAATGAAACCCAGCAGCGCCACAAATCCAAACGGGCGGTCCAGGATCAGCAGGGCCGCAGCCACACCGAAGATGCCCAACGGCGCTGTCAACATCACCAGCATGGCGCGCGAAAAGCTCTGCAGTTGCAGCATCAGCAGGGTCAGCATGATGAACGCCATCAAAGGCACATTGGCCAGCAGCGAACCCTGCCCTTTGCTGCTTTCTTCCACCGCGCCGGCGATCTCGATCCGATAGCCCTGAGGCATCTGGGCTGCCAGCGCCTGCATGGCCGGCCAGACTTGGGCCGTCACGGTAGGGCCTTGCACACCTTCAACCAGGTCGCCCTGAACCGTGGCCGCGAAGCTGCGGCCTTCACGCCACAGCACGCCGGGCTCGAACGAGAAACCCACCTTGGCCACCTGGGTCAGCGGCACGCTGCGCCCGCTGGTCGTGGGCAGGTAGGCGTTGCCGATGTCGGTGATGGCGTTGCGTTCTTCCAGCGGCTGACGCAACACGATGTCGATCAGCTTGTCGCCCTCGCGGTACTGACCGACGTTGCTGCCACTGAGGATGGTGCGCGAGGCTTGTGCGATGGCTTGGCTGGTCACGCCCAAGGCCCGCGCCTTGTCCTGGTCGATCTCCAGCCGCAGGACCTTGACCTGCTCGTTCCAGTTGTCGTTGACACCGCGCATGTTGGGGTTGGCGCGCAACACTTCCTTGGCCCGGTCGGCCCAGACACGCACCTGGCCCGCTTCGGCACCCACCACGCGGAACTGCACCGGGTAAGGCACCGGCGGCCCGTTGGGCAACAGCTTGACTCGCCCGCGCACCTCGGGAAACTCGGTGGCCAACAGGGCCGGCAGTCGAACGCGAAGATCTTCGCGATGCTTCAAGTCCCTGGGCAAAACGATCGCCTGGCTGACGTTGCTTTGCGGAAACACCTGGTCAAGCGGCAGGTAAAAGCGGGGCACGCCGCTGCCGATCCAGGTGCTGACCGTTTCCACACCCGCTTCTTGCAGCATGCGGGCTTCAAAGCGTCGCGCCACGGCGTCACTTTGCTGCACGGTGGAACCCTCGGGCAGCCACAGGTCGACGATCAGCTCGGGCCGGCTCGAGTCTGGGAAGAACTGTTGCTGCACCTTGCCCATGCCCACGATGCCCAGCGCAAAACTCAGCACCGTCAGGCCGATGGTGATCCAGCGGTGCTCTACACACCAGTTCACTGCCGCTCTGAAGCGGCTGTAAAACGGCGTGTCAAAGAGTTCGTGCGGCTCTTCGGCAGAGCCTGCGGGGGCGTGCTCAAGCGCCTTGCTGCGGGTGTGCAACAGCCATGCGCCCAGGTAGGGCACGAAGTAGACCGAAACCAGCCATGAAATGACCAGCGCCGCCGTGGTGACCGCAAAGATGGCAAAGGTGTACTCGCCCACAGTCGATCGGGCCAAGCCGATGGGCAAAAAGCCTGCGGCGGTGATCAAGGTGCCGGTCAGCATCGGCATCGCCGTGACCTCATAGGCAAAGGTGGCCGCACGCATCTTGTCGTAGCCCTCTTCGAGTTTGCGCACCATCATCTCGACGGCGATGATGGCGTCGTCGACCAGCAAACCCAGGGCGATGATCAAGCTGCCCAGCGAGATCTTGTGCAGACCCACGCCCCAATAAAACATGCTGATGAAGGTGATCGCCAGCACCAGGGGAATGGTGATGCCCACCACCAGACCCGGCCAGATGTCGATGCGCAAGGGTTTGGTGTGCAGACCCAGGCTGATGAAGCTGACCGCCAACACGATGAGCACAGCCTCTACCAGCACGCTCACAAACTCGCCGACCGAGCGGCTGACGGCCGCCGGTTGATCCTGCACACGGGCCACGCTGACGCCAACCGGAAGATCGGCCTGCACCTGTTGCATGGTCACCTTCAGGGCCTTGCCCAGGGCGACGATGTCGCCGCCCTTGACCATGGAAACACCCAGTGCGATCACCTCCTGCCCCTGGTGGCGCACACGCACGGCGGGCGGGTCCACGTAGTCGCGGCGAATCTCGGCGATATCACCCAGCCGCAGGGTGCTGGCCAGGCCCGACGTGGTGTTGATGGCGCGAATGGGGAAACGCTTGAGATCATCGACCGAATTGAACTGCCCGGCAACCCGCACCTGCAGGTTCTCGGCCCCGGCGTTGAGCACCCCGGCGCCTTCGACCGCGTTTTGCGCTGCCAGCTGAGCGATGACCTGGTTCATGTCCAGCCCCATTTGGGCCAGGCGCTTCTGCGAAATCTCGATGAAAACTTTTTCCGCCTGCGCCCCAAAGACTTCAACCTTGGCCACGTCGGCCACCTTCAGCAGCCCCTGGCGCACCCGCTCGGCATAGACACGCAGTTCCTCGCGTGAAAAGCCGTCGGCCGAGAGGGCGTAGATGGAGCCGTAAACGTCACCGAAGTCGTCGTTGAAGACCGGTCCGATCACGCCCTGCGGCAAGCTGCTGCGCATGTCGCCAATGCGCTTGCGCGCCTGGTACCAACTGGCCGACACATCCCTGGGCGGCGCAGAGTCTTTCAGCTGCAAGATGGTGAAGGACTCGCCCGGCTTTGTGTACGAGCGAATCTTGTCCGCGTACGGCACCTCTTGCAGGGTTTTTTCCAACTTGTCGGTGACCTGCTCTGCCATCTGCTGTGCGCTGGCACCGGGCCAGAAGGCCTGCACCACCATCGCCCGAAAGGTGAAAGGCGGGTCTTCGTCCTGGCCCAGCTGAAAGTAGGCGGCACAACCCAGCACCATCAGCGCCACCATCAGGTAGCGCGTCAGTTCGGGGTGTTCCAGTGCCCAGCGTGAGATGTTCAGCCGGGAAGAACGATCCAGGGTTTGCGGTGTGTTCATGGCCGGCCCCTGCCCTTCAGCGGCTGGCGGCCGCGTTCGGCGCACTGGCAGCCGGCGTCGGCCTTGCCGCGTCGAACAGCTTGACCTTCTGCCCTGGCATCAGGGTGTGCACACCGGCGGTCACCACCGTTTGGCCCGGGCTCAGACCGCTGGCAATCACCACGGTGTTGCCATCGGCGCCCGCCACCAACACCGGCTGAACCTTGACGGTCATGCTGGTCTTGTCCAGCACCCAAACGGCGGCTTGGCCCTGCTGCTGCATGACGGCCGACAAAGGCAGTCGGGCGGCCGCCTCTTGGCGCGGTAAATCAATCAACACCGTCACCGTCTGTCCCAATTGCAGGGTGTTCGTCCCCATGTCGGCTCTGACCTGGAAAGTCCGGGTGGCCGGGTCGGCAGCGGCGCCGACTTCGCGCACAGTCCCCGTGGTCTGGGCGCCGCTGGCCCAGGCACTGACGCGCAAGGCACCGGCTTTTCCTTGCAAGGCACGCAGGCTTTGCAAGGCGTCCTCGGGCACCGCAAACACTGCGTCGCGCGGACCGTCCAGGGCCAGACGCACGACCGAAGCGCCCGTTGCCACGACAGCGCCAGCCTCGGCATCCAAGCCCGTCACCACGCCAGACGAAGGCGCCACCAGTTGGGTATAGCCGGCCAAGTTGCCCTGAAGGTTGGCCTGTGCGCGAGCCTGCTCCCATGAAGCTCGCTGGGCCACCAAGGTGGTTTCGCGTCGCTCCAGTTCAACGGCGCTGATGAAGCCTTGATCTCTCAGATCCTTGAATCGCTTGAACTCCGCTTGGGCGAGCTCGTGGCTGGCTTGTGCAGCGCGCAGTGCAGCGTTGGCGCCTTCCTGACCCAGCTTCAGGTCGGCCGGATCGAGCTGGGCGAGCAGTTGACCCGCCCGCACACGCTGGCCGACTTCCACCGGCCGGCTGACGATCTTGCCGCCAACCCGAAACGACAAACGCACTTCGGTTCGCGCCCTGACTTCTGCTGCGTATTCGTGGGTACCACCCGCAGAGCCGGGAGTCACGGTCAGGGTTCGAACGGCCCGGATCGGTTCTGGGGCCGCTTCAGGGCGCGTGCAGGCCACCACGGCAAGTGCCGTGCTGAGGATCAAGACAGAGCTGAAGCGTGTGTTCATGGTGGGGGCCTTGGGGCGGCACAGCCAAAGCCGGCTGGGCTTATTACTGACTGACCGGTCAGTAATGTATTTCTACTCCCAGAACATGTCAATTTGGTGATGGCCCGGCAGCCGAGGCACGCGCCAGCGAGCAACCACGCGCGGCTGTGGCGGAAACAACCTTACAAGTGGCGACAATCCAGGCGTGAGCGTTGACCACTACGAAAATTTTCCTGTTGCGTCCTGGCTGTGCCCGCCTCGATTGCGGCCGCCCATCAGAGCGATCTACCACTTCGCGCGCACCGCCGACGACCTGGCTGACGAGGGCCCAGCCGCTCCGCCCCAACGCCTGGCAGACCTCTCGCAGTACCGCCAAGACCTTCAGGAAGCGCTGGCGGGCCGTCGGCCAGGGCCGCGCTGGCCGCAGGTTTTCGAAGGCCTGGCCCAGCAGCAGCGCGCTTTTGCACTGCCGCCGCACTTGCTGCACGACCTGCTCAGCGCCTTTGAGCAAGATGTCCACAACCCCCGCTATGCGGACCGCGCCAGCCTGCTGGGCTACTGCCGTCTGTCAGCCAACCCGATCGGTCGCTTGCTGCTGCATCTGTATGGCGTAGACGACGAAGCTTCCCTTCAACAGTCGGACGCGATCTGCAGCGCGCTGCAACTGATCAACTTTTGGCAGGACCTGAGTCGCGACCTGCCCAACGGTCGCTGCTACATCCCGACGTCCGACCTGACACAGCACCACCTGAGCTGGCCAGACAACATGCCCAAGCACGACAACGCTGAAACCCGCCGCCTGATTCACGGCCTGGCGGATTGGTCGCGCCGGCTGATGGCGCAAGGGGCGCCGCTGGCCACCCGGGTGCCGGGGCGCGCGGGTTGGGAACTTCGCCTGGTGGTGCAGGGCGGCTTGCGCATTCTTGAGAAAATCAGCGCCATGGACCATTCAACGTTGAACCGACGCCCTCGAATTGAAGCGTTGGACGCGCCGCTCTTGCTGTGGCGGACCTGCACGATGCCGAAGGCCGAGACATGACTCCGGAGCAGTACGTCCAAAGCAAAGCCTCAGCCAGCGGCTCGTCTTTTTATTACGCCTTTCTTTTCCTGCCAGCACCCAGGCGCGCCGCCATCACAGCCTTCTATGCGTTTTGCCGAGAGGTCGACGACGTGGTCGACGAGACCAGCGACGCCAGCGTGGCGGCCAGCAAGTTGCAGTGGTGGCGCAAAGAAGTCATGCAGGCATTTGCAGGTGATGCCAGCCACCCGGTGATGAAGGCACTGATGCCTTTGACGCAACAGTTTGGCATCCAGCATCAGCATCTGATGGCGGTCATCGAAGGCTGCCAAACCGACCTCGATCAAACCCGCTTTCTCGACTTTGCAGCGCTGCAGCGCTATTGCCAGCTGGTGGCCGGCGTGGTGGGCGAGGTCGCAGCCAACATCTTTGGCCGCACCCAGGAAGCCACGGTGCAATACGCGCACCACCTGGGTCTGGCCATGCAGCTCACCAACATCATCCGCGACGTCGGCGACGACGCCAGACGCGGGCGCATTTACCTGCCCGTCAGTGAATTGCAGCGCTTCGAAGTCAAGGCACACGAGCTGCTGGAGCGCAGCGCGCCGTGGGGCTACAGCGAACGGTTTGAGGCCCTGATGCGATTCCAGGCCGAGCGCGCCCACGCCACCTTCGACAAGGCCATGCTGCTGCTGCCCGAGGTTGACCGCGTGACGCAGAAGCCCGGCCTGATGATGGCCAACATCTACCGCACCTTGCTGCGCGAGATTGAAGCGCAACACTTCCAGGTGCTGCATCAGCGCACGTCCCTGACACCCTTGCGCAAGTTGTGGATCGCCACGCGAACCCATGTCCGCGGTCACTGAAGCCATCGGTGTGCCCGGCCGCGACAGATTGATCACCGGTACCGCAGTCAAGGGCCCCATCCCGTGAAGCTGGCTGTCATTGGTGGCGGCTGGGCGGGACTGGCCGCTGCCGTTCATGGCACGCAAGCGGGGCACCAGGTCAGTCTGTTCGAAATGTCCCATCAATGGGGCGGCCGGGCCCGTGGGGTCGATGTCGATGGCCGAGCCCTCGACAACGGACAACACATCCTGATTGGCGCCTACAGCAAGACACTGGCTCTGATGGCCACCGTTGGCGTGGACACGGCCCAGGTTTTCCACCGTCAGGCGCTGGAGCTGCGCTACCCGGACGGCCGCGGCCTGCGCATGCCGCGCGGGCCTGCCTGGTTGATGTTTGGCGCTGCGGTGCTGACTTGCAAAGGTTGGGATTGGGAAGCGCGGCTGAAGCTGGTGTGCCACGCCGCCGTCTGGATGGTCCGCGGCTTCAGATGCCCCTCACATTGGACGGTCGACCAGCTCTGCCAGCACCTGCCCGTCTCCGTCAGGCAACTGTTGATCGACCCACTGTGCGTGGCCGCCCTCAACACCCCGGCCGCAAACGCCAGCGCCAGCGTGTTTTTGCGGGTGCTGCGCGACGCGCTGTTCAGTGGCCCCGGTTCGGCCGACTTGCTGCTTCCTCGTCAATCGCTCTCCCATGTGCTGCCCACAGCAGCTGTAGCTTGGTTGATGCAGAGGGGCAGCCCGGCGCTGCTGGGCCGCCGGGTGGATGGGCTGATGCAAGAGGGCAGCGGTTGGCGCGTCGACGGCGAACCGTTTGACGCGGTGGTGCTGGCCTGCAGTTCCGCCGAAGCGTCACGTCTGGCTGCGCCCCATGCGCCGGCCTGGTCTGAAGCGGCCGCAGCGATGGACTACGAACCGATCATCACCGTCTATTTGGAATGCATGGGCGCCCGTTTGCCCTGCCCCATGATGGCGCTGGTGGAAACGGGCGATGCGCCAGCGCAGTTCGCTTTTGACCATGGCGCGCTGGGCGCCAGCCCGGGCGTTTTCGCCTTTGTTGTCAGCGGAGCTCGGCGATGGGTGGAACTGGGCTTGGACGCCACGGGCCAGGCCGTTCTGGCCCAGGCGGCTGCCGCCTTTGAACCAGGGGTCTGGCCCAGCGCGCCGCGTCTGATCCGCGTGATGGCCGAAAAGCGCGCTACTTTTTCATGCACACCAGACTTGCATCGGCCTGGGCGGGCCATCGCCCACCGGCTGGTCGGAGCTGGCGACTACATCGAGGGCCCCTACCCCGCGACCCTGGAAGGCGCTGTGCGCAGCGGCCAAGCGTCGGTCGACTTGCTCTGCGTTTCAACCTGACCCGACGCGTGGTCAGTACCGCTGACCACAGAACGACGGCCATGGGTCTTCGCAGACCGGCCATGGGCAATGGGCCGTCGCCACGAGGGCAGCCCAGCTCCAACTCTGCAAATCAAGTCGCGGCGCTCTCGTTATGCAAATAATCGTTCCACGATGCAAAATGGCGTAAGCTTGAGCGGAGCCTCCAACGATGAACACCAAAGAGTCCCCGTCCCCAACCATCCAGGTGCTGGAGCGCACTTTTGCGCTGCTGGACATGCTGGCCGCCCAGCCAGAGCCCGTGTCCTTGAAGGAAATCAGTGAGCGCACGGGCCTGCATCCATCGACAGCGCACCGGATCTTGAACGACTTGACCCTGGGTCGTTATGTCGACCGGCCCCAGGCCGGCTCCTACCGCCTGGGCATGCGGCTGCTGGAGTTGGGCAACCTGGTCAAAGACCGCATCGATGTGCGCGAAGCCGCACTGGGCCCGATGCGCGAGCTGCACAAGCTCACCCACCAGGCGGTCAACCTGTCGATGCGCCAGGGCGATGAAATCATCTACGTGGAGCGCAGCTACAGCGAGCGTTCGGGCATGCAGGTGGTGCGCACGGTGGGTGGCCGCGCGCCCCTCCACCTGACCTCCGTGGGCAAGCTCTTTCTGGCCTTTGACGAACCGTCTCGCGTTCGCAGCTACGCCACCCGCACCGGCTTGACCGGGCACACGCGCAACAGCATCACCGACATCGCCAGACTCGAACGCGAACTGGCGTTGGTGCGAAACACTGGCGTGGCGCGGGATGACGAAGAGCTGGAGCTGGGAGTGCGCTGCATGGCCGCCGGCATCTTTGACGACCAAGGCAAGCTGCTGGCTGGCCTGTCGATCTCAGCGCCTGCCGACCGCCTGGAAGAACCTTGGCTCGAGAGGGTGCGCCAGACGGCGGCGCAGATTTCCTCTGCGCTGGGTTACAGAGGCTGAACAGCAGCAGCTGGCTTGGCCTGCAGTGGCGCGGTTGCGCCAGAAAGCAAAGAGACCGGCGCAGCCAACCACTTGCGAATGCGCTCGGCGTCACCGATGCGTGTGTACTTGCCAGTGGAGTCGAGCAACACCATGATCAGGTTGCGACCGGCCATCTGAGTCTGCATCACCACGCAGCGCCCCGCTGCCGAGATGTAGCCTGTTTTCTGCAAACCAATGTCCCACTCCGGGTTGCGCACCAACCCATTGGTGTTGCGGAACTGGACGGTCTTGCGACCGACGGGCATGGCCGCCTCGAGCGAGGTCGACAGGTCCCGAATGATGGGATGCATGAAAGCAGCTTTGACCAGACGTGAAAGGTCTACCGCACTGGACTGGTTGTTGCTGGACAGGCCGGTGGGCTCGACGTAGCGGGTATCTTGCATGCCCAAGAGGCGCGCTTTGACGTTCATCGCGCTGACAAACTTGTCGATTCCGCCGGGGTAGGTCCTGCCCAGGACGTGGGCGGCCCGGTTTTCAGAAGCCATCAGCGACAAGTGAAGCATCTCGCCACGGGTCAGATGGGTGCCCAGCTGAAGCCTCGAGCGGCTGCCCGCCGTAGCGGCCACGTCGTCTTGCGACACGACCAGCATCTCGTCGAGCGGCAAAGACGCTTCGGTGACAACCAGCGCCGTCATCAGCTTGGTGATGGACGCGATGGGCAAGATCGCTTGCGAGTTTTTACTGAACAGCACCTCGTCGGTGTCCTGGTCCATCACAAAAGCCACACTTGATTTCAAGGCCAGGTCGTCGTCGGTGGCACGCAGGCCCGACAACTCGCCAAAGGTTGGCTTGGGTGGTGCGGCTCGAACCAGCCGAAGACCTTGCTTCTTGCTCGCAGCTGAGGCTTTGCTGGCGCTGGCGTTGCGAACAGCCTTGCCCGCCATGCCGGTGGACTGAGCGGATTTCGATGCCGGGGCTGCCTTTGCGGCTCTGACGGCTTTTGAGCCGCCGCCCGCTTTACTGGACTTGGCTCGGCCCGCAGCCTCGGCCGCGGCCACTGGGGATGCCGTGATCCCGGCAAGGCCGAAAGCCAAGCACACCACAGCCACCGAGTACAACCAGGACAACTTGGCCTTTATCATCTTTGTTTGTCACACCCGTCAAAAGTGTAGGGTACCTCAAAAACATGTCTGTTTTCAACCGCTTGCGTCTTGTTTCTAAAGCGTCGCGTGCACTCCGCATCAACCCTGACAGCAAAAACCCGAAGTTTTGACATCAACCTTGTGCTGCAACGCGCTCTGCGTTGCTGTGCAGCTTGTTCAACGCGGACAGGTAGGCCTTGGCTGAAGCCACGACGATGTCGGGATCGGCGCCTACGCCGTTGACGACACGTCCGCCCAGTTGCAGCCGAACCGTCACTTCACCTTGCGACTCTGTACTTCCTGAGGTGATGGCATTGACCGAATACAACATCATTTCAGCGCCACTTTTGACTTTCGACTCAATGGCCTTGAGGCTGGCGTCCACCGGGCCATTGCCGTCGCTTTGGGCGTGGTGCTCAACCGTCCCGGCTGCAAAGGCCACCGTAGCATTCGGGCGTTCGCCCATCGCCGAGTGTTGGGCCAGCGCCAGCAGCCGGTAGTGCTCCGACTCGGCCGTGACGCTCTCGTCGCTGACCAGGGCGATGATGTCCTCATCAAAGATCTCGCTCTTGCGGTCGGCCAAGTCCTTGAAGCGCGCAAAGGCGGCGTTGATCTCGGACTCTGACTCCATCTGCACGCCCAGTTCCTGCAAACGCTGCTTGAAGGCGTTGCGTCCGGACAGCTTGCCCAGCACGATCTTGTTGGTGGCCCACCCCACGTCCTCTGCGCGCATGATTTCGTAGGTGTCGCGGGCCTTGAGCACACCATCCTGGTGGATGCCGCTGGCGTGCGCAAAAGCGTTGGCGCCGACCACCGCTTTGTTGGGCTGGACCAGAAAACCGGTGGTCTGGCTCACCATGCGCGATGCCGAAACGATCTGCGTGGCGTCGATGCCCATGGTCAGACCAAAGTAGTCCTTGCGCGTGCGCACCGCCATCACCACCTCTTCCAGGCTGCAGTTGCCAGCGCGCTCGCCCAGGCCGTTGATGGTGCATTCCACCTGGCGGGCGCCGCCCAACATCACCCCTGCCAAAGAGTTGGCCACCGCCATGCCCAGGTCGTTGTGGCAATGCACGCTCCAGACGGCTTTGTCCGCGTTGGGAATTCGCTCGCGGAGGTTTCGAATGAAAGCGCCATACAACTCGGGGATGGCGTAGCCCACCGTGTCGGGAATGTTGATTGTGGTGGCGCCCTCGGCGATCACCGCCTCCAGCACACGACACAGGAAATCGGGGTCCGACCGGTAGCCGTCTTCAGGGGAAAACTCGACATCGGCACACAGGCTGCGCGCAAAACGCACGGCCTGCTTGGCCTGCTCGAAGACCTGATCGCGCGTCATGCGCAGCTTCTTCTCCATGTGCAGTTCGCTGGTGGCGATGAAGGTGTGGATGCGCGCCCGTTCAGCGCCCTTCAAAGCTTCGGCGGCACGCGAAATGTCGCGGTCGTTGGCCCGCGCCAATGAGCACACCGTGGACTCGCGGATGGCTGCAGCGATGGCTTTCACCGCTTCAAAGTCGCCGTTGCTGGAAGCTGCAAAGCCGGCTTCGATGACGTCCACCCGCAGGCGCTCCAACTGGCGCGCAATGCGCAGCTTTTCGTCACGTGTCATCGAAGCGCCGGGTGACTGTTCACCGTCGCGCAAGGTGGTGTCAAAGATGATGAGCTTGTCAGACATGGTGTGCTCCTGCAAAAGGTTGGGCCACGGGGGCCGGGGAATCAACGGTGACGGCGCAGCCTTGCAAGGCCGAACTCACGGCTTTCTTGAATGTATTGACGGTGATGGCGTCCGGGTCCACCTCGAACACCGTGCACCTGCGATCGATGCGCAGTTCTGGGTGAGCCGTCACCGGCTCGCGGGCACCAGCATGCAAGTCGTGTAGGTGATGGCCCGAAGCGCACCCGCTGACCCGCTGTCGCGCATCGGCACAAGCCGCCACCGGTCCGGCGGGCCTGCGGCGAACGGTCAAGACCACGGGCGCAAAGGCGATCTGTTTCTGGCGGGGCTTGTGCAGCATGGGCATGAGGTTTCCTCGGTTGGGTCTGAGCGACGCAGCCTGGGAAGTCAAGAAAAAGGCCCGCTGCGTTGCGCTGGCGGGCCGTTGATCTGGACAGAAAGGACGAAGCTGATCAGCGCACCCGCGGTGAGGGGGCTAGCTCTAGCGCCAGAGCGCGATTCGTTGTCTTCATGGCCTCAATATAGCACGCACCATCAAGCGCAAGGCTGGCCTTCCAGTGGCGCCAGTTGGGCTGGGCGCTTTGCAATGGAGCGCAGCGTTCACGGGTGCAACCCCTTTTCATCGGGCTCGTCGGTCGACGTGGCGATGACGCTGGTTGGCTTGCCCTTGAACTTGCGCCAGGCATAGACGACGTAGCCCGACAGGCCGTACAAACAGAAAATGCCGAACAGCACCCGTGGCGGGTCCAAGGCAATCAGCGCGATGCCCAGCGCAATGGCCACGATCACGGCAAACGGCACCGTGCTGCGCCCGCCCACCACCTTGAAGCTGTAGAACGGCGCATTCGTCACCATCGACAGACCCGCGAACAGGGTCACGCCAAAGGCCGAGTAGGACAGCCAGTCGACCTTGGACGCGCCTTTGAAGCCCGCGTCGTCCATCACCCAGATCAGGCTCATGACGATGGCCGCTGCCGCAGGGCTGGGCAAGCCCTGGAAGAATCGTTTGTCAACGACGCCGATGTTGACGTTGAAGCGGGCCAGGCGCAGCGCCGCGCCCGCAATGTAGACAAAGGCCGGAATCCAACCCGCCTTGCCCATGTCCTTCAGGCCCCAGATGTAGACGATGAGTGCAGGCGCGGCCCCAAAACTGACCATGTCGCACAGGCTGTCCATCTGCTCGCCAAAGGCACTTTGCGAGTTGGTCATGCGGGCCACCCGGCCGTCCAGGCTGTCGAGAACAGCCGCGCAGAAGATGGCGATGCAAGCCACCTCGAAGCGGCCGTTCATCGCCATCACGATGCCGTAAAAGCCGGAAAACAACGCCGCCAAGGTGATGGCGTTGGGCAGAACGTAAATGCCACGGCGGCGCCGAGGCGCTGCGGCGGTGGCGTTGCCGCTATCGGGTTCGGGGGGCGGCAGGTCGTCTAGCATCGCTGCGAGCATAGCGCGACTACACCCCCCGTGGACCGCATCAGTTGCGGCTGCGGTCAACCAGCTTGTTGGCCTTGATCCAAGGCATCATGGCGCGCAGCTTTTCGCCCACCACCTCGATGCTGTGCTCGCTGGTCAAGCGGCGCCGGCTCAACAAGGTCGGCGCACCTGCACGGTTTTCCAGAATGAAGCTCTTGGCATATTCGCCGTTCTGGATGTCGGCCAAGACCTGCTTCATGGCCTTTTTGGTTTCGTCGGTGACGATCTTCGGACCCGTCACGTACTCACCGTACTCGGCGTTGTTGCTGATCGAATAGTTCATGTTGGCGATGCCGCCTTCATAGATCAGGTCGACGATCAGCTTGAGCTCGTGCAGGCACTCGAAGTAGGCCATCTCGGGCGCATAGCCGGCTTCGACCAGCGTTTCGTAGCCGGCCTTGATCAACTCGACGGTGCCACCGCACAGCACGGCTTGTTCGCCGAACAGGTCGGTTTCGGTTTCTTCGCGGAAATTGGTTTCGATGATGCCGGCCTTGCCACCACCGTTGGCTGCCGCGTAGCTCAACGCCATGTCGCGCGCCTTGCCGCTCTTGTCGGCATGCACCGCGATCAGGTGTGGCACGCCACCACCTTGTGTGTAGGTGTTGCGCACGGTGTGGCCGGGGGCCTTGGGCGCCACCATCCAGACGTCCAGATCGTCGCGCGGCATCACCTGGCCATAGTGCACGTTGAAGCCGTGCGCAAAGGCCAGCGAGGCGCCCTTGCGAATGTGCGGTTCCACGTCGTTCTTGTAGACGGCGCCGATCTGTTCGTCGGGCAGCAGGATCATCACCACGTCGGCCGACGCCACCGCGTCGGCCACCTCGGCAACCTTCAGCCCGGCCTTCTCGACCTTGGCCCAGCTGGCGCCGCTCTTGCGCAGGCCCACCGTGACCTTGACGCCGCTGTCGTTGAGGTTCTGCGCATGGGCATGACCCTGCGAACCGTAGCCGATGATGGTGACGTTCTTGCCCTTGATCAGGCTTAGATCGGCGTCTTTGTCGTAATAGACCTTCATGGGTTCTCTCCGTTGAAAATGGGGTGGTGGATGGAAGTGGGTGCGCTGAAAGTTCAGACGCGCAAGATGCGTTCGCCGCGGCCAATGCCGCTGGCGCCAGTGCGCACCGTTTCAAGGATCGCCGTGCGGTCGATGGCGAGCAGGAAAGCGTCGAGCTTGGACGAATCGCCCGTCAGCTCGATGGTGTAGCTTTTTTCAGTGACGTCGATGATGCGGCCGCGGAAGATGTCGGCCATGCGCTTCATCTCCTCACGTTCCTTGCCCACCGCACGGACCTTGATCAGCATCAGTTCGCGTTCGGTGAAGCTGCCTTCGGTCAGGTCGACCACCTTCACCACCTCGATCAGGCGGTTCAGGTGCTTGGTGATCTGCTCGATGACGTCGTCACTGCCGGTGGTAACGATGGTCATGCGTGACAGGCTGGCATCTTCGGTGGGCGCCACCGTCAGGCTTTCGATGTTGTAGCCGCGGGCCGAAAAAAGCGCGACCACGCGAGACAGGGCACCAGGCTCGTTTTCGAGCAGCACGGCGATGATGTGTTTCATGTCGTTCTTCCTAGAGCGCGCTCTT
>JANMHH010000001.1:0-18460 GCA_031375065.1 Rubrivivax sp. | reverse complement strand
ACCCGCACCGTCAAGCTCGACGAAGGTGCGCGCCCCGACACGTCACTCGAAGGCCTGGCCAAGTTGCGCCCGGTGTTCGCCGCCAAAGGCAGCGTCACGGCCGGCAACAGCTCACAGACCAGCGACGGCGCCGGTGCGCTGATCCTGGCCAGCGAGCGGGCCGTCAAGACCTTTGGCCTGAAGCCGCTGGCGCGCTTTGTCAGTTACGCCGCGCGCGGCGTGGCGCCCGAAATCATGGGCATCGGTCCGATCGAAGCCATTCCTGCGGCGCTGAAGTACGCCGGGCTGAACCTGGACGACATCGGCTGGGTTGAACTCAACGAAGCCTTTGCAGCGCAGGCCCTGGCCGTCATCCGTACCGTGGGTCTGAACCCCGAGCGGGTCAACCCGATGGGCGGGGCCATTGCGCTGGGTCACCCGCTGGGCGCCACGGGCGCCATCCGCGCCGCCACGGTGGTGCATGCCCTGCACCGCCAGCGGCTGAAGTACGGCATGGTCACCATGTGCGTCGGCATGGGCCAGGGCGCGGCCGGCATCATTGAACGGGTCTGAGAAAGCACACACCATGTCCATCAAGACCGCCACGCTCAACGGTGTCGCCACCATCGAGATTGCCCGCCCCGAGAAGAAAAACGCGCTGACGGTGGCCATGTACCAGGCCATGACCGACGCGCTGAAAGCGGCCCAGGCCGACCCGGCCGTGCGTGCGGTGTTGATCACTGGCCAGCCGGGCGTCTTCACCAGCGGCAACGACATCGAAGACTTCATGACCCGTGCACCCGGCCAGGGCAGCGACGCCATGGATTCGCCGGTGTTTCAGTTCATGCGCGCGCTGCTCGACTGCGACAAGCCGGTGGTGGCGGCCGTCACCGGCGCGGCCATCGGCATCGGCACCACGATGCTGCTGCACTGCGACTTTGTTTATGTGTCGGACGAGGCCCGTCTGGCGATGCCTTTTGTCGCTTTAGGCCTGGTGCCGGAGTTTGGCTCCAGCCTGGTCGTGCCCCAGCTGATGGGCCACCGCCGCGCTGCTGAAAAGCTGCTGCTGGGTGACCCTTTCACGCCGGAGCAGGCGGTGGACTGCGGCATCGCCAACGCGGTGCTGCCGGCCGGCGAAGTGGTCAACCACGCCCGCCGTGTGGCCGAGCGTTTCAACGCGCTGCCACCGGGCGCCGTGCGTGAGTCCAAGCAGCTGATGCGCGCGCCTCAGAAAGAGGCCATGCTGAAGGTGATCGCCACCGAAGGCGCCTTGTTCGCCAGCCGCCTGAAGAGCCCTGAAGCGATGGAAGCCTTCCAGGCCTTCTTCCAGAAACGCAAGCCCGACTTCAGCAAGTTCTGAAGACCGAGCCTCGCGCGCCAGCATGTCCCTGACCGCCAAGTTGATGCTCAGCCCGCTGCTGGTGGCGCAAGCCATCGGCACGCGGCTGCGGCTGCCGCGCCTGCCCGAACCCGAAGGCAAACGCCAAGGCGTGGTGGGCCGCGGCACGCCCTTGCGCCTGCTGGTCTGCGGCGACTCTTCGGCGGCCGGCGTGGGCGTGGCGCAGCAACGCGATGCCTTGGCTGGGCGCCTGGCCACCAGCGTGGCTGAAGCGGCGGGCGCCCGCGTGACCTGGCTGTTGCTGGCCAAGTCGGGGCTGACCAGCGCCCAGACCCTGGCGTTGTTGCGCGAAAGCGCGCCGGGGCCCGCCGATATCGCCGTGGTGGTCACCGGTGTCAATGACGTGGTTGATCAGGTCTCATCCAGGCGGGCGCTGGTGGCCCGCGAGTCCCTGGCCAACTGGCTGCGCAACGGCCACGGGGTGCAGCACGTGGTGTTTGCGCCGCTGCCGCCGGTGCACCACTTCCCCGGCCTGCCGCAGCCCTTGCGTTGGGTGGCCGGCCGTGACGCGCATCGCCACAACGCCGCCTTGACCGACTGGGTTCGCTCGCGCGCCGACGTCAGCTGTGTCGACATGGAAATGCCGCTCAACCGCGGCGTCATGGCGCGCGACGGTTTCCACCCGGGCGAAGCGGTCTACCGCTACTGCGCCAACGCGATGGCGCAGCACATCGTGCAACGGGTGTGGCCGCGTTTGAACCTGGCCCGTCAGAGCGCCTGACGTTCATGACGTGGGGCAAAGCCCCAGATCATCAGAGTGCCCCACATGCCCGAGCTTGCCGGGTCAATCGGCTCCGGTCGCTGAGCCTGGCACGCGCTGGACATCCGACGTGGTTTCTTTCTGCGCAAACACGCGCCCGCCCGAGCGCAGGGCCGAATGCGCCCGCTTGGACTGCAGCAGCGGATAGAACAT
This sequence comes from Rubrivivax sp., assembly GCA_031375065.1. Lineage (GTDB taxonomy): Bacteria > Pseudomonadota > Gammaproteobacteria > Burkholderiales > Burkholderiaceae_C > Rubrivivax. Next base: position 16,169 of record JANMHH010000001.1, on the reverse strand, counting down.
TTGGTGGTACCAGCGCTCCTGGCCATAGACCAGGTCGTCTTGCAGCCCCACCTGCGCCGGGTAGCGTCGGGTGATGTGGGCGGTGCCCAGCAGCATGTCCCACACAAACAGCAGGTTGCCGAAGTTGCCCTTGTAGTGGCCCACGCCGTCGGCGTTGGTCAGCGCGTGGTGCGCCCAGTGTGTGGCCGGTGTCGAGATGGTGCGTTCGACCACCCACATCAAGGGGCGCAGCGCTGGGATGCGGTACAGCGGCTCGTCCCAACGCCAGGCGCAGTGCGCCCCAAGGATGACCAGCAGCTTGACCACGATGTAGACCGCATAGACCTTGGCGAAGCCCAGGAAGATCAGCACGCCGGCGATCCACAGGCCCGGCATCATCAGGTAGTAGAAGAAGTTGTTGCGGTAGGTGATGCGGATGCTCATGTACTGCGCGGTGTGGTGGGCGCGGTGCAAGGGCCACAGCAGCGGTGAGTGCGAAGCGCGGTGCCACAGGTACTGCGTGAAGTCGTCGGCGACCAGCAAGATGCCCACCATGCCCCACCACGGCAAACCAGCCCAGGCGTTGCGTTGCTCGGGCATCAGCCAGCCGCTGAGGTGGCCCGTCACCAGAAAAGCCAAGGGCTGGGCAATGGCCAGCAGGCTCAGGAACATCAACAGTTCCAGTTGGGTGTCGTTGCGGGTGGCGTGGACAGTGTCCTTGTAGCGCCGCGTGACCCACTCCATGACGGCATAGCCCAGCATGATGGTCACGATCAAGAGGTTGCTGAGTTGGGGGTCCATGGGGTGGGGCGATGTCACACGGGCGGTTGCTCAAGCCTGCAGGATTCTGGGCTTGCCTTTACCGTCGATGGCCACATAGGTCAGATCCGCCTCGGTTACCTTGACCACCTGCAGGTTGGCCGGGTCGCGTTCGGCATAGACCTCGACATGCACGCTGATGCTGGTCTTGCCGATGCGCGTGACGCGGGCGTAAAAACTGAGCAAGTCCCCCATGCTGACCGGCTGCTTGAAGATGAACTGGTTGACCGCCACCGTGGCGATGCGGCCGCGGGCAATGCGCGCCGGCAGCACTGCGCCGGCCAAGTCCACCTGCGCCATGATCCAGCCGCCAAAGATGTCGCCGTTGGCGTTGACGTCGGCGGGCAGGGGCATCACCCGCAACACCAGTTGCGAGCCGTCGCTCAAGGCCGGCGGCGCCATGATGTGGCCGTGTTCAAGGTCGCTCATCTGGGGCTCCAGCAGCAGGGTTGGCGGGGCAGGGCGACAATCAGACATGTCATCTGCCCACACTGTATCTGCACCTGCCGCCGCCACCGCGGACACCGCGCACCCGCGCTCCGACTGGGGCACCCTGGCCAAGCTGCTTCCCTACCTGTGGCGATACCGCTGGCGCGTGGGCATTGCGCTGAGCTTCTTGCTGGCGGCCAAGGCGGCCAACGTGTCGGTGCCGCTGCTGCTCAAGGAGCTGATCGACAGCCTGTCCATCAAACCCGGCGACCCGGCGGCGCTGCTGGTGGTGCCAGCGGGCCTGCTGGTGGCTTATGGGCTGCTGCGCTTGAGCACATCACTGTTCACCGAACTGCGTGAACTGGTCTTTGCCAAGGCCACCGAAGGCACCGCGCGCAGCATCAGCCTGCAGGTCTTCAGGCACCTGCACGCGCTGAGCCTGCGTTTTCACCTGGAACGCCAAACCGGCGGCATGACACGCGACATCGAACGTGGCACGCGAGCCGTGCATTCCTTGATCAGCTATTCGCTTTACAGCATCTTCCCCACGCTGGTGGAAGTGGCCATGGTGCTGACGCTGCTGGCCTGGAAATTCGACGCCGCCTTTGCCTGGATCACGCTGGCCGCCTTGGTGCTGTACATCACCTTCACCATCACGGTGACCGAGTGGCGCACCCAGTTTCGCAAGCAGATGAACGAGCTCGACTCCACCGCCCACACGCGGGCCATCGACTCGCTGCTGAACTACGAAACCGTCAAGTACTTCAACAATGAAGACTTCGAGGCCCGGCGCTACGACGAAAACCTGGAAAAACTGCGCCGCGCCGCGCTGAAGAGCCAAAGCACCTTGAGCCTGCTCAACACCGGCCAGCAGCTCATCATTGCGGCGGCCTTGATCGCCATGCTGTGGCGGGCCACCCAGGGCGTGGTGGAGGGCCGTCTGACCCTGGGCGACCTGGTGATGGTCAACGCCTTCATGATCCAGCTCTACATCCCGCTGAACTTTCTGGGGGTGATGTACCGCGAGATCAAGCAGTCGCTGACCGACCTGGACAAGATGTTCGTGCTGATGGAAAAGCACCGTGAAGTCGACGACGTGCCTGGCGCACTGCCGCTGCAGGTCAGCTCTGGCGCGGTGCGCTTTGAACACGTGAACTTTGCCTATGACCCGGCGCGGCCGATCCTGCACGACCTGAGTTTCGAGATACCTGCTGGCAAGACGGTGGCGGTGGTGGGCCCTTCGGGTGCCGGCAAAAGCACGTTGGCGCGCCTGCTCTACCGCTTCTACGACGTCGGCTCGGGCCGCATCACCATCGACGGGCAGGACATCCGGCAGGTCACGCAAAGCAGCGTGCGCCAGGCCATCGGCATCGTGCCGCAGGACACCGTGCTGTTCAACGACACCGTGCAATACAACATTGCCTACGGAAGGCCCGGCGCCACGTTGGAGGATGTGCAAGGAGCGGCCAGGGCCGCTCACATCCACACCTTCATCAGCGCCACGCCCGAGGGCTACGACACCATGGTGGGCGAGCGCGGCTTGAAGCTCAGCGGCGGCGAAAAGCAGCGCGTGGCCATCGCCCGCACCTTGTTGAAAAATCCGCCGGTGCTGATCTTTGACGAAGCCACGTCGGCGCTGGACAGCGCCAACGAGCGGGCCATCCAGGCCGAACTGCGAGCGGTGTCGCAAGGCAAGACAGCCTTGGTCATCGCCCACCGGCTGAGCACGGTGGTGGACGCGCACGAAATCGTGGTGCTCGAGGCCGGCCGCGTGGTCGAGCGGGGTCCGCATGCCGAGCTGATGACGATGGATGGGCGGTATGCGCAGATGTGGCGGCTGCAACAAAGTGGGCAAGACGGCTGAGGCTGCGGCCGCAGCCGGACTTCAATCCAGCGCAATCACCGTATCGGAGTCCGAGGCAACACAGCCTTCGGCCAGCGCTTGCCAGCCGCGTTTGATGAGCACGTGGCGCTCGGTGTGACAGAACTCGATGCGTTCGGCGCCGGCCACACGCTGGCGCAGCAGGGTTTCGATGGACGCCGGCATGCTGACGTGGAACTGCGCCTGGGCCAGGTTTTCCGGCGGATGGTCGTCGCGATTGAGCCACGGGCTGAAAGCCGTGGCCCAGGTGAAGGGGCGCCAGCCGAGGGAAAAAACCGCAGGCTCGAACCCGGCCGTCTTCAGCCAGGTCTGCGCAGCCTCACGAGGGCTTTGCCCGCTGACAGGGCCGGGTGCCAGCCAGGCCGTGGCCAGCAACTCCATCAGCCATTGGTTGCAGTTCTGGTACAGCGTGCTGAAGGCGTAGGCATTGGCGCTGTAGCTTCCGCCCAGCAGCGCCAGGGCTTGGCGGTTGTTCAGCGCGGTGGCTTCGATCTCACGCGATTCCTGCGCTGGCAGCGTGATGACCGAGATGAACCCCAAAGCCGGATCTTCGGTTCCCAGCAAGAACGCCGACAGACCTTGGTCAAAGAGCCGGCTCTGCTTTTCGTCGCACGAAAAGTACAACTGCCGAACCGACCAAGGGCCGCCGGGGCTGGCCTTCAGGCTCAAGCCCGCGTGCGAGTAGCGCATGTCGAACCAGCGCAGGTTCAGGCCGGAGCGCGCAATCAGCGCCACCTGGGCGCCTGAGCGTTCCAGCTCGTCCTTGATCAGGCCGCTGACGCGCAGCAGCCGATCCTGTTGCACGGCGCTGAGCTTGTTGCCGGCGTCGCAGTAGCGCAGCGTGTCCGCCTGCGCGGTGCCCAGACCCCATGCCAGACAGCAGGCCGCCGCAGCCTGTTGCAGCCACGGCGCAGCCCATCGGCTGCGCAGCATGGCGACTACAGCGTCACGACACGGGTCTGCAGTTCTTGGTACCACTCGTCGCGCAGCACCAGGAAGAAGGCTTCACGCGGGGCACCGGCGGCAAACTGCACGCCATAAGCGTGCTGGCGCGCGGTGATCACCGCGCCTGGGGCCAGCCGACCTTGCTGCGCGGCTTCCTGTGGCAGGACCAGGAAAAACTCGCCGTCGGTGCCATTGACGGCTTGCAACTTGACCCGCACCCGACCGGCCTGCGTGTCGGCAGCCGCCATCTCGATCACGCGGTAGTCGCCCTCGGCGACCTTGTCGTCCTTGGACGAGCTCTTGCTGGACTTTTCGATCGAGGTCGACGAACTGCCGACCGATTCCGACGAGGCGGAAGAGGCCGAGCTGGCGGCCCACGCCGGGCTGGCTGCAGCCGCCATCACAAACAGGGACATCACAAACTGGTGCAAGTGGCTCATAGAGACTCCATGGGATGAGACAGGGCGAATGCTAGTCGGCAAATGGCCGCGCGTGTAACGGGCGGAACCGGCGCCGCCGAGGAGCGGCTTTCAGAGTGCTCCCAGCGCTGCTGCCAGGGCCGTTCCCCGGGCCAGCCCCAAGGGCTTGCGGTACGCCCCGCCGATACACTGCCCAGCCATGGAAACCAAATGGCTGGAAGACTTCGTGAGCCTGGCCGAGACGCGCAGCTTTTCGCGCTCGGCCCAGCTGCGCCATGTCACGCAGCCGGCTTTTTCGCGCCGCATCCAGGCACTGGAAGCCTGGGCCGGCATTGACCTGGTCGACCGGTCGTCCTACCCCACCCGCTTGACGGCGGCCGGCGAAACGCTGCATGCTCAGGCGCTGGAGATGCTGGATTCGCTGCAGGCCACCCGCAACATGATGCGCAGCCACCAGGCCGCCGGCCAGGACATGCTCGAGTTTGCGGTGCCGCACACCCTGGCCTTCACTTTTTTCCCGCATTGGCTGATGGACCTGCGGCAGAACTTTGGCGCGGTCAAGAGCCGTCTGACGGCGCTGAACGTACACGACGCCGTGATGCGCCTGACCGAAGGCGGCTGCGACCTGTTGATCGCCTACCACCACCCCAGCCAGCCGCTGCCGCTGGCCGCCGACCGCTACGAGATGCTGCTGGTGTCCAGCGAGTCGCTGGCGCCTTACGCCAAGGCTGGGCCCGACGGCCAGCCGCTGTTTGTGCTGCCCGGCAAGGCCACTGAGCGGGTGCCCTTTCTGGGCTACGCCTCTGGCGCTTACATGGCCCGCCTGGTCGAGGTCATCCTGAAACAGGCCGGTGAGCCGCTGCACCTGGAACCCATTTACGAGACCGACATGGCCGAAGGTCTGAAGGCGATGGCCCTGGAAGGGCACGGCGTGGCCTTCCTGCCGCACAGCAGCGTGCGCAAGGAACTGAAGGCGCGCCGGCTGGTGTCGGCGTCAGTGTCGCCAGCTGCCAGCCCGCTGCTGGAGCTGACGATGGAGGTGCGCATCTACCGCGAGCGCCCCGAAGTCGCGCGCCACAGCAAACCCGGCGTGCAGGCGCTGTGGGATTACCTGGGTTCTCAGGGTCAACCCTAGGCAGGAATGCGGGCCCGACATGACCCCTGCGTTTATCGGCATTGGCACGAAGCGTGCTGCGCCCTTAGAGTCCGCGCCCATGCCCGCATCGTGCGATTGTTTGGCCTGGCACGCCATGAAAGTTTTGAAACTCAGGAGTTTTTGATGAACAAGTCGGTGATGACTTTGGCCGCTTTGGCCCTGTTGGCAGGCGGTGTTGCTCAGGCAGACACGTTGGCCAAGATCAAGGAAGCGCAGGCTGCCACGATGGGCGTGCGTGAATCTTCGGGTGCGCTGAGCTACACCCTGGGTGATGGCAAGTACGCCGGTTTTCACGTCGAAGTCTGCACCCGGGTGCTGGCTGACGTGCAAAAGAAGCTGGGTCTGGCCAGGCTGGACATCAAGTACCAGCCCGTGACCTCGCAAAACCGCATTCCGCTGGTGCAAAACGGCACCGTCGACATCGAGTGCGGCTCCACCACCAACAACGCCACGCGGCAAAAGGACGTGAGCTTTGCGGTCACCACCTTCGTTGAAGAGGTTCGCATCGCCGTCAAGGCCAACTCGGGCATCACCGGCATTGCGCAGCTCAATGGCCGCAACGTGGCCACGACCACCGGCACCACGTCTGTGCAACTGCTGCGCAAGCACGAGCGCGGCACGGGCGTGGACTTCAAGGAAGTTTTCGGCAAGGACCACGCCGACAGCTTCCTGCTGCTGGAAACCGGCCGTGCCGACGCCTTTGTGATGGACGGCCAGATCCTGGCCGGCAACATCGCCAAGAGCAAGGCGCCGGCTGACTACCGCATCGTCGGCGAAGTGCTGTCGGTGGAACCGATCGCCATCATGATGCGCAAGGACGACCCGGCCTTCAAGAAGGCGGTCGACGAGAGCATCGTGGCCATGGTCAAGTCGGGCGACATGGCCAAGGCCTACGACAAGTGGTTTGTGCAGCCGATCCCGCCGAGCAACACGCGGGTGGGTTTGCCGGCCAGCGACGCCACCAAGGCCGCCTGGGCCAATCCCAACGACAAGCCGGTTGAGGATTACGCCAAGAAGTAAAAAAGCGCCAACGGGGCCGGTCTGAACAGCCGGCCCCGCTTGTACCGCGTTGGGCAGACAGGAGGGCCGTGTGGCCACATGGGATTGGCAGGTCTTTTGCAAAGAGACCACATCGGTCGACATGGTCAAAAGCTGCTTTGGCAGCGGTGGCGACATCACCTATTTGAATTGGCTGCTGTCGGCCTGGGGCTGGACGCTGAGCGTGGGTTTGCTGGCCATGGTGGTGGCCCTGGGTGTGGGCTCGATGATGGGCATCTTTCGCACCGCGCCCAACCGCTGGCTGGTGGCCCTGGGCAACGCGTGGACCGAGCTGTTCCGCAACATCCCGTTGCTGGTGCAGATCTTTCTTTGGTACCACGTGCTGCCGTCCATCTTCAAGCCGCTGCAGGCCTTTCCCAGCTTCATCCTGGTGGTTTTTGCGCTGGGCTTTTTCACCAGTGCGCGCATTTCAGAGCAGGTCAAGGCGGGCATCCAGGCCTTGCCCAAGGGCCAGCGTTATGCCGGTCTGGCCGTGGGGCTGACGCTGCCGCAGACCTATCGCTACGTGCTGCTGCCGATGGCCTTTCGCATCGTCATTCCGCCGCTCACCAGCGAGAGCATGAACATCATCAAGAACTCGTCGGTGGCCTTTGCGGTGAGCATCGCCGAGCTGACCATGTTTGCGATGCAGGCGGGTGAAGAAACCTCGCGCAACGTCGAGATGTATTTGGCGGTCACGGGGCTGTACTTCATCTCCGCCTTCACCATCAACCGCTTGGCGCTGTTGGTGGAAAACCGGGTTCGCGTGCCCGGCATGATCGGGGCCAAGTGACATGAACCTCGATTTCACCTTCCTGAACTGGGGCGTGGTCTCCAGCTTTGTGCTCAAGGGCTTGATCTTCAGTGTTCAGCTGACGCTGATTGCGATGATCGGCGGCATCGTCCTGGGTACCGCGCTGGCGCTGATGCGCCTGTCGGGCAAGCCCTGGTTGGTGACGCCTGCGGCGGCTTACGTCAACACCATGCGCAGCATTCCGCTGGTGATGGTGATCCTGTGGTTCTTCTTGCTGATCCCGCTGCTGACCGGGCGCCCCTTGGGCGCAGAGATCTCGGCCATGATCACCTTCACCTTGTTCGAGGCGGCCTACTACAGCGAGATCATGCGGGCCGGCATTCAAAGCGTGCCCAAGGGGCAGGTCCACGCGGGTTATGCGGTGGGCATGAACTACCAGCAGACCATGCAGCTGATCATCCTGCCGCAGGCCTTCCGCAACATGCTGCCGGTGCTGCTGACGCAGACCATCATCCTGTTCCAGGACACCTCGCTGGTCTACGCCATTGGCGCCTACGACCTGCTCAAGGGCTTTGAGATCGCGGGCAAGAACTTCAATCGGCCGGTGGAGACCTATCTGGTGGCCGCCGTCGTCTACTTCATCATCTGCTTCTCGCTCAGCATGCTGGTGCGCCGCTTGCAGAACAGAATCGCCATCATCCGTTAGGACGCCCCATGATCGACATCAAGAACGTCAGCAAGTGGTACGGCAGCTTCAGGTGCTGACCGACTGCAGCACCACCATCAAGAAAGGTGAAGTGGTGGTCGTGTGCGGCCCTTCGGGCAGCGGCAAGAGCACCCTGATCAAGACCGTCAACGCGCTGGAGCCTTTTCAGAAGGGCGACATCACGGTCGACGGCATCAGCATCTCCGACCCCAAGACCGACCTGCCCAAACTGCGCAGCCGCGTCGGCATGGTGTTCCAGCACTTCGAGCTTTTTCCGCACCTGAGCGTCACCGAAAACCTCACGCTGGCGCAGATCAAGGTGCTGGGCCGCAACCAGGCCGATGCGCTGACCCGCGGCATGAAGATGCTGGACCGGGTGGGCCTGATGGCGCACAAGGACAAGTTCCCGGGTCAGCTCTCGGGCGGCCAGCAGCAGCGTGTGGCGATTGCCCGCGCACTCAGTATGGACCCCATCGTGATGCTGTTCGACGAGCCGACATCGGCGCTCGACCCCGAAATGGTGGGCGAAGTGCTGGACGTGATGGTGCAGCTGGCCCAGGAGGGCATGACCATGATGGTCGTGACCCACGAGATGGGCTTTGCACGAAAGGTCAGCCACCGCGTGATCTTCATGGACGCCGGCAAGATCGTCGAAGACTGCAAGAAGGAAGACTTCTTCGGCAGCCCCGAAGCACGCTCGCCGCGCGCGCGCGACTTTTTGTCCAAGATCCTGGCGCACTGATCGTCGGGCGAGCGGTGCCCTAGGCGCCGACAGTTCCACAGTGGTGAGGCGCCGTCCGTAGCGCATCTGCGCTCGCGCACGCCCACACGTCCGCCCGCCCGCACAGGGGTGCAGCGCAGCAACATTTCGCCCGCACCACCAGCGTCGCCACATTCAAAGCTTGCAGGGTGTCGAGTCGCTGATGCAGCCCAAGCGACAATGCGAAGCATGAGCAACATCCTCACCATCCGTCGCCCCGACGACTGGCACCTTCACCTGCGCGACGGCGCCGCCTTGGCGGCCGTCCTGCCCGCCACGGCGCGGCAGTTTGCGCGCGCCATCGTCATGCCCAACCTGCGCCCGCCGGTCACCACGGCCGCAGCCGCTTTGGCCTACCGCCAGCGCATTCAGGCCGCGCTGCCACAGGCCGGCCCGGGCAGCGACTTTCAGCCCTTGATGACGCTCTACCTCACCGACAACACGCCACCCGTCGAAATTCGCCGGGCCCGTGACGCGGGTGTGGTGGCGCTCAAGCTCTACCCGGCTGGGGCCACGACCAACAGCGACGCCGGCGTTACCGACGTGCGCAAGACCTACGCCACGCTGGAAGCCATGCAGCGCGAAGGCCTGCTGCTGTTGGTGCATGGCGAAGTCACCGACCCCGACATCGACATCTTCGACCGCGAAGCCGTTTTCATCGACCGCGTGATGCAGCCCTTGCGGCGCGACATGCCCGAATTGAAAGTGGTGTTCGAGCACATCACCACCGCCGACGCCGCCGCCTATGTGCAAGGCAGTGACACCTTCACGGCCGCCACCATCACCGCGCACCACCTGCTCTACAACCGCAACGCGCTGTTCATGGGCGGGCTGCGCCCTCACTACTACTGCTTGCCGGTGCTGAAGAAGGAACATCACCGCCTGGCCTTGGTGCAAGCCGCCATTTCGGACAGCGGCCGATTCTTTTTGGGCACCGACAGCGCCCCGCATGCGGCGGCGTTGAAGGAACAGAGTGTCTGCGGTGCCGGCTGCTACACCGCGCCGGCGGCGCTGGAGCTGTATGCCGAGGCGTTTGAGGCCGCCGGTGCGTTGCATCAGCTGGAAGGTTTTGCCAGCCTGCATGGCCCGGCGTTTTACGGCCTGCCACTGAACACCGGAACGGTGACCTTGCGCCGCGAACCCTGGACCTTGCCCGAATCGCTGCCCTTTGGCGACGCCACCATCAAGCCGCTGCGCGCCGGCGAAACCCTGAACTGGCGGCTGGCCTAGGGCCGCGCATGCACGTCACCGTCAACGGCATACGACTCTTCTTTGACGTCGAAGGGCCGGAACTGGTGCCCGACGGGCCGCAGATGCGCCGCCGCCCGACGGTGCTGTTCCTGCACGGTGGCCCTGGCGCCGACCACTCCCACTACCGACCCGAGTGGTCCGCGCTGGGCGACGTGGCCCAGCTGGTCTTCCTGGACCACCGTGGTAATGGCCGCAGTGAACATGGGCCGCAGGCGCTGTGGACGCTGGCCCAGTGGGCTGACGATGTGCGGGCCTTCTGCGACACCTTGGGGATCGTCAAACCCGTGGTCCTGGGGGCCAGTTTCGGTGGCATCGTGGCCCAGGCCTACGCCACCCGGCACCCCGAGCACCCGGGCAAGTTGATCCTGATCAGCACTGCCGCGCGCGGAGGTGCCTTCACGGAGCGTCGCGTGGCGCTGTTTGAGGCCCTGGGCGGTACCGAGGTCGGCAACCTGGCTCGGCGCCGATTGATCAAGGGCGACACCAGCCCACAGGTGCTGGACGACTGGCTTCGCCTGGCCCTGCCGCTGTACACCCAAGCACCGGCCGACCCCCAGGCCCTGCAGCGGCAGGTGCGCAACGCCGAGGCCACCCGCTGGTTCAGCCGCGCCGGTGGCGAAGGCAGCACCTTCGACCTGCGCGCCGACCTGGCCCGCGTGCGCTGCCCGACCCTGCTGATGGGCGGTTCCCTGGACCCCATGCTGCCCCTCGAGAACCAGCGCGAGATGGCCACGCTGCTGCCCGCGCACCTGCTGCAGTACGAAGAATTTGCCGACGCCGGCCATGGCGTGCTGGCAGACGCGCCGGAGCGCGCCTTGGCCCTGATGCGCCACTTCATCGCCGAGTAAAGTCCACCCATGAGCCAAGACCGAGTGATGCTGCTGATCGACGCCGACAACGTGTCGGTCGATGTGATGGAACAGGCTGTGCGCCTGCTGCTCAACCAGCACGGCGGGCTGCACGTGCGCCGCGCCTACTGCACGGCCGAAAGTGCGGTCAGCAACCAGGCGGCCTTCAAGCGCCTGGGCATCAAACCGATGGTCAACCTGGCGGCCGGCAAGAACAGCACCGACATTGCGCTGGCGGTGGACGCCATCGACCTGGTGCTGGCCGAACGGCCCGACGTGGTGGTGATCGCCTCGTCGGACTCCGACTTTGCGCCGCTGGTGCACCGCCTGCGCGAAAAAGGCTGCGTGGTGCGCGGCATCGGTCAAAAGGGCAAGACGGCAGACGAGACGCAGGACGTCTACGACGACTTCACGGTGCTCGAGCACCACAAGGCCGGCCCGGGCGACGTGGCGGCCGGAAAACCGGCCCGCAAGACCGCCCGCAAGGCGGTCCGCAAGACCGCCGAGCCTGCGCCGGCCGTTGTCAAAGTCGTGGCCGCCAAGAAGGTGCCAGCGGCGCGCAAAGTGGCGGCCCGGGCGAGCGCGCGTGCCGCGCCAACCCAGGAGACCGCCGTTGAAGACACGCAGACCGCGCCCCAAAGCAAGCCGGCGGCCAAGCCCGCTGCGCGCAAAACCGCAGCGCGAAAGTCTGCCGGCGCTGGGGACACGGGGGCCCGGGAAGCGGGTGGCGTGGCTGCGGTTGCGGCCGTTGCCAGACCCGCTGCGGATGGCGGTTCAGCGGGTGGTACAGCCAGTCATGCGGCCGGTCGTGCGGCCGGTCATGCGGCCGGTCATGCGGCCAGTCGTCCGCCAAGCGGCGCAGCCCAAGCCTCGGGCACCTCGGTGCAGGCCGTGCTGGCCTGCCTACCGGAACTGGCCGCTGGCAAGAACCTGGCGCTGAATGTGGCGGTGCAACGCCTGCGCGAGTCGCAGCTGCTGGGCAAAAACAGCTCGTCACTGAAACTATTTGCCCAACTCAGCGACCAGTTCGAACTGTTGCCGACCGACAAGCCGACACAGGTTCGCTTGCGCCGCTAGGCTGCGGCCGGTTTTGCGGCCCTGCGCGGGTGTCACCCTCGTGAAACCCCTAGGGTGAATGGGCCTGCTTGAAAGTGGCGGGTCAGCCCTAACATCCATTCCTGTTAGGAATTCACTGCGGCACCGGAGGCCGCCAACGCCATGAAACGCATCCTGCTGTTTGTTGTCACCAACCTGGCTGTCATGCTGGTGCTGGGCATTGCCGCGAGCCTGCTTGGCGTCAACCGTTTCCTCACCGCCAATGGCCTGAACCTGGGCATGCTGCTGGGTTTTGCGGCGTTGATGGGCTTTGGCGGCGCGATCATCTCGCTGCTGATCAGCAAGCCAATGGCCAAGTGGTCAACTGGCGCCAAGCTCATCAACGACAGCGCCGACCCCACCCACCGCTGGATCGTCAGCACCGTGGAAGGCTTTGCCAAGAAGTCCAACATCGGCATGCCCGACGTGGCCATCTACGACGGTGAGGCCAACGCCTTTGCCACCGGTGCGTTCAAGAACTCGGCGCTGGTGGCGGTGTCGACCGGACTGCTGCACAGCATGAGCCGCGAAGAGGTGGAAGCCGTGATCGCGCACGAAGTGGCGCACGTGGCCAATGGCGACATGATCACCATGGCGTTGATCCAGGGTGTGATGAACACCTTTGTGGTCTTCCTGTCGCGCGTGATCGGCTACTTCGTCGACAAGGTCATCCTCAAGAACGACCGCGACGGCGTGGGCATTGGCTACTACGTCACCACCATCGTGCTTGACATCGTGCTGGGTGTGCTGGCAGCCGTGGTGGTGGCCTGGTTCTCGCGTCAGCGTGAGTACCGCGCCGACTCGGGTGCTGCCGCGCTGATGGGCCGCAAGCAACCGATGATCAACGCGCTGGCCCGTTTGGGCGGTCTGGACCCCGGTCAGCTGCCGCAGAGCATGGCCGCCATGGGCATCAGCGGCAAGCCCAGCGGCATGATGGCGCTGATGTCGAGCCACCCGCCGATTGAAGACCGCATTCGGGCACTGCAGCAGGCGGCCTGACAAGCCCAGAAATGGGTCGGCACCCTGAGGTCCCAGCTGCTGCAGCTGGGACCTTTTGTTTTTGGGGGCCGTTACGGCCGGACCAGCAGGCGCAGGATCTCACCCACCCGCTGGCGGGCCACGTCCTCGGCGTGGTAGGGCAATTGCGGCCACTGTTTGGCAGCAAAGAGGCGCATCTGGTCGGTGGCGTGGGGTGAGTTCGGGTCGGTGCTTTGACCATAGGTCAGCACCGCCTGGGCCAGCGGGCCGCGCCCATCAAAGGTGACACTCTGGATGTAGCTGCTGCCGTAATCGATGCGCAGCCCTTTGGCACCGATGCCCTGCACAAACTGATTGCCCAGGTTGTTGAGCACGCCCTCGATTTCAATGCCGCCATGCAGACCAATGGCTTCTTCGTTGATCAAAGGCCGTTGCACGCTGCCCAAGGTGGCGTCCAGCGCAAAGCCGGCGCTGCGCACTTTTTTGACCGCTTGCGTCAGGGCGTCCCAGACCTTGGCTGACACCGTGGTGTCGTCCATCTTCAGCCCCATCGGGGTGATCACGGGTTGAGCCTTGTCATAAGGCACGCGGTAGACACCCGGCACCACGCTGGCGGCTTGCCAGAATTCGCGAAACAGGTGGGCGCCACGCGATTCGACGTTGTTGTTGCGGTCCCAGCCGCGCAGCGCCGCGCAGCCGTCTTTGGCCTCGGCGGTGGGCGCACCGTCGCCGGTGGCGCAGGCGCTCAACAGGTCGGGCAACACCACGCGGGCCAACAGGTTGCGGTTGGCGAACAACTGGGCTTGCGCCGTCTGCAGGGTGACCGGGCCGCGGGCCAGCAGCTCCGGCACCTCGATCAAGCCTGATCGGGTGCGCGGCCGGCGCAGCACGTCGTCGCCCACCATCGGTGAAATGCCTTCGAACCGCTGCTGCGGGTGGGTGTAGAAAAAGCCGTCGTTGCTGTTGTGGACCCAGTCGGTGCGAATGGCCAGCGGCATGCGCTGAATCGGGGTCAGGCCCGGCACTGGCGAGTTGGCGTCGCGCTTCCACCCGCAGGCGCTCTTGCTGCCGTCCAGAACCACGATGCCGGTAGGCCCGAGCAGCCCAGCCGCTGGCGGGCTGGGTTTGCAGGCGGCCAGTTGCGCCGCGTCGACATCCGGCACCACGCTGACGTCGGTGTACATGGCGTTGCCGTGGCGGTCGGCAGCAATGGTGTTGACCCACGGCACACCCAGGTTGCGGTGCGCCGCGTGCAGGTCCTGCACCTTTGTGGCGCTGGCAAAGGCCAGCCAGCTGTCGGTGCTGCGCGCATTGCCGGTGTTGGCGTCTTGCAAGGCGTAGGCGCGGGCTTCGGTCCAGCCCAGGCCCAGGCGCGGCGCTGAGATGACCGGGCCCCAGCGGGTGGACCACACGGTCTGCGACTTCATGGTGAACAGGCCGTCGTCGCCGCGGCTCATGGCGGCGATGGTGCGCGAACTCATTTTTTCGGCTTGGCCGTCCACCAGGTAAGAGGTGGCGTCACCGGGCACCAGGCTCAGCTCATGCACGGTGAAGCGTTTGCCGGTGGAGACGGTGTGAGACCACGCCACATCCTTGTTGAAGCCAATGTGGACCACGGCACTGTGGCCGGTGGACGCACCCATCACGTCAAAACGCCCTGGAATGGTCAGGTGCATCTGCCAGAAGCGGTTGACGCCGGCCCACGGAAAGTGCGGGTTGCCCACCAAGAGGCCTTGGCCGGTGCCGGTGGCGTCCTTGCCAAAGGCCCAGGCGTTGGAGCCCAGCGGCGGGTCCAGCAGGCCGATGTCGCGGGCATGTTGTTCGGCGTCAGCCAAGTTGACGGGCACGGCCAGTGCGGTCTTCTTGGCGGGTGGCTGCGCAGCCAGCAAAGCGTCGGCCAGCGCAGCGATGCCGGCCTGCACGCTGCTCACTTCAGCCAGCCGGCGGAGCTGTGCCAGCGTCATGGGTTGGACCCAGGCCTGCCCTTTGCACGCCACCGGCAGGGTGCTGGCGTTGTCGGTCACATAGCGGTTGTAGCCGGCCACATAGCCGCGCAGCATGGCCTGCGCGTCGGCGCTGGTTTGTGACCAGGCCCGCTCGAGTGCGCCGTCGTCCATGTGGGCCGCGATGAAGAGGTCAATCTGCTCGTTGGAAAAAACCCGCCGGCCCAGCAATGCGCTGCCGCTGGCACCGAAGGTGCGAGCCCTTTCACCGCGCACTGTCACCAGCTGCTGCGCCGTTTGGCAGATGTTGTCCTGGGCGTGCGCATAGGCCACGCCGTAAGCCAGCGTGTGCATGTCGGGTGCGCTGATGTGTGGCACCCCGTTGGCCGTGCGCTGGATGGTCACCGCCTTGGATTCAAGCCGGGTGGGCGTGTTCGCACACGAGGCCAGCAGGGCCGACGCCGCCACGCTGGCGGCCATCAGGGAAAGTGGGTTCACGGTGCGTCTCCTGGTCGTTGTGGGTCTGGGAACGGGTGCGCGGTTCAGACCGGTGCAGCAGGCTGTGCGCATCCAGCCTTGCGCTTCAGGCCTTGCGCATCAGGATTTGATTTTGGGCACCCGGCCCATCAGGTAGAACTCGTCATTGGGGCGCATGCCGCTGAGGTTGGCCATGCGATTGCTCAGGCCGAAGAAGGCGGTGATGGCGCCGATGTCCCAGGCATCTTCGTCGCTGAAGCCGTGGGCCTTCAAGGCCTGCAGGTCGGCGTCTTCGATGGTGTGCGACTCGTGGCAGACCTTCATCGCAAAGTCCAGCATGGCGCGCTGGCGTGGTGCGATGTCGGCCTTGCGGTAGTTGACGGCCACCTGGTCGGCCACCAACGGCTTTTTTTCGTAGATGCGCAGAATAGCGCCGTGCGCCACCACGCAGTACAGGCAGTGGTTGGCCGCCGAGGTGGCGACGATGATCATCTCGCGGTCGCCCTTGCTCAGGCCGCCGGTCTCCTTCAGCAGCAGCGCGTCGTGGTAGGCCATGAAGGCGCGCCACTCGGCTGGCCGGTGGGCCAGGGCCAAAAAGACGTTGGGCACGAAGCCGGCCTTGTGCTGAACTTCCAGGATGCGTTGACGCATGTCGTCGGGCAGGTCCTGCAGTTCGGGTACGGGGTAGCG
>JANMHH010000536.1:0-3356 GCA_031375065.1 Rubrivivax sp. | reverse complement strand
CCGCCCGATCCGCCCAAGCGGCCCATCGGGTTCATCGACCCCGAGGACAAGGGCAAGAAGGCCGCGGGGGCAAAAGGCAAGACGTGACCCCAAGGCTCGTGGGCAGTCATCAAGGCATTGAGATCGTTTCGGCGGCTAGGGCGGTCGAGACCGTCGGAGCAGTAGGCACAGCCTGACGATCTTCCTCTTCTTGAGCGCTCAAAAGCCCGTCTCGCCTGGCGTATCTTGGAGCCAGCCAATCGGAACACCTTCGGTTTTGGCCAAGTAAGCGAGGTCGCTTCCGATCTTCTTCATGGCCAGCTGCAAGGCCTGCACGGCATCCATTCCCCCAGCGTAGCTGACCTTCCTCTTACCCGCGTACTCAATCGAATAAGGACAGAAAAAGTCCGCGTTGTCGTCGAAGGGTTCGGGCTTGCCAATGCTGACGACGACAGGCTCTGTGCCCATCATGAGTTGACGCCTAGCGATCGGCTCTGCTACCTCACGAATATTCATGCTTCACCACATTACCAACGGAGGGAGCGAGCGGCCGTCCCTGCAGGCACTAAATCGCTCTTGAACACTTGCCCAGCAGCGAGCGCGAGGGCCGGTTCCTTGAATGGTCGTTCGCCGGCACATATCTTCATCCTTCTGTGCCTGCTCTTCGCACGGGTCGCCGGGGGTACACAAGTCTTCGATCTTCTGCGCGATGCTCTTCATCGCGCGTCGTCCCGGGGGCGACATCAGGATCGCACCACCTACCGCAGCGGCACCAGCCGCAGCACAACCTGCCCATCCAACACCAGGAATCAGGCAAAGGCCCGCAGCGGCGGGGTTCAAGCCATCCGGGTCGACATACTTGGTCGGTTGGCTGAAGGCATATCCATAGGTATTGATCCCCCCCGCCAGCCCGATGGGATCGGACTGGGTATACCTCCCCAACCCCGCATCGTAGTCCCGATGCCAGTTCTGACTCAACCCACTCTCTTTGTCAAAGTACTGCCCAGGCATGCGCAGGTTCAGCTCAAACTCACCCAGCCCCACCGGGTTGGTCGACGGGCTGCCGTCACCAAACGGCAGCGCCACCCAGCTCCAGCGCTGCGCGCCATTGCGGTCCAGCACCACCCCCGGCGTGTCCAGGTGGTCGGTCTGGATGAAAAACACCGGCGCCGGGTCGTTGGCACTGGCCAAGTCATACGCAATCACCGCCACGGGCGTGCCTTGCAGCCAGATGTACTCGCGCTTGGCTGCGCCAGTCGAAATGTCGTACTCGCCAAGCATCTGTCCTTGCTGGTCGTACATGAAAGCGGTACCCACGGATGGAAGCGGCTGGAAGTGAGACCACTTGGCTACGCGCTGGCCTTGTGTGTTGTAGTAGTAGGACTGGTAGGTCGCATTGTTCCAGCCCGCGCTGTAGCCGTTCAGATAGTGCATGCGCCCTGCCGGGTTGTAGCCGGCAAGCCACGCCCGGCTGCCCAGATTCTCGTTGTCGTAGGTCCCGTTGCCTGCTTCGTCGTGGCTCAACGAACGCGCCGGGTTGCTCAGCGCCTGCAGTCGGTTGCTGTTGGCCGCGACGGTGTAAACGCGGGTGCCAGAGCCTGGGCTGCTGGCCTGCAGGCGATTGCCGTTGGCGTCGTACCCGTAGGTCCAGTTGCCGACTGTGCTGCTCACCTGTAAAGGCTTTGATACAAATGACCCATGGGACTAACGCTCCCTGTCTTGACCTGAATGGGTCCAAACTTGTGGCGTTGGCTTATGGGCAACAAAGGGGCCCGTGACCTGCACAACTGTGCAGTTCGGGCTTCCGGATCTAGGGGGTTCGCCGCAGCAAAAGCCGAACTCGAATGAGGCCGGCTTGCCCGCAGCGCAAGCAGGACCCGCTCTTGCGCCTCCAGTCCAAGTGCCGTCAGCGCTCCCCCGCCCGATACGGCTTCATCAAGGCCTGCGGCACCTGGGCCCGCCGCGCCATCACGATCAGCGCCACGATGGCCATCGCATAGGGCAGCATCAGGTAGACCTGATAGGGCAGCTCCAGCCCCAGCACACCGCCACCGGCCTGCTGCAGGCGCAGTTGCAGCGCGTCGAAGAGGGCAAACAGCAGCGCGCCCAGCAAGGCCTTGCCCGGCCGCCACGAGGCAAACACCACCAGCGCCACACACACCCATCCGCGGCCGTTGACCATGTTGAAGAAAAAGGCGTTGAAGGCCGCCAGCGTCAGGAAACAACCGGCCACGCCCATCAACGCCGAGCCCGCCACGATGGCGCCGATGCGCAGCCGCGTGACGCTCAGGCCCTGGCCTTCTGCGGCGGCCGGGTTTTCGCCGACGGTGCGGATGGCCAAGCCCAGCGGCGTGCGGTACAGCAGCCAGGCGATGGCCGGCACCAGCAGCAAGGCCAGCAGCGTCAGCGGCGTTTGGGCGTTCAAGACCGGGATGGGCAGCCAGCTCATGGGCTCGAAGGCCTGGATGCTGGGCGGCGTGTCGACTTTCGGGAAACTCACGCGGTAGGCATAACTGGCCAATGCGGTGGCCAGCAATGTCAGGCCCAGGCCGGCGACGTGTTGTGACAGCGCCAGCGTCACCGTCAGCACGCCGTGCAGCAGCCCCAGCAGCGCGCCGGTGAGCGCGGCCACCGCCACCCCGCCCCACAGCGGCAAGCCCAGGTAGACCGCCAGCCAGCCAGTGAAAGCGCCGGCCACCATGATGCCTTCGATGCCCAGGTTGAGCACACCGGCGCGCTCGCACAGCAGCACGCCCAGCGTGCCCAGGATCAATGGCGTGGCGATGCGCAGCACGCTGACCCAGAAGGGTGCTGCGCTCAGCAGGTCCAGCAGCTCGTTCATGTCAGCAGCTGGTTCATGAGCGGCGCAGCCTGTACTGCGTGAACATCGTGGCCACCAGCACCGAGATCAGCGCCACCGCGACGATGACGTCGGCGATGTAGGTGGGCACGCCCACCACGCGGCTCATGCTGTCGGCCCCCACCAGGATGCCGGCCACAAAGATGGCCGCTGCCACCACGCCCAACGGGTGCAGCGCGGCCAGCATGGCAATCACGATGCCGGTGTAGCCATAGCCCGGGCTCATGTCCAAGGTGACGTAACCGGCGCGCCCGGCCACTTCCACCGCGCCGGCCAGCCCGGCCAATGCGCCCGACAGCAGCGCCACCTTCACCGTCACCCAGCCCACCGGCATGCCGGCAAAGGCCGCGGCGCGCGGGCCTGAACCCACGGCGCGGATCTCGAAACCGTGGGTGGTGAAGCGCAGCAGCGCCCACATGGCCACGGCGCAGGCCAGCGCGACAGCCAAGCCGGTGTGGACGCGGCTGCGTTCGACCAGCTTGTCCAGTTGCAGTGCGTCCTGGATGGCCACGCTTTG
>JANMHH010000371.1:0-4025 GCA_031375065.1 Rubrivivax sp. | reverse complement strand
CATCGCAACCCTGTCCACCGGGCAACGTGCTTGCCTACACTGCGGCTCGGCGCTGAACCCAGGTGGGGCAGGCTGAAGCAGGAGGGCTTCCTTCGTGAACCCAAAATGGATCGCTGGCGTTGCGGCGCTGGTCGTGGTGGGAGCAGGTGCCGGTGTGGCGGTGTTCACCGGCATGGTGCAATTGCCAGGCGCGCAGGCCAAAGCCGACTCGGGCCCGAAGAAGGCCGAAGCCAAAAAAGACGGCAAAGGCGACAAGAAGCCCGACGTGCCGCTGGAATTTGTAGCCCGGGAGGTGGTGCAACCCACGTTGGCGCGGTTGCCGGGCCTGGTGGAGTTCTCCGGCCCGCTGGTGGCGCCGCAGACCGCGCTGGTTCGGGCCAAGGCCGGCGGCACCCTGCTGGCTTTGACGGTGGCCGAGGGCAGCCGCGTGCAGGCTGGCCAAACCTTGGGCCGGATTGAGTTGGCCGAGCTCAACACCCGCGTGGCCGAACGCAGTGCCAACCTGGAGTCCATCCGGGCCGCCATGGTGCAGGCCGAGCGCACCCACGCCAGCAACGAGCGCCTGGCGCAGCAGCAGTTCATCTCGGCCATTGCGCTGGAAAATTCGCGCGCCGCCATGGACACCGCGCGCGCCAACCTGGGTGCCGCCCAGGCTTCACTGGAAACCGCCCGCGTCGGCCTGCGTGAAGCTTCGCTACAGGCGCCAATCTCGGGCATCGTGGCCAAGCGCCATGTGCTGCCGGGTGAAAAGGTCAGCGTCGAGCAGCACATCCTGACCATCGTCGACCTGGCCAAGCTGGAACTGGCCGGCAGCATCGGCACCCACGAAGTGGCCCGGCTCAGCCCGGGCATGGCGGTGCAGGTGCAGGTTGAAGGGGTCGACAAGCCGGTGGCCGGCCGGGTGGCCCGCATTGCACCGGCCGCCGAGCCGGGCACGCGCAGCATTGGCGTGACGATCGAGTTGGCCAACCCCAAGGAAACGCTGCGCGCCGGGCAATACGCGCTGGCCCGTGCCACCTTGTTGGACGACACCGACCGCCTGACCCTGCCCGCCGCGGCGGTGGGCAAGACCAGCGGACAAGACCACGTCTGGGTGATCGAAAACGGTGCGCTGGCGCGCCGCGCCGTCTCCTTGGGCCGCCGCGATGATCGCGAAGGTCGGGTCGAGGTGCTGCAAGGTGTCACCCCTGCAAGCCAGGTGCTGGCGGCGCGTTTCGAGAACCTGCGCGAAGGCGCCAAGGCCAGCGTGGTGGCGGCCAAGTCGGCGCCGGTGGCTTCGGCCGCGGCGTCCACGCCGGTGCTGAAGTGAGCGGCCCCAACGGCAACGCCAGCACGAGGAGGCCAACATGTGGATGACCCGCGTATCCATCAACAACCCGGTTTTTGCGGCCATGGTGATGGTGGCCTTGTGTGTGCTGGGCATCTTCAGCTACAGCAAGCTGGGTGTGGAGCAGATGCCCGACATCAGCTTTCCCGGTGCCTGGATGGAAGTGCGTTACCCCGGCGCCAGCCCCGAGGCGGTGGAGCGCGAAGTCATCAAGCCGATCGAAGAGGCGGTCAACAGCATCGCCGGGGTCAAGCGCATCACCTCGCGCAGTGGCGAAGGCCAGGGCACCATGAGCGTGGAATTTGCGCTGGACGCCGACATGGGCAAGGCCATGCAAGAGGTTCGCGACCGGGTGGCTGCCGTGCAGGCGGGCTTTCCGCGGGATGTGAAGCAGCCCAGCATTGCGCGCTGGAACAACGACAACAACCAGCCGGTGGTCAACATGGCGCTGGTGTCCAAAACCCGCAGCGCGCGCGAGCTGTCCATCCTGGGCGACCAGGCCGTCGGCAAGCGGCTGCAGCGTGTCGAGGGCGTGGCGCGGGTCGAGATCCAGGGCCTGACGGTGCGCGAGGTCCGCGTCGATCTGGACCCGGTGCGCCTGCGCGCCTACGGTGTCACGCCGGCCGAGATCGCCAGCGCGCTGGCCGCAGCCAACGCCGACCAGCCGGTGGGCGTGATCTCCAACAACACGCAAGACGCGCTGTTGCGCATCGAAGGCCGCGTGCGCGACCCGCGTCAGTTCGAAGGCCTGGTGGTGGCCAAGCGCGGCAACCTGTCGCTGACCCTGGCCGACATGGGCACGCTGGTGGAACGTGAACGCGAGCCCGATTCGCACGCCCGGCTCAACGGTCAGAAGGCCATCAACTTCAACATCTTCAAGCAGCAGGACGCCAACATCGTGGCCGTCGGGGATGGCGTCAAAAAGGCCATGGAGGAAATCCGCAAGACGCTGCCGCCCGACGTGGAACTGCGCCTGATCAACGCCAACAGCGACTACGTGAAGGACTCGCTGACCGGCCTGCGCCACACCCTGATCGAAGGCGCGCTGCTCACCGTGGCCATCGTCTTCATGTTCCTGCACAGCTGGCGCAGCACCATCATCACCGGCCTGACGCTGCCGATCGCGGTGATCAGCAGCTTCATCGCGGTGTACGCCTTCGGCTTCACGCTGAACTTCATGACCATGATGGCGCTGAGCCTGTGCATCGGGCTCTTGATCGACGACGCCATCGTGGTGCGAGAGAACATCGTGCGCCACGTGGCCATGGGCAAGGACCACTTCACGGCCGCCCGTGAAGGCACCGACGAAATCGGCCTGGCGGTGATGGCGACCACCTTCGCCATCTGCGCGGTGTTTGTGCCGGTGGCCTTCATGGGCGGCATCATCGGCAAGTTTTTCTACCCCTTTGGCATCACCGTGGTGGTGGCGGTGCTGGTCAGCCTGTTTGTCAGCTTCACGCTCGACCCCATGCTCAGCGCCATCTGGGCCGACCCGCCCAGTTCGCGGCTGAAAAAGATCTGGGGCCTGCGCCACCTGATCAACGGCACCGACCGCGCGATGGATGTGCTGCACCGTGTGTACGAGCGCTCCATCCACTGGATCTTTTCCGAGCGCCGTTGGCGTGTATGGCTGCCAACCTATGGCCGCGGCTTCATGGCCAACACGCAACGAGACAAAGGCAGCCAACGGCGCTTTCGCAGCGCCACCATCACGCCGCGCGGCGTGGTGGTGGGCGCGGGCTTCCTGAGCTTTGTGCTGGCCCTGGGCTTGACGCCGCTGGTCGGCAGCGAGTTCGTGCCCGAAACCGATCAGGGCTTCACGCAGCTGGCGCTGCGCATGCCGGTCGGCAGCAGCCTGGAGCGCACCGACGCCAAGGTGCGCCAGATCGAAGAAATCGTCAGCGCCATGCCCGAGATCGAGAACCTGGCCACCTGGGTGGGTGGCGCGGGGCAGCGCAATCAGGCCTGGCTGAACATCTCGCTCAAGCCCAAGAAGGACCGCAAGCGCAGCCAGAAGCAGGTTGAAGAAGCGATGCGCGAACTGATTGCCAAAGTGCCCGGCACCGACGCCAGCGTGGGCTTCAACCGGCCGATCTACGTGGCCATCCTGGGCAACGACGCCGAGGGCCTAGCCAAGGTGGCCGACGAGTTTGCCGAGAAGGTGAAGAAGATCCCGGGCGCGGTGGACGTGGAAAGCAGCGTCAAGCCCGGCCTGCCGGCCTACGCCGTGCGCATCAAGCCCGGGGCGGTGCGTGAACTGGGCCTGACCGCGCCACAACTGGCCAGCAGCCTGCGGGCCTATGTCAACGGCGAAACCGCCACCTACTGGACCACGCCGGATGGTGACCAGGTCGACGTGGTGCTGCGCCTGAATGAGTCAGAACGCCAGCGCATCGATCAGCTCAAGGGCCTGCCGGTGGCCTTTGCCAAAGACGGCACACCGATCAGCCTGGACAGCGTGGCGACCATCGAAACCGTCTTCAACCCCGAGATCATTCGCCGCCAGAACCTGCAGCGCCGCGAAGCCGTCTTTGCCGGCGTGCAGGGCCGCAGCCCCGGTGAAGTGGGCGACGACGTGCAAAAGCTGATCAAGGAAACCAACCTGCCACCCGGCTACACCTTTGACGTGGGCGGCCAGATGCAACAACAAGCCGAGGCCTTCAACGGCTTGCTGGCGGCCATGGCCTTGGCGGTGATC